>NZ_JBGLYQ010000100.1:0-4393 GCF_047304105.1 Duganella sp. Dugasp56
CTGCCACGCGTGGCAGATTGCCGGAACTGACCCCGCCGTTTCTGACCTCGATTCTTAGATAAACACCGGCTCCGGTTCCAGCAGCACGCCATAGCGCGCCTGCACGTCGGCCTGGATCGCCTTGGCCAGCGCCACAACGTCGGCGCCGCTCGCACCGCCGTTATTCACCAGCACCAGCGCCTGCTTCGGGTACACGCCCGCCGCGCCCAGGCTGCGCCCCTTCCATCCGCATTGATCGATCAGCCATCCGGCCGCCAGCTTCTCCGTGCCGTCCGGCTGCAGATGGTGCACCAGCGCCGGGAACCGTTCCAGCAGCGCCGCGCACTGCGCGCCCGTCACCACCGGATTCTTGAAGAAGCTGCCGGCATTGCCGATCACCGCCGGATCGGGCAGCTTGCGGCGGCGGATCGCGATCACCGTGTCGGCCACCTGGCGCGCGGTCGGTTCAGCAATGCCCTGCTCCGCCACCGCCTGCGCCAGTTCCGCATAACGCAGGTTCGGCTGCCACTGCTTCGGCAGCGCAAAGGTCACGTCGAGTATGATCAGCTGACGGCCGCCGTCCTGCTTGAACACGCTGTCGCGATAGGCGAAGCGGCAGGCCGCCGCATCCATCGCGCGCGTCGTGCCGCTGGCCGGATCGAACACCGTCACGCTGTGAAACACGTCCTTGGTCTCCAGTCCGTAGGCGCCGATGTTCTGAATCGGCGCCGCACCGACGGTGCCGGGGATCAGCGACAGATTCTCCAGCCCGCCCAAGCCTTGATCCAGCGTCCACTGCACGAATTCGTGCCAGTTCTCGCCGGCCGCCGCGCGCACATAGTGGCAGCGCTCGTCCCCGCCGACGATCTCGCGGCCCAGCAATGCGATGTGCAAAACCAGCCCGTTGAAGTCGCCGGTCAGCAGCAGATTGCTGCCGCCCCCCAGCACCAGCCGCGGCGAAGCGGCCCATACGGGATCTGACAAAACGCCGAGCAACTGCTCTGTTTCCGTCACGCGCAAATACGCGCGCGCGGTCGCGGCGATGCCGAAAGTGTTGAGGGACTGCAGTGGGAACTGATGCTGGATGAGGGACTGTGGATGCATGAAGGGGAAAACCAGGAAATTTCATCGATTATAGAGCCAAACAAGTAAAAAACCACCGCCGATATGGCGGCACGGAGCCGGTTGTCCGTTAAAATGTCAGTCTTTGATGCAGCGGGTTTGACGCATGCTGCATGCCACACGAAAAGGAAATAGTTATGCCGTCGTTTGATGTAGTCTCCGAAGCCGATATGATCGAAGTGAAGAATGCCGTCGAGCAATCTCAAAAAGAAATCGCCACCCGTTTTGACTTCAAGGGTACCGGCGCCTCCGTCGAGCACAAGGAAAACGAACTGACCGTCGTCGCCGACTCCGAATTCCAGCTGCAGCAGGTGCGCGATGTGCTGACCAACAAGCTGGCCAAGCGCAAGGTCGACGTGCGCTTCCTGGAAGACGGCGACATCAAGAAGGTCGGCGGCGACAAGGTCAAGCAAGTGATCAAGATCAAGAACGGCATCGAGTCCGACGACGCCAAGAAGATCGTGCGCGTCATCAAGGACAGCAAGATGAAAGTGCAAGCCAGCATCCAGGGCGACGCCGTGCGCGTCACCGGCGCCAAGCGCGACGACCTGCAGGCGGCGATGGCCATGCTGCGCAAGGATGTCCCGGAAATGCCGTTGGAATTCAATAACTTCCGCGACTGATCCGCTGCGGCCGCCCCTCCGCGCCGGTTTTTGAGGCGTCACAATGCTGTAGTACACATGGAGTAGAATAAAACTAGCTCCATGCTGGGTACTACCGCGCGACCGCACCATGCATAGCGCCGGGCTCCGTCCCGGCAACCACTACGGTAGTCTAAGGATAGCAATGAAACGTGTTGATGATTTCCGCCTGCGATTTGGCAAAAATGAGTACGTGCCCATCATGGTCGGCGGAATGGGTGTGGATATTTCGACTTCGGAACTAGCTCTGGAAGCTGCCCGCCTGGGGGGCATCGGCCATATCTCCGACGCGATGGTGGAAGATGTGTCGGACCGCAAGTTCGATACCAGCTTCGTCAAGGACAAGACCAAGTTCTACAAGTTCAACATCAACAACATGGACAAGTCCGTGGTGCAGTTCGACCTGGAGCGCCTGGCCGACGCGCAGCGCCGCCACATCGGCGCCACCATGGCCGCGAAGAAAGGTCCGGGCCTGATCTTCGTCAACTGCATGGAAAAGCTGACCATGAACGGCCCGCGCGAAACCCTGCGCACCCGCTTGAACGCGGCGCTGGACGCCGGCATCGATGGCATCACGCTGTCGGCCGGCCTGCACTTCGGCTCGTTCGCGCTGATGGCCGACCACCCGCGCTTCCGCGAAGCCAAGCTGGGCATCATCGTGTCGTCGGTGCGCGCGCTGCAGATCTTCCTGCGCAAGAACGCCAAGCTGGACCGCCTGCCGGACTACATCATCGTCGAAGGCCCGCTGGCCGGCGGCCACCTGGGCTTCGGCATGGACTGGGCCGAATACGACCTGATGACCATCACGCAGGAATTGCTGGACTACCTGAAGGCCGAGAACCTGGACATCCCGCTGATCGCGGCCGGCGGCATCTTCACCGGCAGCGACGCCGTGCGCTTCCTCGAAGCGGGCGCGGCGGGCGTGCAGGTGGCGACCCGCTTCACCGTCACCAACGAGTGCGGCCTGCCGGCCAAGGTCAAGCAGGAATACTTCAAGGCGTCGGAAGAAGACATCATCGTCAACGGCATCTCGCCGACCGGCTATCCGATGCGCATGCTGAAGAGCACGCCAGCGATCGGCGCCGGCATCCGTCCGGGCTGCGAATCCTACGGCTACCTGCTGGACGCGACCGGCAACTGTGCCTACATCAACTCGTACAACCGCGAAGTGGCGGCGCATCCGGACGAGAAGAACATCGTGGTGATGGACAAGACCTGTTTGTGCACCCACATGCGCAACTTCAACTGCTGGACCTGCGGCCACTACACCTACCGCCTGAAGGATACCTCGCACAAGAAAGCCAACGGCGATTACCAGCTGCTCAGCGCGGAACACGTGTTCAAGGATTACCAGTTCAGCACGGACAACCAGGTCGCCCTTCCTGAAAAAGAGGCGGAATAAGAAAAGGCGCTCACTGAGCGCCTTTTTTACGTTTAACCCTCGGAATTGATCCTGGCGATCAACGCTCCCAGCACTTCCTCTGAGCGTTCATTGTCGACCTGGCAGGTGCCGGCGTTCTCATGTCCCCCGCCACCGTATTCCAGCATCAGTGCGCCGATATTGGTCTTCGATGTCTTGTTCAGGATCGACTTGCCGGTGGCGAACACCGTGTTCTGATTCTTCAGACCCCACAGCACGTGAATCGAGATATTCGTCTGCGGGAACATCGCATAGATGATGAAGCGGTTGCCGGCGAAGATGACCTCCTCGTTGCGCAAGTCCAGCACCACCAGGTTCTTGTGGATGGTGGCGCAACGGCGGATCTGCTCCTTGCACTTTTCGCTGTGCTCGAAGTACAGGTCCTTGCGTTCCTTCACGTCCGGCATTTCCATGATCTGCTCGATCGTGTGGTTCTTGCAGGCGTCGATCAGGTCCATCATCAGATTGTAGTTCGAGATGCGGAACTCGCGGAAGCGGCCCAGGCCGGTGCGCGCGTCCATCAGGAAGTTCAGCAGGTCCCAGCCCTCAGGATTGAGCACTTCCTGCTCGTTGAAGCGGGCCGCGTCGCCCTTGTCCACCGCCACCATCATGTCGTTCCACGACAAGGGGAAGGCCTTTTCGCCGCCGTAGTAGTCGTACACCACACGCGCGGCGGACGGCGCTTCGGGATGGATCACGTGGTTCTTGCGCTCGCCGGTATTGCGGATGGTTTCCGACAAATGGTGGTCAAACGCGATGTGGACGCCGGCGACGTACGGCAAGTTGGTCGTAATATCGTTGTCGCTGATGGCGATTTTGCCATCCTGCATGTCCTTCGGATGGACGAACAGGATTTCGTCGATCATATTCAGGTGCTTCAGCAGTACAGCGCACACCAACCCGTCGAAGTCGCTGCGTGTTACCAGACGATATTTTCTTTCTGCAGACATGAGTGCACCCCTAGTCAATTAAACATTTCACCCCGCACCCCGCCATCTGGTGCAATAGCTAATGATACAACTCAATTCTGTGCCTGCACAGCAATTGGTTCAGCGCGTTGCGTAGAGGCGATTGTCACTGCCGTACAGACGAAAAAAACCCCCACCTGCACTGAACGCGATCTTGAGCGCGTTCTGGCTGGTGGGGGTTTTTAGGTATAACTAGCCTGACGATAACCTACTTTCACACTGGTTGCAGCACTATCATCGGCGCAGAGTTGTTTCACGGTCCT
>NZ_JBGLYQ010000101.1:0-3213 GCF_047304105.1 Duganella sp. Dugasp56
GGGGGGGGGGGCGGGCCCGGGGCCGCCCCCCCCGGCGGGGCCCGGGCCTCGGCCGCCGCGTCTTTTTTGCGGGGGCGGGCGCCGCCTGCCGGCCCTCCCTCAATAGATCGCAAACAGAAAATGATCCTGGCGCCAGCGCCTGGCCATGCCGGCAAAGAATTCCAATAATTCCACGGTCGACTCCAGCGTCGCCTCCTCCAGGGCAAAGCGGCACATCAGCCCGATCATGTTGCGGTCCGCCTGGTAGGTGAAGGCCGGGCTGTTCACGCCGAATAAATACGCATTGGTTTCCAGCAGACGCAACAGCATGCGCTCGCGCGACTGCGGCGGCAGCACGCCGAATTCGCAGTACACCAGCACGCTGTCGGGCACGATCAGCCCGCCGTGGAACAGCGTGAAATTCACATCCCCCAGCGGCAGCTGCGCCGCCTGATACATGATCCCCGGTTCAGGGATATCAAACTTCCTGCATAACTGCCCGATCAGGGCACGGTAGCGTTCTAGCACATCTGATCCTTTATTTATTTTCATTTTTTGTACCCAAGTCGATTCAGATGGGTCAACGCCGATGCCGTTGCAGTTCCCCCGCTGCAATAAGAAGAAATCCCGGCGGCAGGGAACCGATGGAACCCGGCGCCTGCCCCTGTCCACCCACGTCCATGCGCCGTTCCGGCTCCGGAGCGGTCCCTCCCCTCTACCGGAAAACGCCATGAACAAACACCCGGCCTTACCCCATCGCACCGAGGAATACCGATCCATCCACGGCGCCGTGCATCTGCTGCCCTTCGAAGACAACAACAGCGTCGATACCGGCGCCACCAGGATCATGGTGCGGGGCGAAGGCGTCCACCTGTGGGACAGCGAAGGCAACCGCTTCCTGGACGGCATGTCCGGCCTGTGGTGCACCGCCGTCGGCTACGCCAGGCCGGAACTGATCGCCGCCGCCACCCAGCAACTGCAGCAGCTGTCCTTCTGCAGCCAGTACTTCAATATCACCCACCCCGCCGTGGTGCGCCTGTCGGCCAAGCTGCTGCAGCTGCTGCCTGGCGACTTCAGCAAGATCCTGTACACCAACTCGGGTTCGGAAGCCAACGAAACGCTGATCCGGGTGGTGCGGCGCTATTGGGACGTGGCCGGCAAGCCCGACAAGAAGCAGTTCATCAGCCTGCGCAACGGCTACCACGGCTCGACCGTCGGCAGCGCCTCGCTGGGCGGCATGAAGCTGATGCATGAGATGGGCGACCTGCCCATTCCCGGCGTGCACCATATCGACGAGCCGTACTGGTATGGCGACGGCGGCGCGCTGACCGAGCACGAGTTCGGCCTGCAGGCCGCAGGCAAGCTGGAACAGGCCATACTGCGGCTGGGCAGCGAACGGGTGGCGGCCTTCGTGGCCGAGCCCTTCCTGGGCGCCGGTGGCATGATCTTCCCGCCGGCCAGCTATTGGCCCGAGATCCAGCGCATCTGCCGCAAGCACGACGTGCTGCTGTGCGCGGACGAGGTGATCGGCGGCTTCGGTCGCACCGGACAATGGTTCGCCCATCAGCACTTCGATTTTCAGCCGGACACGCTCACCATCGCCAAGGCGCTGACATCGGGCTATATCCCGATGGGCGGGCTGGTGCTGTCGACGCGGATCGCCAGCGCGCTGGCGGAAAAAGGCGGCGTCTTTGCCCACGGCCTGACCTACCAGGGCCATCCGGCGGCGGCGGCGGTGGCGCTGGCCAATCTGCAATTGCTGGACGAGGGCGGCATTGTCGAGCAGGTGCGCCAGCACACCGGCCCCTACTTCCAGCGCCGGCTGCGCGAAGTATTCGGCGAGCACGTGATGGTCGGCGAGATCCAGGGCGCCGGCATGGTGGCGGCGTTGCAGCTGGTGGCCGCCAGGGACGGCAGGCGCCGCTTCATGAACGAGGGCGGCGTCGGCGCCTATTGCACGCGCAAGGCGCTCGAACAGGGCCTGATCGTGCGGCCCCAGTCCGCCCGCATCATCATGGCGCCGCCGCTGGTGAGCACGCGCGACGACATCGAGCAACTGCTGGGCAAGCTGAAAGCGGCGGTCGACCAGACCGCGCGCGCGCTCGAGATGTTGTAAGGCGCGGGCCGGCACAGGGCCGGCCTGCGGCGCCCCTATTCCGACAGGGCCCCGAGCCAGCCGCGCAGCCAGGCGCCGCGCGGCGCGCGCCGCTGCTGCTTGAGCAGCTTGATCCGTTGTGTCACGCGTTGCCGGGCGTGGTACAGGGCTACGCTGTCGCGGCCGGCGGCCGGCGGAGAGAACCAGGTACGCATCATGCACATCCTTTCTGAGTGGGTATGGCCATGGGTGGCGGACGCGCGGCGTTCGTTCCATCGACACCGCGCAAGGCACGGAACTCGCTGCCGCATGGCGCCACTTATAAATTCCTCAACCACACCGATAGGCAAACCATGACCATCGCACTGAACGGCAACGGGCAGATCAACCCGTTCGAATTGAACAAGAACGACGTCCACGATATGAAGGAATTTCACAAGGAGAACGAAAACAAATCGGCCGGCGACCTGCTGAACCTGGCCGAAAACGGTCATCTGGAAAGGTGGCAGAAGGCCGCCATCGGCCAGGAGCTGCAGCACCGCCTGGACCACGGCGAGATCGGCAAGGACTGCACGCCCGAGGAAAAGAAGGAACTCCAGGGCCTGCTCGACAACATGAAAAAAGGCAATCTGTCGCCGGACGGCGCCGAACGCCTGGAAACCCTGCTGCACGCCAGCCCCACCGCCGGCCATGATCCCCACGGCGGCATCAACTAACGACGCGATGCGCGGGACGCTCCGTCCGGGCCTTCCCGCGCCCTACCCCATCATGAAAAATTACGCTATTTCCCTGCTGACCGGCATATTGGTCGGTCTGATTTATGCGGTGTTCCGCATCCCCTCGGCGCTGCCGCCGGCAGTGGTCTTCATCGGTTTCCTTGGCATGTTCCTGGGCGAAAAATTCGCCGAGACCATCCTGCGGCGCCATGCCGCCGTCCCCGAGATCCAGGCCGCCGCCGCGACCGCTGTGGCCGATGCCGCACCGGTTCCGCCACACCACTAATCTATCGCTGTCTGAAATAAAAACGGCGGCCTGCACCATCGAAAGTTGAGGGCCCCCGTGTGGTGGGGGGGGGTTTAAAGGCGGTGTTTGGACGGGGGTGTACAAAACCAGACCCCGGAGACCCGCCGCCACCGTAG
>NZ_JBGLYQ010000102.1:0-2798 GCF_047304105.1 Duganella sp. Dugasp56
ATCTGCTTCATCTGGGTGTCGGACAGCATGCCGGTGTTCTTGTCGTTCTGGAAGTTCTTGATGGTGTTGACCGCGCTCGAATCGGACGGCAGATTGGTGTTGCCGGTATTGCCGCTGCCGGTGACCGGCGGCTGGCCGCCCGGCGTCGGCGTGCCGTTGGTGCCGTAGTTGGGCGCAATGCTGCCGTCGCTGACCGCGTGGTTGAAATCGCCCTGCCCCAACTGGCCGTCGTGCTTGCCGTCGGTGGCCGATTCCAGTTTCTTGAACAGCGCCGCGTCGTTGGCCATGTAGGTCTTGGCGGCGTCCTGCACTTCGGGCGGCACCTGGATGGTCTTGCCGTCCTTGCCGGTCAGGTAGCCGGTGTCGGCCATCTGCTTCATCTGGGTATCGGACAGCAGGCCGATATTGTGTTCTTTCTGGAAGTCGTTGATGGTCTTGGCGGCGCCGTATTCGGACGGACGGTTGGGCGACACGTGGCCGTTCATGACCGCGCTCATGAAGCTGTCCTTTGGAATGCCGGTCGGGCCGTTGTTGCCGTTGCTGCCGCCATTGGCCTGGATGGTGCCGTCCTTGACCGCGTTGCCGTAGTCGCCCTGGCCCAGCTGGCCGTCGTGCTTGCCGTTGGTGGCCGATTCCATTTTCTTGAAGAAGGCGGCGTCGTTGGCCATGAAGACCTTGGCGGCGGCCTGCACGTCGGGCGGCACCTGGACGGTCTTGCCGTCCTTGCCGGTCAGGTAGCCGGTATCGGCCATCTGCTTCATCTGCGAGCTCGACAGCAGACCGATGTTGTTATTTTTCTGGAAGTCGTTGATGGTCTTGGCCGCGCCGGACTCGGATGGCTGGTTGCCGCCGCCGGTCAATCCCATGTTGGTGCGGATCATGTCCTTGACGCTGTCGGGGATGGGCAGGCTGTTCAGCCAGTTGTTGACCTCCTGCTTGTAGTTCTTGTCGTTGCCTGGGTCGTGCAGTGCGATGTCCACTTCTTCCGGGTTGGAGGGCGCGCCGGTCAGCTTGAGGGTGCCGACGAAGCCGGAAGGATCCTCCGTGGTATAGGTAGTGCTGGTGGTGGTAGTGGTGACTGTTGACGACATGCTTTTCTCCGAAAATGGTGGGGGTCTGAAACATTCTTGAACACGTCTCGCTATCCGGCCTGCCCGACTCATCTGAAATTGCATGGCCCGTCAGGGAGCTGGTCCGCGCGGACTCGCAAATAAGTCGCGGTGCATTTGCAATAGTTCCGGCGGCGTCACGCTATCTGCATGGGTAACGCGGCCGCCGCGCGCCCACGACGGACGCGCCGGACCGCGCAGCGGCGATCCGGCGACAAGCAACAGGGGAAGCCGGCGCACGCCGGTATGTGGCGCCGCGGCCTACAAGGCGGACTGCGCGGCCTCTTCGGCCTTCTTGATGAATTTGGTGAACACGTTGACGTTGTCGACGTTGGCGGCGGCGGCGCTGACCCCCGCCATATTGGCGCGGGCCTCGCTGCCGCCGGCGCGCGCGCCAGCGCTGATGGAACCGGTGCTGCTGGTGGATACACTCATGTCGACCTCCTCGGTTATTGCTGGTCGTTGACGCTTTTTGCCATGGTGCTGAAAATCTTCAGCTTGGCCAGCGAGGTTGCCTGCTGCGATACCCACAGCTGGAATTCCATCGCCTGCGCCGATCCCTGCTGGGCCGCGCTGACCATGGAGTTGGGTGTGCCCTGCTTCAAGCCGGGATTGTCCTGCGATGCGTATCCACTACCGAGTTGGCTTTGGAAGGTGGCCATGGTGTGCCTTTCAAAAGAATGATATGCCGCCGCCGGCGGAAACAGGATGGGCAACGCCAGGCATGCGCGCCGCCCATCCCGAGGAAGCACTATCTCATGCGATGGTGCCCGATCAGATCAGCGCCAGCGAGTTATCGCGGCCCTTTTTCTGGAACTTCACTTTGGCGTTGTCGCCATCGACCATTTCGCCTTCTGCGTTGGTGGCTTCTTGAGCCGCGACCGCCATACCGGCACCTACCGCTCCACCTGCTGGGACTCCCATTGCCATAATTAACTCCTCAGTTGTTTAAAAAATGCCGCCTGTACTGCAGTCAAGAAGCAAGACGGTCTTCCATGGGTCGCAACGCAAGGCGCGCCGGTTCCCGCAGCCGGCATTTATTTGCGGATTATTTTTCATCGGCATCTTCCTCACGGCAACCATGGGAACTTTAGTAAAAAATCCGACCACCCATTTTTGCAGTAAAAATTCCCTCAACTTCCAAAGGACATACCATGGGCTTAAATGTTACTTTTACGGGCAGCAGCGGCGCGAGCGGCATCCCATCCGCAGGTGAAATGGATTCGTTCGCTTCCGGCTTGAAGAACGCTTCGTCGGGCGATCTGCTGAGCGCACTCGGCAAACCCGGCATGGAACCGTGGCAAAAAGACGCCATCAACAAGGAACTGACCAACCGCGCCGCCCAGTCGGAACCGGCCAAGAGCGGTGGCGAAAGCGAAGACGACATCAAGAAGCTGCTGAAGAAGCTGCAGGACGGCACCATCTCGCCGGAGGAACTGCAGAAACTGGCCGGCATGCTGGGCGTCGATCCGGAGAAGCTGGAAGCGGTCAAAGGTAAAGGCGCCGGTCCCGACGGCACCAATATCGAGATCCAGGGCGGCTAAGCGTCTGTTCGGGCCCGGACGCCGTCCGGGCCCCGCGCCCGCGCCCCGGCCGGCGGCCGGCGCCGCGCCCGGCAACGTGGTGCCTGCGCCCGACGACAGCGGCACGATGCCGGTGTAGTGATGATCGAACGGGTCGAGAAACTTT
>NZ_JBGLYQ010000103.1:0-2551 GCF_047304105.1 Duganella sp. Dugasp56
TCCCTGCCGCCCCCACCACCGCCCTGCACGCGGGCCGCTGGAAATCCTATCTGAACGACTGCACCGCGCTGGTCGGCTTTGTCGAGCCGATGCAGGTGTCGGGCCGCGTCACGCGCGTGGCCGGGCTGGTGATGGAGGCGGTCGGCCTGCGCCTGGCCGTCGGCGCCGCCTGCACCGTGCCGCTGCCGTCCGGCGGCAAGATCGAGGCCGAAGTGGTCGGCTTCGAGGGCGACAAGCTGTTCCTGATGCCGCAAAGCGACGTCGAGGGCGTGGTGCCGGGCACCCGCGTGTTCCCGGTCGAGCCGGCGATCCCCCGCCCCGGCACCGTCAACCATCCGCGCCGCCGCCCCAGCGACCGCGCGCGCCACCTGCCGGTCGGCGCGGAACTGCTGGGCCGCGTGCTCGACGGCGCCGGCCGCCCGCTGGACAACCTGGGCCCGCTGAATGCCAGCGACAGCGCGCCGATCAACACCCGTCCCGCCAACCCGCTGGGCCGCGCGCCGATCACCGAAACGCTGGACGTCGGCGTGCGCTCGATCAACGCCATGCTGACCGTCGGCCGCGGCCAGCGCATGGGCCTGTTCGCCGGCTCCGGCGTCGGCAAGTCGGTGCTGCTGGGCATGATGGCGCGCTACACCGAGGCCGACGTCATCGTGGTCGGCCTGATCGGCGAACGGGGCCGCGAAGTCAAGGAATTCATCGAGCAGATCCTCGGCGAGGAAGGCCTGGCCCGTTCCGTCGTCGTGGCGGCCCCGGCCGACACGCCGCCGCTGATGCGCCTGCAGGGCGCGGCCTACGCCACGGCGATCGCCGAGCACTTCCGCGACAAGGGCCAGAACGTGCTGCTGATCATGGATTCGCTGACCCGCTACGCCATGGCCCAGCGCGAGATCGCGCTGGCCATCGGCGAACCGCCGGCCACCAAGGGCTATCCGCCGTCGGTGTTCGCCAAGCTGCCTATCCTGGTCGAACGCGCCGGCAACGGCGAGATGGGCGGCGGCTCGATCACCGCCTTCTACACCGTGCTGACCGAGGGCGACGACCAGCAGGATCCTATCGCCGACTCGGCGCGCGCGATTCTCGACGGCCACATCGTGCTCAACCGCCGCCTGGCGGAAGCCGGCCACTACCCCGCCATCGACATCGAACAATCGATCAGCCGGGCCATGCATTCGATCACCTCGCCCGAGCACCAGACCAAGGCGCGCTACCTGAAGCAGCTGTTCTCGCGCTACGAGCGCAGCCGCGACCTGATCAGCGTCGGCGCCTATGCGCCGGGCAGCGATCCGGTGCTGGACCAGGCGATCCAATTGCATGACCGCATAGAAAACTTTCTCCAGCAACAAATCTCCGAACAGGTGACCATGGGCGAGAGCTTGGGCCAACTTACCTCTCTGTTCGACTGATTGACGCCGGCAACAGCCACCTATAATTGATTCATCATGGCTTCCAAAGCGCAACTTGAAACACTGATGGACCTGGCGCGCCGGGAAACCGACGACGCCGCCAAGCGGCTGGGTGCCGCGCTCAAGGCCGTGGACGATGCCAAACAGAAGCACCAGATGCTGGTCGGCTACCGCGACGAGTACGCGAAACGCTTCGAAGCGGCGCAGGCGGCCGGGATTACGCCGATGGCTTATCGCAATTTCCAGGCTTTCATGGAAAAGCTGGACGTGGCGGTCAAGGGCCAGCTGGAAATGATACGGCACGCGGAATACCGCGGCGACCAGGAAAAAGCCTCCTGGCAGGCCGCCGAGCGCAAGCGCATGTCCTACTCCACCCTGAACGACAGGGCGGCGGCGGAAGCGCTGAAGGTGGAAAACAAGCGCGACCAGAAGCAGATGGACGAACACGCAGCACGGCAGGCGTATTACAAACGCTGATTTATGACAGATCGACTAACCGACACGGCGCGAACATGCAAACCCCTAACCTCCAAATTCCGACGCTGAACGCCAACGCGGTCGCCGCGCCCAAGGTCAACCTGAATCTGAATGCCGGCGGCGCGGACAATGCGTTCAAGCAGGCGCTGTCGCGCGAGATGGACCAGCGCCAGGCCAATGCCGCAAGCAACGCCCCGTCCAGGGCGCCGGAACATCCGGCCGCCTCGCGCTCGTCGGCGCCCAAGCAGGCCGCGCCGGCCAAACCGGCCGCACCGCAGAACAAGCAGGCCGACGCGCCCGACAACAACGACGTCCAGCCGGGCGCCCGCAGCGAAGCACCGGCCACCGCCGCCGCTCCGGCCCCAGCCAAGACCGCCACCGCTGACGCCAAGGCCGACAGCGACAGCGACACCGCCGCCAGCGACGCCCAGGACGCGGCGCAAGCCGATCCGGTAGCGGACATGCTGGCCCTGGTGGCCGCATTCAACCAGCCCGCCGCACCGGCCGCCACCGTGACCGCCGACGCAGCCGCCACCGCGACAACCTCGGCCACCGCCGGCGCCGCCAGCTCCGCCGCCCTGGCTGCGGAAGCAGCCGAGACAGCAGCGGCAGCGCTGGCCGCCGCCGGCAGCGCCGCAGCCAGCGATGCCGCCCGGGGGGGGGGGGGG
>NZ_JBGLYQ010000104.1:0-2354 GCF_047304105.1 Duganella sp. Dugasp56
TCATAACACCCCCCCCCCACCCGGGGCGGGGGTGGGGTCATTGCCCCCCCCCCCCCCCCCCCCGCCTTCCCAGCAATTGACGATAGAACCGGACCAGCCGCTGTCGATGTTCGACCGCGCGCAGGCCGACCCGATTTGAAAGGAATACCCATGGCCAAGACTCCCAACGACGGCGCATCGATGTCGTCGGACCCCGCCGCCTCTGGCGGCGAACCCTCCGCCGCGCCGGCTGAAAACGCCGGACGCTCCAGCCGCAGTTCGGCCGCCGGCAGTTCCGGCTCGATCAGCGGATCCGGCGCCGGCGGCAACGAAGCGCGCGCGTCCGCCGATAGCGCCGGCGATGCCCCCAGCGGCGCCGGCCGTGTGGTCGGCGCCCGCAAAAAACAATTCGTCATCGCCCCGCGCCAGATAGAAGGCTTGCAGACCTTGGGCCTGCAGCCGCTGCAGTTCTCGGCGCTGGAACAGGCGCTGCGCAGCAGCAAGGATATCGAGGTGGTCGACACGGTCGGCCCGAAATCCGTGCTGGGCGCGCTGGCCGACGGCATGGGCGGCAGCCAGGGCGTCCTGGTGGCGCGCATGACGGAACAAAAAGCGGCCGTGCTGCATCAGCAAGGCCAGGGCCGCCTGCTGGTCGAACGCGACCAGCACCTGGCGCTGATGGAACCGTCGCTGATGCGCCAGCCCTCGCTGGTGACCGGCGTGACGCCGACCATGGGCGGCGGTCCGGTGCTGAACGCCTCCATCAGCGTGACCGGCAAGGACGGCGTGCCGCTGGCCGACGCCGAAGTGTCGCTGTTCGGCAGCATGCTGCCGGCCAGCGGCGTGACCGACGCCAACGGCCGGGTCACGCTGACCTTGTTCGGCGAAACGCCCGAATCGGTGAGCGGCCTGTACGTCAAGCCCAAGGCCGACTACTGGAGCTTCTACCAGCGCGATCCCGACATCAGCACCGACGAGGCCAATGTGGTGGTGCTGCGCGCGCTGTCGGACTGGCCGGCGCTGGCGGGCTTCCCGCGCCAGCGCGCCTACGGCTGGGGCCAGAAGGCGATGCGGCTGGACCAGCTGCCCGGCAATTATCGGGGCCAGGGCATCAAGATCGCCATCATCGACTCGGGCGCCGCCACCACGCATGACAACCTGCGCGGCATCCGGGCCGGCTTCGACGTGCTGAACAAGAAAACCAATCCCGAGGGCTGGGACCAGGACACGCTGGGCCATGGCTCGCACTGCGCCGGCGTGATCGCGGCGGCCGACATCGCGTCCGGCATCCGCGGCTTCGCGCCGGAGGCGGAAGTGCACGCCTGCAAGCTGTTCCCCGGCGGCCAGGTCAGCCAGCTGATCGACGCGCTGGAGTACTGCATCGACAAGCAGATCGACGTGGTCAACCTGAGCCTGGGCGGGGCCGAAGTGTCGGAGGCGCTGGAGCAGCAGATCGTGCGCGCCAAGCGGGCCGGCATCGCCTGCATCGTGGCGGCCGGCAATTCGGGCGGCGCGGTGCAGTATCCGGCGTCGTCGCCGAATGTGCTGGCGGTGGCGGCGGTCGGCAAGCTCGACGAGTTCCCGGCCGACAGCTACCACGCGCAGACGCTGGACCAGAACGTCGACGCCTACGGCTTTTTCACCGCCAAGTTCAGCTGCTTCGGACCGCAGGTGGCGGTGTGCGCGCCGGGCGTGGCGATCACGTCCTGCGTGCCGCCGAATAATTTCGCGGCCTGGGACGGCACCTCGATGGCGACTCCGCACGTGACGGGACTGGCCGCGCTGACGCTGGCGCACCACCCGGACTTCCAGACCCCGCAGTACAAGGCGCGCGGCGCCGAGCGTGTCGAGCGCTTGTTCCAGATCATCCGCGCCAGCGCGCACCGTGTCAGCCTGGCCGACCAGAGCCGCACCGGTTACGGCTTGCCGGATGTGCTGGTGGCGGTCGGCCTGCAGGCGCAGGCGGTACAACAGCCGGCGCAAGCCGTGGCGCCGCAGCAGGCCGGCGTGATGGCGCCGATGTCGGCGACGACGCTGGGGTCTCAACTGGGCGCGCAGTTGGGAAGCCAGCTGGGCAGTCAATTCGGCGGCAATATGGCCGGCTTGATGGGCGGCGGCGCGGTCTACGATCCGCTGGGGCTGGACGTGGCGAGGTCGCAGATGGCCTACGGCTCGCAATGGCCGCAGCTGCATGTGGGCCGCTGGCCGATACCGGCGCCCTACAATCCCATCATGTGGTGATCCCGCGGCACCAGCCCTGAAATGCAAAAAGCCGCTCAAGGCGGCTTTTTGCATGTTTGGCGTCCCCAGGGGGATTCGAACCCCCGTACTCACCGTGAAAGGGTGATGTCCTAGGCCTCTAGACGATGGGGACA
>NZ_JBGLYQ010000105.1:0-1810 GCF_047304105.1 Duganella sp. Dugasp56
CAGGACCGTGAAACAACTCTGCGCCGATGATAGTGCTGCAACCAGTGTGAAAGTAGGTTATCGTCAGGCTAGTTATAAAGAAAAAACCCCACCAGGTGATCCTGGTGGGGTTTTTTTATTTCACCGGCGCCGACATCGGTAGCATCAGCGTGAAGCGGGTACCCCCGCCCAGTTCGCTGCTGACGCTGATCGTGCCGCCGAGGATTTCAGTGACAATGTTGTGCACGATGTTCAGGCCCAGCCCTGAACCGCCGACGCCCAGCTTGGTGGTGAAGAATGGATCGAAGATACGCGGCACATCCTCGCGCCGAATGCCGACACCGTGGTCTTCCACGCCGAGCGTCACCAACCCTTGCGCGGACAACTGCGCCGTCACTGCAATCAGGCCATCTCGGCGGCCATCATAGGCGTGCACGATGGCGTTGTTGATCAAGTTGGTAATCACCTGGCCCAGCGGGCCGGGATAACTCTCCATCATCAAGTCTTCCGGTACATGCTGCTTGATGACGAACGGCGTGCGCTTGATGGTGGGCTGCAAGGTCAGCACATTGCCCGCCACAACCTCGGCCAATAAAAAGCTGCGCCGCTGCGAGCTGGTCTGGTCGACCGCCACCTGTTTGAAGTTGGTGACGATGTCGGCCGCGCGATGCAGGTTGCGGCTCAGGATGTCCACGGACAGCCGCGCATTCTGGATGTAGTGCTCGAACTCCTTGCGTGTGATGACGCCTTCGCTGGCGAGATGCTGGCCGATGTCGTCGGTCTGCACTTCAAAGGTGGTGGCGGCCATCAGGCTGTTGCCGATCGGCGTATTCAGCTCGTGCGCGATGCCGGCCACCATCGCCCCCAGTCCGGCCAGCTTTTCGTTGCGCACAATGTCCTCGCGCGCCTTGGCCAGGGTGCCCACCATGTCCTGTAGCTCGCGGTGCGCCCTGCGCAGCGCCAGGTGGGTGTTGATGCGCGCCAGCACTTCCTCGATCTGGAACGGCTTGGTGATGTAGTCGACCCCGCCGGCATCGAAGCCCGTCACTTTTTGTTTGGGGTCGGTGAGGCCGGTCATGAAGATGACGGGTATATCCTTGGTGGTCTTGCCGGCCTTGAGGCGGCGGCAAGCCTCGAAACCGTCGATGTCGGGCATGACGACATCCAACAGGATCAGATCGGGCTCGGCGAACTCCGCGCGCATCAGCCCTTCGGCGGCGGTCTGCGCCAGCACGATCATGAAGCCGTGCCGCTCCAGGCGGTCCAGCAGCGCGGCCAGGTAGGACAGCGAGTCATCGACGATCAGGATCGTCGGCATCGGTACTACAGGGATCTCGCTCTGGTTCATTCTTGCGGCCTGAGGAATTCACGATGAGGACAGTATATGCAACCTGCAATGGCCAGGGTAAAAAAGAGCAAGACCGTTGGATTAAAACATATTCAATCCCTTGAGCATCACCAGCAGGATCAGCACCGGTGACACGTAGCGCAGTAAGGTGATCATCACCAGAATGCCGCCGATGAAGGCGAGCACGCCCCACTGCCACAGCAGCGATCGCTACTGAGGGTAGAGCCGTCGATGGCCTTGAAGACATACGCGAACACCCATGCCACCACTTCCGAATAGAACGACAGGATCAGGAAAGCGCCCGCTATTCTTGCTGAGTCGAGAGGCCGCGATTGTAGTAGTTCGGAAAATAAGCCTTGCGGATACCGGCCTGCCTTTGCTATAGTTCGCCTCCCCGCAAAACGGTGCATGCAAATGCTGAGTGTTGCGGGAAAAGAGAAGAAAATGTAGTGCTTGACGAAACATTCGAAACGCCTCATAATC
>NZ_JBGLYQ010000106.1:0-1395 GCF_047304105.1 Duganella sp. Dugasp56
CAGAAGCAATGGGATGGACTCCTCCTCACCTATCGGCGTCGATGCGCCTAAACTGGAGTTTCGACACAACCAGTTGAGAGAAGGAGTCCACCATGAAGATTATCCGCGTCGGCGTCGATCTCGCCAAGAGCGTCTTTCAAGTGCACGGGGTTGATCGTTGCGAAAAGGTTGTATGGCGCAAGAAGCTGGGCCGGGCGGAATGGCTGGCGGCGTTGCTGGAGAAGATTGAACCCGGCTGCGAGATCGGTATGGAAGCTTGCGGCGGCGCGCATCATTGGGCCCGGCAATTGCAGAAACGCGGCTTCACGGTGAAGCTCATCGCGCCGCAGTTCGTCAAGCCGTACGTGAAGAGCAACAAGAACGACGCGAATGATGCGGAGGCGATATGCGAGGCGATGAGCCGCCCGAGCATGCGTTTCGTCGCGGTCAAATCGGTCGAGCAGCAAGACCTGCAGGCGATACACCGCATCAGGGCGGAGTTGTGCAGCCAGCGCACCGCGAAGGGCAACCAGATCCGAGGCCTGTGTAGTGAGTATGGCCTGGTGGCGCCAAGGGAAATGATACAGCTGAGAGCCGCCATTCCTTGTTGGCTGGACGATCTGGAGAATGGATTGACGTTACGTTTCCGTCGGATGCTGCGCGGCTTGTGGCTCGATCTGCTGAACCTGGAACTCCGGGTCAAGGAACTGGATCAGGAAATAGAAATTGCGGCGGCCACCGATCCGGTCGCCACCAGGTTGCAGCAACTGCGCGGCGTCGGCCCGATCATCGCGACCGCGATTGTGGCCAACGTCGGCGACGCAAAGCAGTTTAGCAGTGGCAGGCAGATGGCGGCATCGCTGGGGCTGACGCCAAGGCAAAACAGCTCAGGCGGCAAAGAACGATTGTTGGGTATTACGAAGCGAGGCGACGCACAGCTACGAACGCTGTTGATTCATGGGGCCCGTTCAGTGTTACGAACGGCGGCCAGCAAGAATGATCGGATGAGTCGCTGGGTAACGCACATCGCGCAGACAAGGCATCACAACATCGCCGCGGTCGCGCTGGCCAACAAGACGGCGCGTATCGCCTGGGCGATGATGACCAAGGGCACTGATTACCAGCCCGGGGCAGTAGCAGTTTAAACAGTAGAGCAGTCAGTACGTAAAAAGGAGTATCCAACCACGATTGCGAAACATGCCGATGATGGCCAACAGGTCGAACCGGCGCTGGCAGAACCCGACAACGTCTGCGGCCTCCAAGCCCGAAGAAGCAATTGGGAGCCAGCGCGCGAATAGCCCATTATGGTCCTTGCCCGACGACAGGCAATGCAGTTAGAGACCGAATATACGTGAGCAGTCGTACCTGAAAGTCAAAGACGGAATGTTTGCAAACGAGGAGGAGTCCATATACAGA
>NZ_JBGLYQ010000107.1:0-1382 GCF_047304105.1 Duganella sp. Dugasp56
CTGAAGCAATCGGAAGTGGTTCCAAGAAAAGCCTCTAAGCTTCAGTCATACGAGACCGTACCGCAAACCGACACAGGTGGGCGAGATGAGTATTCTAAGGCGCTTGAGAGAACTCGGGAGAAGGAACTCGGCAAATTGGTACCGTAACTTCGGGAAAAGGTACGCCCTTGTAGCTTGACTGGCTTGCGCCAGAAGGGTGAACGGGTTGCAATAAACTGGTGGCTGCGACTGTTTAATAAAAACACAGCACTCTGCAAACACGAAAGTGGACGTATAGGGTGTGACGCCTGCCCGGTGCTGGAAGATTAAATGATGGGGTGCAAGCTCTTGATTGAAGTCCCAGTAAACGGCGGCCGTAACTATAACGGTCCTAAGGTAGCGAAATTCCTTGTCGGGTAAGTTCCGACCTGCACGAATGGCGTAACGATGGCCACACTGTCTCCTCCCGAGACTCAGCGAAGTTGAAGTGTTTGTGATGATGCAATCTACCCGCGGCTAGACGGAAAGACCCCATGAACCTTTACTGTAGCTTTGCATTGGACTTTGAACCAATCTGTGTAGGATAGGTGGGAGGCTTTGAAGCGGGGACGCCAGTTCTCGTGGAGCCAACCTTGAAATACCACCCTGGTTTGTTTGAGGTTCTAACCTTGGTCCGTTATCCGGATCGGGGACAGTGCATGGTAGGCAGTTTGACTGGGGCGGTCTCCTCCTAAAGTGTAACGGAGGAGTTCGAAGGTACGCTAGGTACGGTCGGACATCGTGCTAATAGTGCAATGGCATAAGCGTGCTTAACTGCGAGACTGACAAGTCGAGCAGGTACGAAAGTAGGACATAGTGATCCGGTGGTTCTGTATGGAAGGGCCATCGCTCAACGGATAAAAGGTACTCTGGGGATAACAGGCTGATTCCTCCCAAGAGTTCATATCGACGGGGGAGTTTGGCACCTCGATGTCGGCTCATCACATCCTGGGGCTGTAGCCGGTCCCAAGGGTATGGCTGTTCGCCATTTAAAGTGGTACGTGAGCTGGGTTTAAAACGTCGTGAGACAGTTTGGTCCCTATCTGCCGTGGGCGTTGGAAATTTGAAGGGGGCTGCTCCTAGTACGAGAGGACCGGAGTGGACAGACCTCTGGTGTACCGGTTGTCACGCCAGTGGCATTGCCGGGTAGCTAAGTCTGGAAGAGATAACCGCTGAAAGCATCTAAGCGGGAAACTTGCCTTAAGATGAGATTTCCCAGAGCCTTGAGCTCTTTGAAGGGTCGTTCGAGACCAGGACGTTGATAGGTCAGGTGTGGAAGTGCAGTAATGCATTAAGCTAACTGATACTAATTGCCCGTACGGCTTGTCCCTATAACCTTGGCAGGTTATGGTGAATGAGAAGTA
>NZ_JBGLYQ010000108.1:0-1371 GCF_047304105.1 Duganella sp. Dugasp56
GGCCGAGCGCTGCGCCACGCGCACCCAGCAGGTGGCGTCGGCATTGTCCTGCCAGTGGTAGCGGATGCGCACCCGCCCCAGCTTGTCGCAATACAGCTCGTCGGCGCCCGACGGCTGCGCCAGCCCGTCGGCGCCGCCCACGATGGCGCTCTGCGCGCCGCGCGCGGTCGGCTTCGGATGGCTGCGGCCGTCGCTGCCCGGCAGCTGCGGCCGCCAGACCGTGTCGGCAGCCACCGCCTCGAAGCTGTTGGCGTAGCCGGTCTCACGCGCTTGCGCGATGGTCAGTGCGTAATCGTCCGGGAGGTCCAGGGCTATCTCTTGCAGCAGTTCCGGTATCGGCCCGAACAACTCGGCCAGCGCCTGCTGCGCCGGCGACGGCAGGTTGTTGACGCCGACGCTGCGCACGCGCAGCAGCACATAGGCCGGCACGGCGTCCGAGCTCGATTGCAGCGGTCCCTGCGTCAGGTTGAAACGGGTGCCGGCCGCCAGGGTGCGCACCGTGGAGCGCCCGCGCCACAGCTGGGCTGCGGCCTCCCGGCCTTGCATCTGCATGTCGGCGTAGCGCTGCGCCTGGGCGCCGTTGGCGTAGGCGTACTGGCCCGGCACATCGTAGCTTTCCAGCGCCGGCAGCTTGCCGGAAACGAGCTGCGACGGCGTACTGGCGGACACGGCCTGCTTGGCCTTGTAGTCGTAGCTGAGCAGGGTCGTCAGCGATGCCGTCACGCGGCGGCGCGCCTGCAGCGCCTGGATGGTGTCCGATGCCTCGCCGGCGCGCACGCCGTGAAAGCGGATGCCGCCGCCGGCCGCGCTGCTGGCGTCCTCCGGCGTGGCGCTGGCCTGGCTGCTGTCGGCGAACAGCACCACGCCGACGCCGTCGTCGAGCTGTTCGAAGCGCCAGGCCAGACCTTCTTCGGTCAGCAGGCGCCGCACGAAGTCCAGGTCCGATTCACGGTACTGGCAGCAGTAGCTGCGCGCCACCGCGTCGGCCATGAAGGGTTCAGTCTCTTCGCTCCAGCGCCACTGCGCCAGCGGCGCGTAGCCCTCGAACACGGCGTCGACGATCTCGATCACCGTCTTGTCCTGCCATACGCGGCTGTTGCGCACCAGGCTCAGCCGCCACAGCCACGGCGTCAGCCGCAGCCGATAGCGCGCCAGGCCGCCTTCGCTGCCCAGCATGGCGGCCTGCGTGATCTCGCCGTGAAATTGCGTGCGGCTGCCGTCGGCCAGGCTGACGGCGAGGCTGGCCTGTTGCCCCAGCAGGGGCGCCAGGTCGATCAGCGCATTGGTCGACAGCACGATGACGTCGCGCGCGCCGGCGTCCTGCACGCCGTCGTCGGCGGCAAACGCTTCGACCAGCAGACCGCCCGCGCC
>NZ_JBGLYQ010000109.1:0-1295 GCF_047304105.1 Duganella sp. Dugasp56
CGTGTCCGAATGTCGGATCTGAGGTATCCCGGATTTCCCGGACAGTTAAATAGGCACACAGAATTGTGCCTCGACTTTTACCGGTGTCTGGTACCTTAAGGTTTGGTGCAGACGCATTTGATTGTAGTACACCGCAATGTAGTCGTTGACGACCGCTGCCGCCTCAGCGCGGGTCGGAAAGATCCGGTCATGTATCAGTTCATTCTTCAAGCTTGAAAAGAAACTCTCGGCCACGGCATTGTCGTGACAGTTTCCTTTGCGGCTCATGCTGGCCTGCAAGCCATGTCGCCCCATCAACTCTCGATAGTCGTGCGATCCATAGGCGCTGCCTTGGTCACTGTGGAAGATGAGGCCCGGTGCAGGTTTTCTTTGATCAATAGCCATCTGAAGTGCTGCGGTCGGCAACGCGACGACCGGGGCATCATGCATCGACCAGCCCACTACCCGACGCGCAAACAGATCTAAGACTACCGCCAGATGCAGGAATCCCTCTTTGGTGCGTATCATCGTCATGTCACCAACCCAGACCTGGTTCGGCAGCCCAACCTGAAAGCGACGCTGCACCAGATTGGGGGCCGGTGGCTGCGAGCGGTCCTTGGCTTGTTTGGAGTGAGCACGACGGCTGCGGTTGGATTTCACCCCGTCGAGCTTACGCAACCGGGCAATGCGGTGTTTGCCGCAACGAACGCCTTGCCCATTGAGCAGGCGCCAGGTCTTGACTGAACCCGGAATCCAGCGGTGTTCCGTGTGCACGCGAACAATCTCCTGCCGCAAGGCCATATCTTCCAAGCTATGCAAGCTCTGTGGCGCCGCCTTGTAGGCGTAATAACGGCTGCGACTGATGTCTAGCGCCCGGCATAATGACTTGACGGCAAACTCGCGGCGGTAGCGGTCGATATAGGCGTACTTCACTTCGCTAGGCGAGTTAAGTACGCATCGAACTTTTTTAGGATGTCCAGTTCTTCCTCGGCCTTAGCCAACCGGCGCCGCAGTTGCGTCACTTCATCCTCCTCGTCCAAGCGTGGACGCCCCGGGATTCGGAATTTCTCATCCGGAACCAGCTGATCAAATTTCCTGGCCCATTTGTAGAGCAGGTTACGGCGAATACCTAGTTCCAGTGCCAGGTCGGTCGCAGTTTGCTCTCGTTGCCGCAACCTAACGACCGCCTGCCGCTTAAACTCATCCGAGAACACTGTGCGCAGTCTGGCTGTTTCGTTCTCCATGGCTATCCTCCCGAGGCATGCTGACCTCTGTTAGAGTGTCCATGAAACCCGGGGTTCCTCAATCTGACCCCG
>NZ_JBGLYQ010000010.1:0-176609 GCF_047304105.1 Duganella sp. Dugasp56
ACAACCCCCCCCCCCCTTTTTTTTCCCCCCCCCCCCCCCCCCCCCCCCCCCCCCCCCCCCCCCCCCCCCCCCCCCCCGCCCCGCCGCCCCCCCGCTGGGGGGGCCAATTCCCTGCTCCGCCCCGCGTCCCGCGGTTTCGATTCCCGGCCAGCGCCAGCAATAGGATTAAAAACAAAGCCCCGCCAGGCTTTCGCCTGGCGGGGCTTTGTTTTTAATCCAGTGGTGGAGACGGCGGGAATCGAACCCGCGTCCGCAAGCACTCCACAGACAGTTCTACATACTTAGCACTATCATTTAATTTAACCAGTACAACACGGACGTGCACGTTTTGGACTAGCGATTCACCTTAGATTTAGCGCGGATTGAAGTGACCCCTCACAGCGCGAGTCCCTGTAAATGACTCCACAGCTTTTAACGGCCCACCCCAGGGACGAGGTGTTGTGGAGCTAACAGCAATTAAGCTGCCAGTGCGTACGAGTTATCGTTTGCAGTTAAGTTTTTTCTGGGTGTATTTACGAGGTAACCAGCCCTCGGTATGCCCTGCTCTGCTTTGCAACCCACGTCGAAGCCAGGTCGTCCCCACAGAACTTCATTTTACCGCATTTCGGGCCATGCCGTACATTCCCTTGCCCACCACGTCAAACGCCCGTCATATTTGGCCGTTATGATGGCTTCAGTTCTCACATGGAACGACCATTTAGCGCCTCGTACAGGCGGCTACTACCGGCGCCGGCGGTCGGGAAATATACCGGCACCAAATTCTCTGTCACTCACACCAGGCGGGCGTACAGCCCGCCTATGCCGAGAAGCAATGTGACCAGCAAGCCCATCAGCCAACGGAACTGGACTTCGCTGTGTCTTGAGGCCTCCTTCCTGAATTCGTCCAGCTTCATATCCAGGAATCGGTAGTTGTCCCAGGTTTGCTGCCTCGCCTCGTCCAGTTTGGCATCGAGGAGTTTGTAATTGTCCCAGGTTTGCCGCCTTGCCTCCGCCAACTTGCCCTCGATCAGCATCAGACCATCTGCAGTCTGCTTTCTGGCTTCTTCCAGCTTGGCCTCAATCAGCCGCGAATACTCAACCGCTTCGCGACGGGATTGTTCAATTTTGGCCTCGGTCAGCTTGAAGTTCTCTGCAGTCTCCTTACGCAACTCGTCTATCCGGGCGGTCACCTCCCGGCGCACTTCGTCGATACGGGCGTTGACCTCCTTGAAGCCGGCGCCCATTTCCTGTCTCATCAGAGTTAGTTCAGCGTCCATATCCCCATCCTCGGCGGCACCATTGCCCGTGTCAAGCTGAGCCAACGCTGTATTGGTCGAGTTCATCCACACACATTACGCTTTCGACCGGACCATCTACTGATGCGTATCAATCGCTCTTTTGAGACAATTTGTTGCATTGCAGCACAAAATGCGCTAAATGGCTGAGAATTTTGAATTTGCCACAGACACTGCATTAAAATGATAGTCATCACCTCCCCCGCACCGGTCCTCGATCATGCCCGACGCCGCCTCTGATACCGCTCCCAGCCCGAAGAAACGCGGGCGTCCCCATAAGGGGGAAAGCGGCGGCCTGCGCGCGGAATTGATCGAGAAATCGGCCCAGCTGTTCCGCACCAAGGGCTATGACAACACCACCGTGCGCGACATCGCGGCCGCCGCCGGCATCCAGGCCGGCAGCTGGTTCTACCACTTCAAGACCAAGCAGGACATCCTGGCCGCCATCATGGAACAGGGCATGGAGCGCTCGCTGGCCGAGATCGAAGCCATCGCCAGCCAGACGCTGCCGCCGCGCGAGATGCTGCGCCGGCTGGTCGAGGTCCACCTGCACACCCTGCTTGCGCCCGACCACCATTTCATCGCCGTGCTGCTGTACGAGTGGCGCTCGCTCGACGAGCCGGCGCGCGAGCGCCTCACCGCGCTCAAGGACCGCTACGAGGCGGTCTGGGACCGCGCGATCGCTGCGCTGCATCATTCGGGCGACTGGGCCATGCCGTCGCAGTTCGACCGCCTGCTGATCTTCGGCGCGCTGAACTGGACCGTGCAGTGGTATAAACCCGGCAACGGCGCCGACGTCAAGGAATTGGCGCAACAGGCCATGCTGTTCATCCTGCGCACGCCGGCCGCGCTTGAGGCACAATAGGGGCATCCGCAGAAATTAAGGAATGCCCATGATTTATGAAATCGCCGAGCTGTACATCAAGCCCGAATCCCACGCCGCCTTCCAGGCCGCGGTCGCCGAGGCGGTGCCGGTGTTCAAGGCCGCCACCGGCTGCCTGTCGATGCGCCTGGACCGCGACATCGAGGTGCCGGATACGTATCACTTGGTGGTCGGCTGGCAGACAGTGGACAACCACATGGTCGATTTTCGCGGCAGCCCGGGGTTCCAGACCTGGCGCGGCCTGGTCGGCAACCACTTCGCCCTGCCGCCGAAAGTCGAACATTTTGAAACCGTGGTGGCCGGCTTCTGAGCCTGCCATCGACAGCGCAGTCTCACTCCGGAGGCTATCATGACCCGCACCATCCACCGTAACTTCGAGCAGGTGACGGACGCCGAAAGCGCCCGCAGCGCCCTGCTGTCGAACGGCTTTCCCATTGCCAGCGTCAAGCTGACCAAGCACACGCCGCTGCCGCCCAACGTGGCCACCAGCACCGTCGGCAACATCCTCGACTCGCTGACGCCCGGCGGCCCGGCCGCCGCCGCCCAGGCGCGCATGCGCAGCGGCGCCATGCTGACCGTCGATATCTACGATGACGACGACCGCGAAAAGGCCGACGCCATCATGAGCGGCTTCGGCGCCCATCCGGCCTAAGCCGCCCGGCCAGCCCCCTCACCCCGCCAGCGCGGTCGGTTCGTCGTCGCCGGCCGACGCCCGCTCGCGCCGCATCCAGTCGCCGGCGTCGGCCACCGTCAGCGGACGGGCGTAGAAGAAGCCCTGCAGCTCGTGGCAGCCGGCGTCGCGCGCGGCGATCGCCTGCTCCAGCGTTTCGATGCCTTCGGCCACCACCTGCAGGTTCAGCGCGGCGGCCAGCTGGCAGATCGCCGTCACCACCGCCACCGCGTCCGGCGCCGGCAGCGGATCGATCAGGCCGCGGTCGATTTTCAGGGTGCTCAACGGCAGCTTGCGCAGCATGCTCAGCGACGAGAAGCCGGTGCCGAAATCGTCCATCGCCACGTCGATGCCCAGCCCGCTCAGGTGCTGCAGCTGCTGCTGCGTGTCGTCCAGGTTGTCGATCGCCGCGCTTTCCGTGATCTCCAAGGTCAGGCAATGCGGCGGGATGCCGGTTTCCTGCAGCGTGCGCTCAACCAGCTGCAAAAAGCCGCGGTTGAGCAGCTGCACCGGCGACACGTTGACCGCCACCGGCACGCAGTGGCCGATCTCGGCGTGCCAGGCGGCGATCTGGCGGCAGGCGCGCTCCAGCAGCATCGCGCCCAGCTCGCCGATCAGGCCGGTGCGCTCGGCGATGGCGATGAACTCGACCGGGCTGACCATGCCCACGTCCGGCCGCATCCAGCGCGCCAGCGCCTCGAAGCCCAGCAGCCTGCCGCTGACGGCGTCGATCTTGGGCTGGTAGTCGAGGTAGATTTCCTGGTTCTTGATGCCCTTGCGCAGCGCCTGCTCGTTTTCCAGCGCCTTGCTCGACATCAGCTCGAAGCGCTGCTCGGCCATCGCCAGCGACGTGCCCGGCGTGCGCTTGGCCTGGTACATGGCGGCGTTGGCGGCGCGCAGCAGGCCGTCGGCGTTGCCGGCGTGGTCGGGGAACACCGCCATGCCCATCGAGGCGTCGATGTAGTATTCGCTGCCGCCCACCTTGAGCGCCTGCTCGCACGCGCTCAGCAGGCGGCCGGCGATGTCGCGCGCGTTGCTGGCGTCGGGGTCGACGATGGCGAACTCGTCGCCGCCCAGGCGCATCAGCTCGGCGCGCGCGCCCAGCGCCTGCTTGACGGCGGCGGCGAAGGCCTTGAGCACCTGGTCGCCGGCCAGCTGGCCCTGGCTCTGGTTGAACAGCTTGAAGCGGTCGATGTTGACCACCACCAGCGTGCACTGCAGCGAGCCGTCGGCCAGGTAGCAGTATTCCTTGAGCCGCTGCATCAGCACCGTGCGGTTGGGCAGGCCGGTCAGCTTGTCGTGCGTGGCCTGGTGCACCAGCGCGCGGGCGCTGGCGTTGCGCTCGGTGTCGTCGGTGATCAGGATCTGCGTGGCGGCCACGCCGTCCCACTCGACCCGCCACGCCTCGAAGCGCAGCTCCAGCTCGCGGCCGCCCGCCACTTCGCGCCGGCCTTCCCAACTGGCGATGTCGAGCTGCTGCGTCTGCAACAGGCCGTGGTAGTGCTGCAGCGTGTCGTCGCTGAAGCTCTCCGGCGGCAGGTCGGCAAACACCACGTAGTTGCCCAGTCCCAGCGGCATGCCGTAGATGCCGCGCACGGCGGGATTGGCGTACAGGATGCGCTTGCCGTCGGTCACCACCACGCCCTGCACCGAATGCTCGGTCAGCAGCTGGAAGCGGGCCGCCACCTTGCCGGCGTCGCGCACCGCGCCTTCCAGCGCGGACAGGCCGAACATCACGCCGATGGCCGCGCGCAGCAAGGTGGCGACCAGGATGTTGGCGGCGATGCCCTGCTCGCCGTACAGCACCACCGGCAGCTGGCCCAGGCTCAGCAGCAACAGCATCGGCCCGACCAGCCGCTCCAGCGGCTGGTTGCGCCACAGCCAGCGCGCGGCCAGCAGGCCGAGGCCGGCCAGCAGCGCCATGTTGAACAGCGGCCAGGTCAGCATGCGGTAGCCGGGCGCCAGCAGCGCGACGGCGGCGCCCAGGCCGATGGCGACGGCGGCGCCGCGCGTCAGCCGGCGGCCGGTCAGGTGCAGCACGCCGGAACTGAGGAACAGCACGTTGGGTATGGCGCCGGCCACCATCAGCGGCAGGCCGACGGCGTTGAACGGCGCCGGCGCCGAAATGCGGATCAGGTAGCCGGCCGACAGCAGCGAGGCGAACAAGGTCGACCAGCCCAGGTCGCAGGTGAAGCGCTGGGCCGGATGGCGCCGCCACACCTGCAGCAGCGCCACGCCGATGATGACGAACATGCCGAAGTTGATCAGGTACAGATAAGTCATGTCTGGCCGCCGGCCGCCTGCGCCGGATGGTGGAACACCTGGCGCAGGTAGGCCAGGAAGGTCTCGTCCTTGCACACCGTCTTGCCGGGCGAGTCCGACAGCTTGGCCACCGACTGGCCGTTGCAGCACACCAGCTTCATGACGATGTTCAGCGGCACCAGGCCGACATCGTTGGTCAGGTGGGTGCCGATGCCGAAGCCGGTCATGATGCGGTCGGCGAAGTGGCGGTACAGGCGGAACGCGGTCTGCAGGTCGAGCCCGTCGGAGAACACCAGGCGCTTGGTCTTGGCGTCGATGCGCAACGCGGCGTAGTGCGCCAGCGCCTTTTCGCCCCACACCACGGGGTCGCCCGAATCGTGGCGCAGGCCGTCGAACAGCTTGGCGAAGTACAAGTCGAAGTCGTCGAGGAAGGCGTCCATGCCGACCACGTCGGTCAGCGCGACGCCCAGGTCGCCCCGGTATTCCTGCACCCAGGCCTCGAGCGAGGCCTTCTGGAAATCGCGCAGCCGCACGCCGAAGGCCTGGAACGATTGCATGTATTCGTGCGCCATGGTGCCGATCGGCACCAGGCCGAACTTCATCGCCAGGTAGACGTTGGAGGTGCCCTTGAAATACTCGGGCACTTCGCGCGCCAGCCGCTGCACCACCTCGTCGTGCCAGGCGCCGGAATAGCGGCGGCGGGTGCCGAAGTCGGAAAACTCGAACGGGTTGCGGCAGGCCGGCTCGGCGCCGAAGGCCTTCAGCGCGGCGATCTTGGCGCCCAGCCGCGCGCGTCCCTCGGCCAGCGCGGCGGCCGCGTCGAAGCGGCGGAAATACAGCTCGTTGACGATGTACAGCACGTAGATTTCAAAGCCCATCACGTGCACCTGGGGGCCGCTGGCGTGGATCGCCAGGGTGTCGCCGTCGGCGCGCACGGTGATGAACTTGCGCTGGAAGCGGAACACGGTCAGGAAGTCGACGAAGTCGCTCTTGATATAGCGCAGCGAGCGCAGGTAAGTCAACTCCTCGTCGGTGAAGCTCATCGAACACAGGTGGTCGAGTTCGCGCTCGACGTCGGCCAGCAGCTCGGCCAGCGGCCAGGCCGGCGTGTTGCGGCAGACGAATTCGTACTCGGTGTGCGAGTTCGGATGGCCGTGCAGCAGCGCCTGCCACATGGTGAACTTGTACAGGTCCGTCTCCAGCAGGCTGCGGACGATGGGCTCGGTCATTGCGCTTCCTGGGCGTTGGCCAGCAGTTCGGGCAGCACGTCGGCGGCCTGCATCAGCTGCACGCCGCGCACCTGCATCGCGCGCAGGAAGGCCTGGTACTGCGGCTCGAAGCCGGCGACCGGGCTCATGCAGTCGGTCACCAGCACCAGCTTGGACAGCGGCTGGCCGCCGAAGTTGTCGGCGATGTGCTCGACCGTGGCCTTGACGCAGTGGCTGCCGGCCTCGCCGGCGATGTAGATACGGTCGGCCCCGGCCAGGGTGGCGATGAATTTGGTGTTGAGCTGGGTGTCGGGATCGTCGGCGTCCGGCACCTCGGCCATCACTGCGGAATAGTGCTCGGTCCACGGGTTGGAGCCCTTGGCCAGCTTGGCGACGATGCCCAGCGAGGCTTCCTCCCAGGCGCCGTAGGCGGCGCGCACGTCGTCGTGCACGTTGTTGCCCCAGGTGCCGATCTCGCAGTGCACCGGCCACACCATCAACTGGTAGCGCCCCGCCGCTTCCAGCTTGTCGAGGTAGTTCAGCGCCAGCGGCAGGGCGGCCGGATGGCGCGGCAGGTATTTTTGCGCGCGCACGTCGGCCGCGCTGATGGTGGTGTAGGGCTGCACCGGCGCGCCGTCGGCGGCGATCCAGAAGGTCGGGTGGGCGATGTCGAAGCGGTGGTGCGAGTCCAGCGTGATGCTGATGGCGCTGATGCCGGCGCGGCCGCGGTTGATCAGGCCGGCCAGCCGCAGCATGTCCTGGTGCGCGCCCGGCACCGGCAGCGCCGGCACATGGGACGCGCGGTGGCTGGCCGGCAAATCGCAAAAATCGTTTTGCGGGTCGATGACCAGCAAATGCAGATTCCGTTTCATGTAAGGCTCCATGACGATGTATGCCTTCATGATACCGTAACCATCAAAAAGCCCCGCAAGCGGGGCTTTAATTACGACAAATACTGTTGCTTACAGGCGCTAGGCATCACACGGCGATCGCGGCGATCGAGGTGCGGCTCTTGGCGATGGCGGCGGCCACCGCTTCTTCGCCCATGGCCACGCCTTCGGCGACGATGAAGGTGACGTCGGTCATGCCGAGGAAGCCCAGCACCGAGCGCAGGTAGGTGGTCACGTGGTCGTAGGCGGCGGCAGGGCCTTCGCTGTAGGCGCCGCCGCTGGCGACGAACACATAGACCTTCTTGCCGCTGACCAGGCCTTCAGGGCCGTTGGCGCCATACTTGAAGGTGCGGCCGGCGCGGGCCACGTGGTCGATCCAGGCCTTCAGGCCGGAGGTGACGGAGAAGTTGTACATCGGCGCGCCGATGACGATGGTGTCGGCGGCCAGCAGCTCGTCGACCAGCGCGTCGGAGGTCTTGATGGTGTGGGCCTGGTCGGCGTTGCGCTGCTCGGCCGGGGTGAAGTAGGCGCCCATCATCTGCTCGGTCAGGTGCGGCACGGGGTTGGCGGCCAGGTCGCGGGTGATGACGGTGCCCGACGGGTTGGCTTCCTGCCATTTTGCGACGAACTCGGCGCCCAGCTGACGCGACAGCGAGCCATTTTGACGAACACTGCTGTTGATGTGGAGTACGGTTGCCATGATGTGCTTCCTTTCAAAGAGATTGGTTGCATGCATCATAGATCGAGTTTAATATCGATGAAACGGTGTAAATTTAAATGCTACTTATCGATAATATCGATATCAAACTTTCAAGATCAACCCATCATGCGCGATCCCGGCCTCCCCTCCCTCGACCAGTTACGCGTGTTCATCGCGGTCATCGACCACGGCGGCTTCGCCCACGCGGCGCGCGCGCTGCACCGCACGCAGTCGGTCATCAGCTACACCATCGCCAACCTGGAAGAGCAGCTCAACATCGAGCTGCTCGACCGCAGCAAGCGCAAGCCGGTGCTGACCGAGGCCGGCAAGGCGCTGCTGGCCGACGCCCGCGCCGTGTCGCTGAAGGTCGACGGCATGCGCGCCCGCGCCAAGGCGCTGTCGTCGGGGCTGGAGGCGGAGGTGTCGGTGGTGGTCGACGTGATGTTCTCGACCTGCAAGCTGGTGCGCATCCTGCACGCGTTCCAGAAGGAATTCCCGACCGTGTCGATGCGGCTGCGCACCGAGGCGCTGGGCGCGGTGACGCAACTGGTGATGGAGCGCGAGTGCCATATCGGCATCAGCGGCTGGATGCCCGGCAGCCAGGACGTGGTCGAGCGCCAGAGCTGCGGCTTCGTCACGATGGTGCCGGTGGTCTCGCCCGAGCATCCGCTGGCGCAGATCGAGGGCCGGGTGCCGACCGACATCCTGCGCGAGCACATCCAGCTGGTGCTGACCGACCGCAGCACGCTGACCAAGGGCCAGGACTTCGGCGTGCTGGCCCTGCGCGACTGGCGCCTGGGCGACCTGAGCTCCAAGCACGCGCTGCTGCGCAGCGGCATCGGCTGGGGCAATATGCCGCTGGAGTTCGTGCAATGGGACCTGGACGCCGGCCGCCTGGTGCAGCTCGACATCGCCGAGGGCAATTCGTTCAGCTTCCCGCTGTACGTGATACGGCGCGGCGACGAGGAGCCGGGGCCGGCCACGCGCTGGCTGATGCAGCAATTCCTCGAGCTGGAGCAGCCGGGCGTGGCGCTGCCCAATCACGACGCCCGCCCGCAGCCGGTGCCCGGCGCGCCCAGCCTCGCCTACCACCCGCCCGGCGGGCACAAGCCGGCCGGCGCGCCGTCGGACAAGGCGGATAAGCCGGGCAAGGCCGCGCGGCCGCGGCCGCCGATGGCCGAGCTGCAGGCCGGCGCCAGCGCGCCGTCGCCTATTTCACTCCGGCGGCGCTGAGCTTGCCGCGCAGGCGGCGGATTTCTTCCGACAAGTCGACCACCAGCGCGGCGACGTCGTCGTTGGCCTCGAAGTCGCGCTCGATCTGGCACAGCCGGCGCGCGCGCACCAGGTCGGCGCTGGTGAAGCGCCAGCCGGCCGTGCTGTCGGGCGCGTCGTCCAGCAGGATGCCGGTGCGCACCCGCTGCACCACCCAGTCCGGCTCGACGGCGCAGGCTTGCGCCAGTTCATCGAGCGTCAGCGCGGCCTCGTCGACCAGCACCGCGGTTACTATTGCCTGTCCCATCGCTCGTCCTCCATGGATTGTCCTCCATCGTTCATCCTGCCGCGCGCGGGTTGAACGCCAGCTCGCGCGCCATCGTTCGATACACTTCGCGGGCCTGTTCGGTGTTGGCCGGCGGCAGCACCACTTCCAGCAGCAGGTACAGGTCGCCGGCCTCCTTGCCGGGAATGCCGCGCCCGCGCAGGCGCAGCTTGCGCCCGCTCTGCGAGCCGGCCGGCACCGTCACGGTGACCTTGCCCGACGGCGTGCCGACCTCGATCTCGCCGCCCAGCGCCAGCTCCCACGGCGCCACCGGCACCGTTTCGTAGACGTCGCGCCCGTCGATGCGGTAGCGCGCGTTGGGGCGGAACTGGATTTCCAGGTACAAGTCGCCCGGCCCGGCCGCGCCCGGCTGGCCCTGGCCGCTCAGGCGCAGCTGCTGGCCGGCCGTCACGCCCTTGGGAATGTTGACGCTGAGGTTGCGCTCGCGCGTGACGATGCGGTCGTGGGCGTCGCGTTCGGCCACCATCAGGCTGATGGTGCGGGTGGCGCCGGTGTAGCTGTCGCCCAGGTCGATGGCGATGCTGGCGTGGCTGTCCTCGCCGCGCCGCGGCGCCTGCTGGCGCCGGCGGCCGCCGCCGCCCAGGTTGGCGAACAGGTCGGCGAAGAAGTCGCTGCCCATGGCGTCGCCGCCGAAGCCGCCCGGGCCGGCGCCGGCGCCGCCATTGCCGAAGCCGCGGCCCCAGTCCGGCGGCGGGCGGAATTCCTGGCCGGCGCGGTACTGGTGGCCGCGCCCGAGCTCGTCGTAGGCGGCGCGCTTTTCGGCGTCGCCCAGCACGCCGTAGGCCTCGTTCAGCTCCTGGGTTTTCTTTTGCGCATCCGCTTCCTTGCTGACGTCCGGATGGTATTTCCGGACCAGCTTGCGGTAGGCTTTCTTGATCTCTTCCTCGGTGGCCGTCTTCGGCACGCCCAGGGTCTGGTAGTAATCCTTGTATTCCACGTCGCGCGCTCCCGTAGTTCGTCCAGCACAGTCTACCGAAAAACGCGGCGCACCGTCGTGCGCCAGCTCACTTGCGGCCCGGCTTGTCCTTGTCGGCCTGCTTGGCGTCGCGGTTCGGCTCCAGCTCGCGCACCGACGACATCATGTCGTTGAAGTTCTTCAGCTCGGCGTATTCGCCCTTCTCCAGCACCAGGCACTTGCCCTTGTAATGTTTGCTTTCGCACACTTCCCAGGTGCCGCTGTGCACCACCACGCTGGAGGTGCGGTCGTTGAAGCCCAGCTTGTCCAGGTCCGGCTCCGAGCCGTGCAGCTGCAGCGCCGGGCCGCCGAAGTGGTCGCGCGTGTACAGCGTGATGTCGCCGGCCTGCGCCGCCGGGACGGCGGCGCTCAGCAGGATGGTGCACAGCAGGGTCTTCATGACGGTCGTCTCCGCGGCGGGGGTGTGGCCCGAATGATAACGCATGCGCGTCAGCGCAGGCGGCGCAGCGACGAGATGCGGTCGTTCATATTGTCCAGCTGCTCGTAGCGGCCCGGCTCGAGCACGATGCAGCGGCCGCCGAAATCGGCGTGCTCGCACAGCTGCCAGCGGCCTTCGTTGACGATGATGGAGCCGGTCTGGTCGTTGAAATCGTAGTCGGTCAGCGTGCGCACGACGTCGGTGTGCAGCTCGACCTTGGCGCCGCTGAAGCCGGCGTGCGAGTACAGGATGATGGGTTCGCCGCGGCGGCCGTAGCCACGGTCGTCGTCGCGCCAGCCATGGCGCCCGTCGCGCTCGCCGCCGCGGTAGTCACGATTATCGCCGCGGTTGTCACGGTCGTCGCGGCCGTCCCGGTAATCGCGGCCGCGGCCGGCAACCTCGCGCGCCGACGACACCTGGTCGTTGAAGCCTTCCAGCACCGGGTATTCGCCGCGCTCGAGGACCACGCAGCGGCCGCGGAAATCGGCGTGCTCGCACAGTTCCCAAGCGCCGGAGCGCACCACCACGCTGGAGGTGCGGTCGTTGAAGCCCAGCGGCACCAGGTCCGGCGTGGTGTTGCGCAAGGTGACCGAGGCGCCGCCGAAGTTGGCGTGGGTGTACAGGGTGATCTCGCCCGCCTGGGCGCCGGCGGCAAACAGCAGCGGGGCGGCCAGCATCAGGGCGGCGGAAGTCAGGCGGTGCAATAAGGTTTTCATTTGGAATACCGATGTTAGTTGTTGTTCAGCCATAACGTGCGGGCCGGCCGTTGCGACGACGGCCGAATTTTACTAAATTGCAAGCAATTGTAATCGAGCGCGAAATCGAACGCGATGCGGCGGCGGCCTCGGCGCGGTAAAATCGCCGGCCCGACGCCACCGCCATCGTTCGCCATCCTTTATGCCGCATACCTTCAAACCCGCCAACATCCGCCTCGAAGCCGCCGCCCTGTGGCGCCTGGCGTGGCCGATGCTGGTCGGCCAGCTGGCCACCGTCGGCATGGGCGTGGCCGACGTGGCCATGACCGGCCACGCCAGCGCCGACGAGCTGGGCGCGGTGTCGCTGGGGGCGTCGATCTGGTCCATCATCCTGGTCACCGTCAGCGGCACCATGATGGCGATTAACAGCGTGGTCGCGCACGACGTCGGCGCCGGCGCGCTGGCGCGCGTGCCGCACGTGGTGCGCCAGTCGCTGTGGAAGGCGCTGGGCGTGGGCGTGGTGGCCATGCTCTTGGCCAACCTGGCCACCCTGCTGTTCGACCACCTGTACCTGACGCCCTACGTGCACCGGCAAGCCTCGCTGTTCGTGCACGTGATCAGCATCGGCCTGCCGCCGTACGCCGCCTGCCGCACGCTGTACGGCTACAGCACCAGCATCAACCAGACCAAGCCGATGATGGTCATCGCGCTGCTGGGCCTGGGCTTCAACATCGTCGTCAACTGGCTGCTGATCTTCGGCCACTGGGGCCTGCCGGCGCTGGGCGGCGTCGGCTGCGCGGTGGCGACCGGCCTGTGCATGTGGCTGATGCTGGGCGCCATGCTGGTGTGGATGCGCCTGGCGCCGGCCTACCGCGCCACGTGGCCGTTCACCCGCTGGGAATGGCCGCACTGGCCGGAGATCCGCGCCATGCTCAAGCTGGGCCTGCCGATCGGCGTCACCTATTTCGCCGAGGTCAGCGCGTTCGGCGCGGTCAGCCTGCTGGTGGCGCGCTACGGCGTGGTGCAGATCGCCGCGCACCAGATCGCGCTGAACTTCACCTCGCTGGTGTTCATGGTGCCGCTGAGCTTTGGCATCGCGCTGATCACCCGCGTCGGCCAGTCGGTGGGCGAAGGCGATCCGCGCAAGGCGCGCTTCGTGGCCTGGGTCGGCGTGTGGATGTCGCTGGCGTTCGGCGTGCTGTCGGCGCTGTTCATCGTCGTGTTCCGCCAGCAGATCGCCGCCGCCTACACGTCGGACGCGGCGGTGCAGGCCGCGTGCGTGCGGCTGCTGCTGTTTGCCGCGCTGTTCCAGCTGTCGGACGCCACCCAGGTGGCGACCTCGTGCGCGATCCGCGGCTACAAGGTCACGCGCCAGCCGATGCAGATCCAGCTGCTGGCGTTCTGGGGCTTCGCGCTGCCGCTGGGCTGCTGGCTGGGGCTGGCGCCGCAATGGCTGCCGTGGACGCCGGCCGCGCCGATGGCGGCGGCCGGCTTCTGGATCGGGCTGGTGATCGGCCTGACGGTGGCGGCCGTGCTGCTGAGCTGGGCCTTGCAGCGGCTGGCGCGCCAGCGCGTGGCGGCGGGCTAGAAACATAGCGATACATTACGCCGAAGGAAAAACGGTTTTCCATAGCGCATTCAGAATATTGCCATCTCGCCACAACCGGGCCGGTCTGGTATCGTCTTGGGTTCCGATAACCGAGAGACACTCACTCCATGCGATTTATTCTCTGCTTCCTTGCGCTGCTGGCCGGCGCCCAAGCCTCCGCCGAAAAACTGACGTTGGACCGCCTGCAGGCCGACCCGTCGCTGAGCGGCCCCGGCGTGCGCAGCCTGAAGGTGTCGCCGGACGGCGCCCGCGTGACCTTCCTGCGCGGCCGTGAAGACAACCAGTTCCAGATGGACCTGTGGGAATACAATCTGCACGACAAGTCCACCCACCGCCTGGTCGACTCCAAGACGCTGGTGCCGGACGAGAACCTGTCGGCCGCCGAGAAGGCCCGCCGCGAGCGCGAGCGCACCGCCAGCCTCAAGGGCATCCTCAGCTACAGCTGGTCGCCGGACGGCAAGCAGCTCTTGGTGCCGATCGCCGGCAACCTGTACCTGATCGACGTCAGCAAGCCCGACGCGGCGCGCATGGTCGCCTCCGGCAACGTGCTCGATCCGAAGATCTCGCCCAAAGGCCGCTACGTGTCCTTCGTGCGCGACCAGAACCTGTACATCCTCGACCTGGCCAGCGGCAAGGAAAAGCAGCTGACCAGCGACGGCGCCGGCACCATCCACAACGGCGAGGCCGAATTCGTCGCGCAGGAAGAGATGGCGCAGACCACCGGCTACTACTGGGCGCCGGACGACTCGGCCATCGCCTACAAGCGCTACGACGAGGCGCCGGTGCCGGTGGTGCGCCGCTTTGAAATCTTCGCCGACCGCACCGACGTGGTCGAGCAGCGCTACCCGGCCGCCGGCGATCCGAACGTGCTGGTGCAGCTGAAGATCGTCTCGACCGCGACCGGCGCGACCCGCGACGTCGACCTCGGCGCCAACCAGGACATCTACCTGGTGCGCGCCGACTGGAGCGCCAGCGCCAAGGCGCTGCTGTTCCAGCGCCAGAGCCGCGACCAGAAGAAGCTGGAACTGGTGTCGGTCGACGCCGCCACCTTGGCGCAAAAGGTGCTGGTCACCGAAACGTCGCCGACCTGGGTCAGCATCTTCGACGACCTGCGCTTCCTCGGCAACGACAAGGGCTTCATCTGGTCGTCCGAGCGCAGCGGCCGCAAGCACCTGTACCTGTACGACATGAGCGGCAAGCTGCTGCACCCGATCTCGCAGGGCGAATGGGGCATAGACCGCGTGCTGGCGGTGGACGAAAAAGGCGGCCGCGTGTTCGTGCAGTCGAACCGCGACGCCGTCATCGACAGCCAGACCTACGCGCTCAAGCTCGACGGCAGCACCGCCGACAAGCCGGTCCGCATCACCCAGGGCGACGGCTGGCATGACTCGTCCTTCGCGCGCAACGGCGAAGTGTTCGTCGACACGTACTCCGACCCGAGCACGCCGCCGCAGGTCAGCATCCGCCGTCCGGACGGCGCCATGATCAGCTGGCTGGAGCACAACGAACTGAACGCGTCCCACCCGTACGGCAAGTACATGGACGCCCACCTGAAGACCGAATACGGCACGCTCAAGGCCAAGGACGGCCAGACCTTGTACTACTCGATGATCAAGCCGAGCGGCTTCGACGCGTCGAAGAAATACCCGGTGTTCCTGTCGACCTACGGCGGCCCGCACTCGCAGCACGTGGCGCGCAAGTGGGGCAACTTCTTCGACCAGTACATGGCGCAGCAGGGCTTCATCGTCTGGCGCCTGGACAACCGTGGCGCGTCGCGCCGCGAACGCGCCTTCACCGACGCCAACTACCATCAGCTGGGCAAGGTCGAGGTCGAAGACCAGGTCACCGGCATCGAATGGCTGGGCAAGCAAAGCTACGTCGACGCCAGGCGCGTGGGCGTGTTCGGCTGGAGCTACGGCGGCTTCATGACCTTGCGTCTGCTGGCCGAGGCGTCGGACAAGATCGCCATGGGCGTGTCGGTGGCGCCGGTGACCGACTGGTCGCTGTACGACACCCACTACACCGAGCAGTTCATGGGCATGCCGAAAGAGAACGCGGCCGGCTATGACTACAGCGGCGTGTACTCGCACCTGGACGGCTTGAAATCGCCGCTGCTGCTGATGCACGGCATGGCCGACGACAACGTGCTGTTCACCAACACCACGCGCATGATCGACGCGCTGGTCAAGCGCAACGTGCACTTCGAGCTGATGACCTATCCGGGCGCCAAGCACGGCATCTCGGGACGTGGTCCGCAGCGCCACGTGTACGGCAACATCGAAGCCTTCTTCAAGAAGAACCTGATGCCGGAAGCGGCGAAGTAATTCGAACGCGGGTAAACCAAAAACAGCCGCCTCGTTCACCGAGGCGGCTGTTTTTTTATGGGCTGCGGCAATTAGTTGCGGTTGCCTTTGGTGATGTCCTTGACGGCTTCTTTCGCGTCGCCCAGGCCTTTTTGCAGCTTGCCTTCAGCTTGCTTGTTCAGGCCCTTGGCTTGCTGCTCCGAGCTGCCGACCAGCTTGCCGGCTTCCTGCTGGATTTTGCCGCCGATGTCCTTGGCCGTACCTTTGACTTGATCCTTGTTCATGGTGAACTCCTTAATGGGTGATGAAGCTACAGGGACACGCAGCGTTGTGCTGTGTGCATGCGTTCCACTATAGGCCGCTGCGCGCACCGCTTCTGTGCGCTCGCGAACGCAGTCCATCGATCAAGATTTCCGCCAGACACTAGCCAACCATGGCTGCTGATCGCGCGGCAACCCTGCCGGGCGATAGTAATGTTGGACAGCGATAAAACCTGCTGCGGTCAGGTAATGTTCCCATGTGTCGTAGTCGTAGTAGCTGCCGTAGCGCGGGCCGTTCCAGCCTTCGCGGTTGTCGCCGCGCGGATTGGAGCTGAACAGGACGCCGCCCGTCTTCAAGGCCGCGTGCAAGTCGCACAGCACTTTCGGCAACGCCGCGCTGGGCACGTGGAACAGGGAGGCGTTGGCGTAGATGCCGTCAAAAAAACCGGCGGGCAGGTCGAGCTTGACGAAGTCCTGCCGCCAGGCCTGGCAACCGCTGTAGGCGCGCGCCATCTCGACGAATCGCGCCGAGCCGTCGACGCCGATCGCCTCGTGCCCCATGTCCTTGAACGTTTTCAGGTCGCGCCCCGGCCCGCAGCCCAGGTCCAGCAAGCGGTAAGGCGCCGGCGCGTCGATCGCATCGAGCAAGGCGGCGATGTTCTGGCTGACGTCATGGTCGATGGTGCCGGCGAAAAACTGCTCCGCGTTGCGCTCGTAGTGCTGCAGCGTGGTCTGCGTGATTTGTTCGATGTCGTCGGAATTCATGCCGCTAGTATACATACCGGGGTACCCGCACTCCACTCTCTCGTACAAACATGCTCTTTTGTATAGCTCTTTTTTGCTCTTTTCGCTTCAAATGAACTTCAGGCGGCGGACCTGGTCCAACAGAGACAGGAAGAAGCAAAAACCGTCAAAAAGAGCAAGGAGAAAGAGCATGAATGCACGAGAGGCTTGTTTGCCACCACCCGCTGCCTGTGCCCGACTGAAAGATTTTCTGCGTCGCAGCGGCAAGCGCTGACCACCGCAAGCAAAACCATGGGCGACGCGTTGCACGCCGCCCTGCTATTGATCGAACACGTCGACCATCAATCGAAAACATTAATGGAACGCCGCCTGCCTAAGCACCGCCGCGAATACGACGAACTCTGCGACGATCACTGACCGTCGCCGCGCTTTACCAGACCCGCACCCGGTCCTTCGGCGCCAGATACAGCGTCTGCCCCGGCTGCACGTTGAAGGCGTTGTACCACGCATCAAGATTGCGCACGGTGGCGGTGCGCCATTTGTCCGGCGCGTGGCCGTCGGTCAGGATGGCGCGGCGCAGCGCCTCGTCGCGCTCCTTCTCGCGCCAGCTCGCCGCATAGCCGATGAAGAATTGCTGGTCCGCCTCCGGCGTCACGCGCTTGTTGGCCAGCGTCGCATGGTAAGCGTCGTACGACGCCGACAGCCCGGCCAGATCCGCCAGGTTCTCGCTCAACGTCTGCTGGCCGTTGATGGCCAGGTCCGGGAACGGCTTGTACGCCGAATACTGCGCCGCCAGCGCCGCCGACGCCTGCTTGAAATGCTTGCCGTCGGCAGCCGTCCACCAGTCGCGCAGGCGCCCCTTGGAATCGAATTGCGCGCCCTGGTCGTCGAAGCTGTGGCTGATCTCGTGGCCGATGGTCGCGCCGATGCCGCCATAGTTGACGGCGTCGCCGGCACTCGGATCGAAGTACGGCGGCTGCAGGATCGCGGCCGGGAAATTGATCGCGTTCTGCATCGGCATGTTGACCGCGTTGACCAGCTGCGCCGGCATGCACCACTCGGCGCGGTCCACCGGCTGGTGCAGCTTGGCCAGTTGCTGCTGCGTGTGCAGGCGTTCGGCGCGCAGCAGGTTGCCCAGCGCGTCGTCCGGCACCACCTGCAACTGCTCATAGCTGGCCCACTTCTCTGGATAGCCTATGCCCACATACAAGGTCTTCAGCTTGGCGTGCGCCTCCTTCTTGGTGGCCGGCGCCATCCAGTCCAGCTTGTCGATGCGCAGATGGAAGGCGTCGACGATATTGCTGACCATCTGCTGCAGGCGCTGCTTGGACTCGGGCGGGAAATACTTGGCCACATAAATCTTGCCCAGCGCATCGGGCATCGCCGCGTTGACTGCGGCCAGGCTGCGTTTCCAGCGCAGCGATTGCTGCGGCGTGCCGTTCAGCGCGCGGCCGTAGAAATCGAAATGCTGGTCGACCAGCGCCTTCGGCAACGCGGCGCTGACCTGGTTGATGCTGTGGAAGGTCAGGAAATCCTTCCACGTTTCCAGCGGCACCGAGTTGACCAGCCTGGCCGCGCCGGCGATCGCGGTCGGATGCCAGACGATGAACTTCTTCTGCCCGCCCAACCCGGCGCTTGCGAAGAACGCGGCCCAGTCCATGCCCGGGGCCTTGCGCGCGAAATCGGCGGCGCTCCAGTTGTTGTTCGCCTTCAGCACGTCGGCCGAATCCTCGCGGTTGGCATGGGTGGCGGCGATCTTGGTTTCAAGCTCGAACACGCGCGCCGCGCGCGCCTCGGCATCGGCGATGCCGGCCAGCCTGAAGGTGGCGGCGATGTGCGCCAGGTACTTGCCGCGCAGCTCCTTCATCGACGGCGTGTCGTCCAGATAATAGGCCCGGTCCGGCATGCCCAGTCCGCCCTGCAGCAGATACGGCGTGTAATGCGCGCTGTCCTTCAGGCCTTGCGCGATCCACAGGCCGAACAGGTTTTCGGTGAAGAAATTGGTGGCGTTGAGCGGATCGACGTCGGCCTGCAGGCTGGCGCCCAGCGCCTTGGTCAGCGCCCGCTTGTCGCCGATGGCGGCGATCTGCGCCAGCGCCGGCTGCAGCGGCGCCAGCCCCTTGGCCTCGATGCCCGCCTCGTCCATGAAGCTGGCGTAGTAGTCGGCGATTTTCTTCGCCTCGGCCGACGACGGGGCGGCCGCCAGTCCCTCGATCAACTTGACGATGCGCAGATTGGTGTCCTCGACCAGCGCCGCGCCCACGCCCCAGCTGCTGCGGTCGGCCGGGATCTCCACGCTGTTGAGCCACTCGCCGTTGACGTAATCAAAAAAATCGTCGCCCGGCAGGACCGCGGCCGGTGCGGCCCATGCGGCCGGCAAGGCGGCTACTAAAACTATACTGATGGCAAGGCGGCGCGCTGAAGCGGAGAGGTGCATGATTTGTCCCGGGATTGTCAATTCCAGCGAATATATCACGACATAAAAGAGACGCCGCCATAGCAAAATTCTTTCATTCGTCCGGGGAATCGCTATATAGTTAGCCTATAGCAACGCGCTAATCACCACGGAGATAATTATGAAGCTTGAAGCCCTGTTCCAGAATCCCACTGCGTTGCCCACGGCGCCCAAGGTCGTCGAAGAACTGATCAGCAGTTTCGACAAAGCCAGCGTCTCGACCGAAGAGATCGCGAAAAAATTATCCACCGATCCGGTGCTCAGCGCCAAGCTGCTGCGCCTGGCCAACTCCGCCTACTACCACGTGTCGCGCAGCATCGGCACGGTCGAAGACGCGGTGCTGATGCTGGGCTTCGTCACCGTGCGCACCCTGGTCATCAGCTCCGGCCTGGTCAGCGGCTTCAAGACCGTGCCCGGCCTCGACCTCAAGCAATTCTGGCGCTACAGCCTGCACACCGCGGTGTGCGCCAAATGGATCGCCAAGAAAACCAAGGAAAACACCGACCTCGCCTTCACCATCGGCATGATGCACGCCATCGGCCAGCTGGTGATCCACTCGGCCATGGCCGAGCAGGCGATGGCGCTCGACAAGGTGGCCGGCCCGATGGACTCGCGCCGCCTGGACGCCGAGCAAGCCTCGTTCGGCTACACCTTCGCCGACGTCGGCGCGGAACTGGCCAAGCGCTGGAAGTTCCCGCAAACCTTCTCGGAAACCATCCTGGCCTTCCCCGAGCCGCACCACAACGGCGAGCTGAACCGCCTGGCCGCCGTGGTTTCGCTGGCCGCCTGGCGCGCCCGCGTCGAGCAGGCCGGACTGAGCGACGATGAAATCGCCGCCTGCTACCCGGCCGACCTGGCCGAGGAACTGGGCCTGGACGACGACGCGCTGACCGACGAGATGCCGTCGCCGGACGAACTGAGCGCCGGCCTGGAAGAGCTGGTCAAATAAGCCAGATTAAGCAATACACAAGCAAAAGCCGCCGGTTTTCAGACCCGGCGGCTTTTTTTTCACCTTTTTCAAAAATATTTAAAAAAGACCCTAAAGTTCCGGTTTAAGGCGACGTTAATCTGGACATGCGGTAATCCGTCTTACCGCTTAAACGAGCCCAAGGTGCGAACATGACCGCCAGCGAAGTCCTCTCGATGTACGAAAACATTGCCGGTTTGAGCAACCAGATGGTCGCCGCCGCGCGCATCGGCGACTGGGACGGCCTGAGCGACCTGGAAGGCCAGTGCGCCAGCGAAAGCCGCGCAGTCGCCACCGGCGTGCCGGCCCTGAGCGGCGCCCCGCGCCTGCGCAAGATCGACCTGCTGAAACAAATCCTGGCCAACGACCGCGAAATCCGCGACGTGACCGATCCATGGATGAACAAAGTGCCGGGCATGCAATAAAATGCTCCGAACGTAAAAAAAGCGCCTTCAAGGCGCTTTTTTTACGTCCGTACGACAGCAATCAGCCGGCCAGCGCCACCCGCAGCGACAGCGCGATGCCCTGCGCCGCCTTGGTGATCTCGTCCAGCGACGGGAAGCTCGGCGCGATGCGGATATGGCTGTCCTTCGGATCGTTGCCATAAGGGAAAGCCGCGCCGGCCGGCGTCAGCGTGATGCCCGCCTCCTTGGCCAGCGCCACGGTGCGCTTGGCCGAACCTTCCGGCGTCACCAGGTCGATGAAGTAGCCGCCCTGCGGACGGGTCCACGACACGCCCGGCACGTCGCCCAGGTAGTGCTCGAACTGCGCCAGCACCGCGTCGAACTTCGGCTTCAGCAGCAAACGGTGCTGTTCCATCAACGCCTCGACCGTCGCCACATCCTTCAACAGGCGCACGTGGCGCAGCTGGTTGATCTTGTCCGGGCCGATGCTGCGGATGCCCGCGTGCTTGGTCCACCAGGCGATATTGGCCGGCGACGCCGCCAGCGCGGCAATGCCCGAACCGGCCCAGGTCACCTTCGACGACGACGCGAACACGATCGCGCGGTCCGGATTGCCGGCCTTGGCGCAAGCGTCCAGGATGTTGGCCACGGCCAGCTTCTGCTCGCCCAGGTGATGGAAGCGGTAGGCGTCGTCCCACATCAGGCGGAAGTCCGGCGCCGCGGTCTTCATCGCCGCCAGGCGCGCGACCACTTCGTCCGAATACACCACGCCGCCCGGATTGCTGTACTTCGGCACGATCCACATGCCCTTGATGCTGGCATCCTCGGCCACCAGTTTCTCGACCAGGTCCATGTCCGGACCGGCTTCGCTCATCGGGATATTGATCATCTTGATGCCGCGCGCCTCGCAGATGGCGAAGTGGCGGTCGTAGCCCGGCACCGGGCACAGGAAGGTCACCGGCTCGCGCACCCACGGCGCATGGCCGGGCGTGCCGTTGAGCAGGCTGTAGATGATGACGTCATGCATCAGCGACAGGCTGGCGCTGCTGTCGACCACCACCTGCGCGGCCGGCACGTCCAGCAGCTTGCCGAACAGTTCGCGCGCTTCCGCCAGGCCGATGGTGCCGCCGTAGTTGCGGCCATCGGTACCGTCGGCGGCCTTGTAGCCGTCCAGCGCATCCATCAGGGCATGGGACAAATCCAGTTGCTCGGGCGCTGGCTTGCCGCGGGACATGTCCAGTTTCAGGCCGAGTTGTTTGAAAGCTTGGTATTGCTCTTGATGCTGAGATGGCAGATCTGCTGCGGTCATAAGACTCTTTCAATAGTGGGTAGACGGGGGGACGTCGAATACTATAACCCAGATCGTCGAGCCTGAATAAGAGCTTGCAGCTATATGCTTATTACGGTTGCAACATGGATTCCGGCGTCACTTCGTGCAGCGGCTGGGCTTCCTGCGGCGCGCCGCCCTCGCCGGCAGGCTTCTTCTTGCGGAATCCTTGCCAGATTTTCAACGGCCCGCTGCCCCGTTTTTTGCGCAGCAACACATAGCCGCCCGCCCCCAGCAACAACAGCAGGCCGGCGCCGGCGGCGATCATCGTCGTGGTGCCGAAGCCGCTTTCCGCCGGCTTGTCCTTTTCCTTCTTGTATTTCAGCTTGGGCAACACGCGCACCTTCTTGACCGAAGCAGCCGCCTCGGCCGACGCACCGCCTGACGCCACCGAAGCAGCCGAAGCAGCCGAAGCAGCTGTCGCGGCCGATGCCGCCTTCGCCGAGGCGGCTCGCGCCACCGGCGCCGGCGTCTGCGAGGCCGAAGCCGAGGCCGCAGCTGGCGATGCCGGCGCCGCCACGGCCTTCCGCGCCGGCGACGTGGCCGCCCCCAGCGCGCCCTGCAGCATCTTCACCTTGCCCTCCAGCTCCACCAGCTTGCTGGACAACGCCGCGCTGTGCCCGTCCAGCGCCACGCACTCCTTCGCCGTCATGCCCGACGGCGCGCACGCCGCCGGATCCGCCGGCCGCTTGACGCCCTTCGGCAACGGCAAAGGCGGCAACGGCAACAAAGCCTGCGCCACCGTCAACGGCACCATGCCCTCCGCACGCGCCGGTTCCGCGCTGACGGCCGGTTTGGCAACCGGCGCAGGCGGCGATACCCGCCGCGAAGCAGGCGCCGGCCCGGCGGCGGCCTTCAAATCCCCCGGCTTGCCCACCTCCGACTCGTGCGCGGAAGGCAAAGGCGCCGGCCGCGCCCGCTGCGGCGCAGCCGGTACGGTCGGCACAGCGGCCACCGGCACGGATGGCGCGGCAACAACCGGCTCCGCCACCCTGGCCGCCGGCAAGGCCACCTGCACCGGCGGAGGCGGCGGCGCCGGATTCGGATCCACCTGCAGCCATACCGTGGCCGCCCGCACATCCTGCCGGCCGGCCGCGCTCAACTCCAGGAACAAATGGACGTACTCCGCATCGATATTACGGGTGGTGGTCACATGCAGGAACTGCCTGCCGTCGCGCCGGTAGATCGACATGTGCACCGAGCCCAGCGCCGGATTCATCGTGATGTTCGCGCCGCGAAACACATCCGGCTGCGCCAGCTTGACCTGCAAGGCCGACACCTCGTCCGGCGCCAGCTGCACCAGCTCGATATCGGCCGCCAGCGGCTGGCCGATGAAGGACCGCACGGTGACATCGCCCAGTTCGGCCGCCCGCGCCTGGGCAGCCGCCAGCAGCAGCGCTGTCGCGCCGGCAAGGATCGAGGTCAGAAAAGGTGTGCGCTGCTGCATGTCGGAGTCGCTGTGACGCGAATGTTAAAAGTGTATATCAGCTATAACGGCTGATTTTCCCCGTTTTGTAGCCCCCGGTTAATTTTTGCAGACTGCGCTACACTATATCGTCCTTGTCAAACTCACATCATTGCACCCCAGCGCAAAGGAAAAACCATGAGTACCCGAAGCGAACGTGACAGTTTTGGACCGATAGCCGTGCCCGACGAGCAGCTGTGGGGCGCGCAAACCCAGCGCTCGCTGGAACATTTCCGCATCTCCAGCGAGCGCCTGCCGCTGGAACTGATCCACGCGCTGGCCAGCGTCAAGCGCGCCGCCGCCCACGTCAACCTCGAATTGGGCCTGCTGGAAGGGCCGAAGGCGGTCGCCATCACCCAGGCCGCCGACGAAGTGCTGGCCAACCGCCACCCGACCGAGTTCCCGCTGGCGGTCTGGCAGACCGGCTCCGGCACCCAGTCCAACATGAACATGAACGAAGTGCTGGCCAACCGCGGCTCCGAGCTGATGGGCGGCGTGCGCGGCGAGCGCCGCATGCTGCACCCGAACGACGACGTCAACAAGGGCCAGTCCTCGAACGACATCTTTCCCACCGCCATCCATGTCGCCGCCGCGCAGGCGCTGGCCAACCACGTGCTGCCGTCGCTGCGCCAGCTGCGCGACAGCCTGCACGCCAAGGCCGAAGCGTTCGCCGACATCGTCAAGATCGGCCGCACCCACCTGCAGGACGCCACGCCGCTGACCCTGGGCCAGGAATTCTCCGGCTACGTCGCCCACCTGGACTTTGCCGAGCGCGCCATCAGCACCGCGCTGCCCGGCGTGCTGCAGCTGGCGGCCGGCGGCACGGCGGTCGGCACCGGCCTCAACGCGCACCCGGAATACGCGCACCGCATCGCCGCCGAACTCGAGCACAACCTGGCGCTGCCCTTCCGCAGCGCCGACAACAAGTTCGCCGCGCTGGCCGGCCATGACGCGCTGCTGTCGGCCCACGGCGCGCTCAAGACCTTGGCCGCCGCGCTGATGAAGATCGCCAACGACGTGCGCTGGATGGCGTCCGGCCCGCGCTCCGGCCTGGGCGAGATCACCATTCCCGAGAACGAGCCGGGCAGCTCCATCATGCCGGGCAAGGTCAACCCGACCCAATGCGAAGCGGTCACCATGCTGTGCTGCCAGGTGTTCGGCAACGACGTCGCCATCACCATGGGCGGCGCCTCGGGCAACTTCGAGCTGAACGTCTACAAGCCGATGATCGCGCACAACTTCCTGCAAAGCGCGCGGCTGCTGGCCGACGGCATGCGCAGTTTCGACGAGCATTGCGTGCACGGCATCGAGCCGAACCGGGCACGCATCGCCGAACTGATGGAACGCTCGCTGATGCTGGTGACGGCGCTGGCGCCGCACATCGGCTACGACAAGGCGGCGGAAATCGCCAAGAAGGCCCAGCACGAAGGCACCACCCTGAAGCAGGCCGCGCTGGAGCTGGGCTACGTCAGCGCCGAGCAGTTCGAGCAGTGGATCGTGCCGCTGGACATGACGCGTCCGGGCGCCAAAGGCTAGGTGGAAAGCTAGAAGCCGTAGGAGTAGCGCACGCCGGTCAGCCAGTCCGGCCGGGCGTTCGCGTCGTGGCCGGGATTGACGCGCCACATGACGGCGCCGGTCACCTTGCCCAGCCGGCCATCCTTGCCGAACATGGTGGTGTAGCCGAATTCCAGGTCGCGCTCGGTGGCCGTGGGCCGCAGGTTCAAGGTCGGCGCGCCGTAGACCGGGGCGCCCGCATCGCCGCCCTGCTGCGCCGGCCCGCTGAATTGCAGCGTGCCGCTGCGCACCTTGGCCGGGATCGAGAACGTCACCGCGAAGCGGTCGTGGTTGTTGAACAGCTCGCGCGTGGCCACGCCGACGCTGAACGCCACCGTCCGCACCGACGACACCTGCGCGATCAGGCTGTCCGGCGTGCCGATGCCCTCGGTCCGGCCGTAGGACGCCATCGCCATCAGCGAGCTGCGCGCGCTCAGCGCATAGCCCAGCGATGCCGACGTGAAGGTGGTGGTGGGGCGCACATACGAGGATAGCGTGGGCGTCTGCTGCGTGCCCAGCGCGGTGCCGTTTTCGCGCAGGATGCCGATGGTCACGATGCCGACCGCGCGGCCGATTTTCTTTTCAAATTCCGCACTGCTGAGGAAGCGCCTGCTGTGCTCGTTGAGCATCGGTCCCAGCGGATCGAGCAGCGCCAGATTGTCCGGCAAGGCGCCGAAATGCAGCCGGGGGCCTCCGCTGAAGATGCGCGACTGGCCGTCATTGCGCGCCTGCACCTGCTCGCTGAGCGCCGACTGCCGGTCGGCCGTATCGAACAGCAAGGACGAACTGGCCCGTTTTTCAAACGCGGGCGGTAGGCTGGAAGAAGGGAAAGGGTCCGATGCGGCTGCGCCCACCACTGCTGGGAGCGGTAACAACATCCAGGCAACAAACCGACAAGACTTATTCATGATGCAACTCGCTGAGGGACAACCGTGCTGCACAAATATTCAGCAGTTAATTCAGCATAGCCTGTTTTTTTCTCGACGGCAACCTCAACCGGAGCGCCGTCGGGGAGTAAACTGCGGGCCTGTCGGAATGCCGCTACACTACCGGAAAGGCGGAGCGGCGCCGATTTCACATCATAGCAACAGAGGATAAAATGCAGAAAGTAAGTTTTGAATTGAGCGGTGAATTTGTTGAGCTGAATCAGTTATTGAAGCTGGTCGGCCTGTGCGACAGCGGCGGCGCCGGCAAGATGATGGTGGCCAGCGGCACGGTCAAGGTCGACGGCAAGCAGGAGTTGCGCAAGACCGCCAAGATCCGCGCCGGCCAGCAAGTGACCGTCGGCGACATCCGCATCAGCGTCGACGCCGTGTAATTTTATCTTGCATTTGAGCAACAACGAGCTAAGCTGAAGGTAAGGGGTGGCGCGTTTGACGGCGCGCAAACCGGCGGACCGGCCCGTCGCTATATTGGGATAGCTTGTCGTGCGGCTTTTTCAACCAGTTTATTTATGAGCAGGGGAACGTCATGGACGATCCTGAACACAACTTGCCCACCCAGGAGCGTCTGCTGGACGACCTGCGGCAAGTGATCGAAAACGCCGAAGAGTTGCTGAAGAATACAGACCAGTACAACGGCTCGTTGTACCAGACCGCCCGCGCCAAGCTGGCGCAGGCGCTGCAGACCGCCACCGAAGAACTGGCGCGCTTCGAAGACATCCAGCTCGACCGTATGATCGAGCTGACCACCGCCGCCAACCGCCTGCACCGGGACCTGACCGGCGAGGCGAAAATCCTGCGCGCCTTCAAGCCGACCTGATCAGCGACGCCGCGCCAGCCACGCATCCAGCGACACCTTCCCCGGACCAAACGCCACCAGCACCAGCAGCAGCGCGCCCCAGTAGAAATGGTCGTTGATGGCGGCCGGGCATTCAAAGCTGAACAGCTGCGGGTAGGAAATCACCGCCATCGCATTGACGAAAAACAGCGCCAGCGCCGCCGGGCGCGACACCAGTCCGACAAACAGCAGCAGCGGCAGCAGCAGCTCGCCGGTGGCTCCGGCATACGCCGCCACATCCGGCGGCAGCAGCGGCACCTTGTATTCGTCGTGGAACAGCGCCAGCGTGGCGCTCCAGTCGCCGACCTTGACCATGCCGGCCTTGATGAATTGCCAGCCCACATACCAGCGCAGCGCCAGGCTGATCAGTGAACCGCCCCACTCCGTCAGCGCGGCGTCGTAGCGGGACAGTTGTTGATGAATGCCGAGGATAGCTCTCATGATTCTGCTTTCAAAATTGGTTAGTCGCCGTTATGCGGCTATCCTGACAATCAAAGCGCAATCCATCCACAGCCGCAGATTGCCCGCCACGTCATAGGCCTCGTCAAGCTCGAACGCCGCGTCCAGCGCCGCGCCGAACTCGCCGCCGGCCGCCAGCACCGACAACGCCGCGTGGCTGGCCGCGTCGAGCGGCAGCACCTGCGTCTTCCACTGCGGCCGCGTGACCAGCCCGTGGCAAGGCAGCGCCAGCTCGGCGGGAAACTCGACGCCGCTGTCCGGCTGGTGCGCCTGCCACAGCGCGATCGTGGCCCAGTCCGACGCCAGCAGCGTGCACGCCGGGTGCAGCTGCATCCGCGCCGTTTCGATCTGTTCCGGCGACAACGCCGCCATCTGCTGCGGCGTCACCGCTTCCGCCGACGGCGCATAGTGCGCGCGGTGCAGCGCCCATTCCAGCGTGGCCATGTCGGGCAGGTAGGGATAGTCGGCCACATGCGGGAAGTGGCGCAGGAAGGTGGCGAAGTGCGCGCCGAACCGGTTCAGGTCGCCGCTGTCGGACGGATGTGCGCGGCCATAGGCCTGCGCCAGCCCGCCAAAGAATTCCTCGCCCACCAACTGCCGGATCACCGGATAGACGGCGGCCAGCGTCTTGTCCCAGGTGGCGGTCAAGTTGCCGCGATACAGCGCGAAGCGATGCTCGTTCTGTTCGCCCTTGAACTGCGCCAGCACCTGCGGCGTCTGCCGGGCGTCGAACAGCGCGCCGGCAAACAGCTGCTGGCTGGCCGCCAGCGCCGGGGCGTCTTCCTCCACCGCCGCATCCGCCGGTACCGCCGGCACCGCCGCCGGGCCGATGCCGTTGCCGGCGGCGTGGCGCCGATGCAGCACCCTCGCCTTTTCCGCCTCGCCCAGCAGCACTTCCAGCGCCGGTATATCGGTATCCCATTCGATCAAGGTCGGCACCGCGCCAAACCGTTGCAGCGCCGCCTCGTACAGGCGCCACACCGGCTCCGCCACCGTGTCGCCGTGATGGTCGATCACCGCCTGCGGCGTCACCAGATGGCCGGCCAGATGCATCTCGCCCACCATGCCGGGTTGGATCGCGGCAAGCGCGGCCAGCGCATCCTCGCCGTGGTTGCATTGGTTGACGTACAGGTTGTTGATGTCCAGCAGCAGGCCACAGCCGGTGCGCGCCGCCAGCGCCACCATGAACTCGGCCTCGCTCATCGAGTCCTGGTGGAAGCGCACATAGGTCGACACGTTTTCCAGCAGCAGCTGGCGCTGCAGCGTGTCCTGGACCCGGCCGACGCGGGCGCTCAGCAAGTCCAGCGCGGCGCGGTCCAGGGTCAGCGGCAACAAATCATTGAGCTGGCGGTCGCCGACGGCGCCCCAGCATAAGTGTTCGGATACCAGCACCGGCTCCACGCGCCGCACCAGGTCGCGCACCCGTTGCAGATGCTGTTCGGAGAAGCCGCGCGCCGAGCCCAGTCCCAGGCCGACGCCATGCAGGCTGATCGGATAATCGCGCCGCAATTGCTGCAGCACATGCCAGTCCCAGCCGGCTTGATCGAGATAGTTTTCTGTATGAACTTCGAGCCAGGCGGCGCGCGGCCGCTGCTCGATAAACTGCCGATAATGCGGAGCCCGCAGCCCCACGCCCACACCCGGCATCCGCTCCGGTAGACGTGGCGACGTCATGGCTCCGCGACAGGCTGACGGATTACTTGGCTGGCGCGGTGGTTTTGCCGCCGGCCTTTTCGCAGGTGCCCTTGGCCACATATTTCCACTCGGCGGCGCCGTTGTCGGTTTTCGACTGGCCGGCGCAGGAATGCGCGCCATTCGCAGCGGCGCAATCGTTCTGGCCAGCCTTGGCGATGCCGTAGCACTTTTCCTTGTCATCGGCGGCGGCGGCGGAGCCGGCGCTTGCGGCGCATACGGTAACCAGGGCGGCGGCGATCAGGGCTTGACGTTTGTTCATGGTAAGTCTCCTAAGTGGAAGAAAAGGTTGAATGTGCAACGTAATCGTCTGCAACTGTACGATAGTCGGCAGGCGATGGTCCAGCCTTACAGGATTTTTTAGGTTTTTTTTCAAAAAAGGGAATCTCAACCCGAAAACAGACGCAGCGTACCAGCAATAACGCTTGTACGCATCAAACTGTTGACTGGATTCAAAACGGGGAGAAAGCGCGGCGCAGGAATACGCCAGCGCACCGCGCGCCGGGATGGAACGCGGTGAGTTGCCGCTCAGGCGGTCGTATTGATGGTGTTGCCGAGATGCGAAGGCAGATTCGGCGCCGATGGCACCGGAGGAATCGCCTCGATCAGGGCCGCAGCACTGGATGCCTGGATGTCCTGGGCTTTCTTCAACACGGCAACGCCGACAGCCTGTTTGGTACCAGTGTCTGCAATAGTCGTTGCGGCTTGAGCAATACCTGAAACGTCCATGTGATTCTCCATTAAGGCGTATCCCTAATTTACGGACGTTTCGGGCGTAACTTTAGGCGTTTGGCGGACTTTTTTTCAGATGGTCGCGCAGCCAGGCCAGCACCAGCGGCGGCTGGTTCAACTCCAGCCACGCCATACCGGCCGGCAAGTCGGCCGGCGCCGGCTGGTCCGAAGCCACCGCGATCACATGCGGATCGTGCGGATACAGCGGCGGTTTGCCGGAGGCGGCGCGGTAGACTTCCAGCTTGTCGATCGGATAGGACTTGAAGCCTTCGAGCAAGGTCAGGTCGGCTGGCGCCAGGCGGCCGAGCTGTTCTTCCAGCGATGGCTCGGGCGCGCCGCGCAGCTCGCGGATGATGGAGACGCGGAACGGCGATGCCACCATCACCTCGGCCGCGCCCGCCATGCGCAAGCGCGCGCTGTCCTTGCGCGGTGGCTCCAGTTCCAGGTCGTGGTGGCTGTGCTTGATGACATTGACCTTCAAGCCTTCGGCCGCCAGCTCGGCGATGAGAAACTCCAGCAAGGTGGTCTTGCCGCTGCCCGACGTCCCGATGACCGCCAGGACCTGGCGCTTCTTTCCCTGCTCTTTCTGCATTCACAGTACCCCACAGCACGATCTTGCCGCCATTATACGCAGCAGTCGGCAACCGGAGAGCTGCGGCTTATTCTTCCTTCAGGGGTTTGAAACTTTCTCTGCGGGCACCACCGGCGCCCAGCAGCAGCAAGCCGATGCAGGCCAGCGCCGCGCCGGAACCGATTTCCCGCTGCGGCGCTTCATGCTGTTCCGCCGCATGGGCACGCGGCAGGACGAAGGCGGCCGCTATCAGCAGCGGCAACAATTTCAAGTGTTTCATGATACATCCCTTGCATTGAGTTCAATGATGGAAAAATATCATTTTTACATGACGACCTTGTGACACGTTCAATACGGAACGCGGTAGCGATAGCCCTTGAAATTGAACACCGCTTCCTTCGGCTGCAATTTCTCCAGCGTCAGCCCGGGCGCCACCTCCTCCCCCTCGTGGCGCAAGACCTTGTCGATCAACAGCAGGCGGTCCGCGGCATTTTTCGAATAGATATAGCCGCCGACGGCGATCTGCGGAATCGAGCGCTGTATCGGCTCGGGCAGGTCGCGCAAGTTCATCACCGGCTCTTCCGGCGCGGCCTTGGACGGCGGCTGGACAGCGGCGGCCGGCTGAGGACGCGGCTGCGGCGTAATCGTCGCCACCGGCGGCGGCAGCGGGACGGGCGCCGGCGCTTCGGCCTGGGTCGCCTTCAGCACCAGGTCCGGCCGGGGCGCCTTGGGCGGCAGCTTTGCCGCCGGCGCGGCGGCCTGCTGCGCAACCTCCGGCTGGCCTTGCTGCCCGGGCCGCAGCACGATCGCCAGCAACACCAGGATCACCACGCCCATGCCCAGCAGCGCCAGCATCATCGGCTTCCTGCGATTGGCGCCGGCCGCCTGTTCGGCCGTCTGCAGCGTCGGCGCGTGCAAGGTCGGCGCCGTGCCCAGCTGACGTTCCGCCTGCGCCTTTTTCAGCGCTTCCAAGATATAAGACATATTATTTCCCTGCCCCGGCGGCGCTGGCCAGCAAGCGCGGCTCCTGCACGCCGCCCAGCTGATACAAGCGGATGAAAGTTTTCGGACCGGCCACGCCGTCCGCCTTGAGATGCTGCTCCATCTGGAAATCGACCAGATGCTTGCGTAGGCCGGCGTCCAGCGGCTGGTTTTCCTGCGGCTTCTTCAGTCCGTAGATTTGCGCCAGGCGCTTGGCCAGCCAATCGACGTCGGGACCATGGTCGCCGGTCGAGATCTCGTCGCGCCAGCTGCGCGGCGCGCGCCAGAACGTGGTGAACTCGCCATCGAAGCGGGCCGCCAGCGCATCGACGGCGATGGTCTGCGGCTTGCCGCCGGCCGCCACGATGGTCGCGCCGTGTTCGTCCAGCGCGGTCAGCAGCACGTAATTGGGCGCGGTCGGATCGTCGCGCAGCGTCAGCATGGCAGGGCGGTCGAGCAGGCGCAGGTCGTCGATGCCGCCCCGGGTTTGCAGGCAGCGCAGGTTCAGCCGCGCCGCCGTCGGGCAAGGCTCGCCCTCCGGCAAGGCCAGGCCCCAGATCGCCGCCAGTTGGCGCAAGGCCGCGGCGCTGCCGCCGGCAGCAGGCGCGGCCGCCGGAACAGCTGATGCGGCCGGCACCGGCGCAGGCGTCGCCGCCACCGGTGCCACAGCCGCCTGCGCGGACCGCACCACCGGCTTGACATCATGCACCGCCAATTGCCACACCGCGACACTGATCGCCACGCCGCCCAGCACGCCCGCCGCCACCAGCGGCCAGCGCGCACCGGACAGCCAGCCGCCCTGCCCGCCGGCCGCCGCATCCTGTCCGGCAAACACCTCGGCCGCCGCCTTGCGCAGGATATTGCGCGTCACCTGCGGCTGGTTCTCCACGTACGCGCCCAGCAAAGCCCGGTCGCACAGCAGATTGATGCGTCGCGGCACGCCCTTGGCCAGGCCGTGCACCAGCCCCATCAGCCGGCGCGGAAACGGCGCGATCGCGCCGGCCCCGGCCACCGCCAGGCGATGCTCGATATACGCCCCTGTTTCCGCCTCCGACAGCGAACCCAGGTGATAGCGCGCGATCACCCGCTGCGCCAATTGCTCCAACTCCGGACGGGCCAGCATCGTGCGCAGCTCCGGCTGGCCGATCAGGATAATCTGCAGCAGCTTGCGCTCGCTGGTCTCCAGGTTGGTCAGCAGGCGCAACTGTTCCAGCACCTCGGCCGACAGGTTCTGCGCCTCGTCGATGATCAACACGTTGTTGCGGCCCTGCGCGTGGCTGGCCAGCAGATAGGCATTGATCGCATCCACATAGCCCTTGACGCTGACCGCGCCCGCGCCCTGCGGCGCCAGCTCGATGCCGAACTCGTCGCAGATCGACAGCAGCAACTCCTCCACCGACAGCTTGGGATTGAAGATATAGCCCAGCTTGCAGTTCTCGGGGATCTGTTCCATGAAGCAGCGGCAGACGGTGGTCTTGCCGGCGCCTATCTCCCCGGTCAACAGCACGAAGCCGCCGCCGCTGCCAATGCCGTACAGCAGATGCGCCAGCGCCTCCCGATGGCGCTCGCTCATGAACAGGTAGCGCGGATCGGGCGCGATGGAAAACGGCGATTGCTTCAGATTAAAGAAATGCGTGTACATGAAGGCCCTGGCAACGCGCTATTTCAAGCGCTGCCGCACCGGCGGTGGTTGCACGGGAGGCAAGGGCTTGAACTTGGCGCAGTAAATCTTGGATTTGGTATCGAAATACACGATGCGGCTGGCCGGCTTGGCCTCGCGCACCGGGAACGCCGAGCTGTCGATTCTCGCATAATGCACGCCGACCTGGGTGATGATGGATTGCTCCAGCACCTCAGGGGTCGCCTCGGCCACGGCGCCGACGAAAATATAGGTGCTGGTGTCGTCGCTGACCATGACTTCGGAAATCGCCGTGCCCCACAGGCTGGCGCCGTCGGTCTTGAACCAGTAGGCGCCGCCGTCGTGCTTGTAGGGCTGGCCGAAGGCCTTGCGCAGGTACTCGTAGAAATAGAGATTGTCGGTCTGGTCGCGGCACAGCAGGCCGTTGCCGATGATGGTGCCGAACGTGGTCGGCACCGATTGCGCGCCGGCGGCGCAGCAGGCCGCCATCAGCACGGCGCACAGGGCGCCGCGCGGCATGCGCGAGAGCGACGGCATTATAACTTTGACAGCCAGGACCGGTTGGCGCTGATGCGTGCCTTGGCCGTGGCCGGAAGGGCTTCGTAACAGCCAGGGTATTGTTTCAAGGCGCTTTCCCGAATTTCCTTCTGCAAACCGTTAATCAAAAAGATATACAACACAGAGCCGTCGTCGGTGTTTTTAGTTCCCATGTATCGAATCATATGCGCTCCTTATTTCCTGCGCAGGTGTTTCCCCGGCAACACGTCATGATTCCTCATTATGACATTCCGGGGTAAAAACACATACTGTTTCGCAGCAGTGCGCCCTCCCTGTTGGTAACGGCCGCCACACTGTTTCGCAGCAGTGCGCCCTCCCTGTTGGTAACGGCCGCCACACAGCGAAGTTGAATTGCAACTCAGTGCCGGTTTTTTGCAGTTGATCCCATCGTTATGCGCATCCGTCCCATTCCGCGCGCCGTCGTGGTGGTTTTGTCATATTGTTCAATCCTCGCCACTTCCCATAATCGAGATAAAAAATGAAGCAGACGATCCAATACACCGCGCTGGCCGCCGCCCTGCTGATGGCTGCCGTCGCCGTCCAGGCTGAAAACAAGGATGGCAAGGAAGACAACACCATCGGCACCGAAACGCGCACCGTGGCGCCGTTCACCAGCATCGCGCTCAGCGGCCCGTTCCGCGTGATCATCACCGCCCAGGCCGGCAACGGCATCGAACTGTCCGGTCTGCGCCGCCAGTTCGCCGACATCGAAACCTCGGTCAGCGGCGACACGCTGACGGTGCGCCAGCCGCGCCAGAAAAAAGGCTGGAACTTCAACTTCAGCTGGGGCAAGGACAGCAAGCCGCCGATGACGATACGCATCAGCGCGGCCAACCTGAAGAGCCTGCGCAACTCCGGCAGCGGCGACGTCGACCTGCAGCAATTCCAGGGCCAGCAGCTGGCGTTGACCTCCGAAGGCCCGGGCGACATCCACGCCAGCGGCAGCGTGCGCGACCTGACGGTGAACGCCTCGGGCAGCGGCGACGTCGACCTGCGCACCCTGAAAGCGGGCAGCCTGAACATCACCATGAACGGCCCCGGCGATGTCAACGCCAACGGCATCACGCAGGATGTCAACCTGGTGGTCAGCGGCTCGGGCGACCTCGACATCGGCGACATGCACGCCGGCAAAATCAACGCCGCCATGCACGGGCCGGGATCGGTCACGCTGCGCGGCACGGCCAAGGAAATCCGCGCCGAAGTGGCCGGTTCCGGCGATCTCGAAGCGTGCTCGCTGTCGGCCGACGCCGCCAGCGCCATGCTGCACGGCCCCGGCGAAGCCTGCCTGGCCGGCAACATCAAGAAATTCGACGCCGAGGTGCACGGCTCGGGCGATCTGACGGTGCGCGGCCTGCAGGCGCCGACGGTGCGCGCCCTGCTCAGCGGTCCGGGCAATATGAACCTGTCGGGCAGCGTGGGGATGCTGAGTGCGGAAGTGAGCGGCTCGGGCGACCTCGACGCCAAGAGCCTGCAGGTGGCGCGCGCGGTCACGCGCAGCCGCGGCCCGGGCAACATCTACCTGGCCAAGGTCAGCGACGCGCTGGAAGCGGAAGTCAGCGGCTCGGGCGACCTGAGCGCCACTACCGACTGCAAGGACGTGCGGCTGAACATGCACGGCCCCGGCGAGGTCAAGCTGGACGGCAAGACCGCCAACCTGACCGCGCAGCTGAGCGGCTCCGGCAACCTGAACGCCCGCCAGTTGTGGACCAAGCAAGCCGACGTCACGGTACGCGGCCCCGGCAACGCCGTCGTCAACGTCAACGACAAGACCACCACCTACGAGCGCAACCGCCAGCACACCAACTAAACTAAAGCGGGGTCAGTTTCGCGTCGTATGGATGCAGGTTTTCGATAAACAGCAGTTCCGTCTCGTCCGGCTCTTCCAGACACATCGTAATCATCATCGGACCATCCTCCATGCGGCCCAGGAAATGCCTGGGCCAGCGGTTCTTGCGGTGGGTCTTCAGCACTTCCATTCCCAGCTTGGCCAACGGCGCCTTGACGCCGGCCGTCAACGCTTCGCGCTGCCAGTCGTCCCAGTAATCACTCATCTTCTACTCTCAAAATTGCACTAAACCGCTAGTGTACTCCCTCGGCCCCTCCGCCTACCAAAACCAGACCAAAGTGGCATGCAAATGCGACACCTGACCACTTGCCGCGTTTTTATTCAATAGCCAATAAAAACAATAACTTACAAATACATTCAAAGACGACAACGCCAGTCCACTTCAATATTTTATAATACCAGTTAAATACCTGTTGACAAGCTGGTTTGCCAACCATATAGTGCCCTCAACTCTCCGGATTACCGGATATCCCAGCGACAGTTTTCTCAGATAACCATGATCGAATTTTTAATCGGCGTTGATGGCGGCGGCAGCGGCACCCGGGTACGCCTGGCCCGCACCGACGGCGTTGAATTGGCGGAAGGCGTCAGCGGACCGTCCGGCCTGCTGCACGGCATCGCCAACGCCTGGGCGTCTGTCGAGGATGCCGCCGGCATGGCCTTCCGCGCCGCCGAACTGGAATTCCCGGCCAAGGACAAGATCGCCATCGGCCTCGGCCTGGCCGGCGTGCACAACAAGCAGTGGGCGGCTGAATTCGTCGCCGCCAATCCCGGCTACGCCCGCGTGGCGCTGGAGACCGACGGCCACACCACGGTGCTGGGCGCGCATCGCGGCCAGCCCGGCGCCATCATCGCGCTCGGCACCGGCAGCGTCGGCGAGATCAAGCGCGCCGACGGCAGCCACGTCGAAGTCGGCGGCTGGGGCTTCCCCGCCGGCGACGAAGCCAGCGGCGCCTGGATGGGACTGCGCGCGGTCAACCATATACAGCAAGTGCTTGACGGCCGCCTGTCCGGCAGCGCCTTCGCCGACGACGTGGCCAACGCCTGCGGAGGCGAGCGCAACGCAATCCAGAACTGGCTCGCCAAGGCCACGCAGACCAATTACGCGCAACTGGCACGCATCGTGCTGCAGCACGGCGAATCGAACGAGGCGGCGCGCCTGATCCTGCTCGAAGCGGGACGCGAAGTGGAAATCATGGCCAACGCGCTGGACACCACCGGCACGCTGCCGATCGCCCTGTGCGGCGGACTGGCCGCGCCGCTGCGCCCGTACATGCCGGTATCGATGTTGAAGCGGATCGTCCTGCCGCAAGGCGATTCCGCGGCAGGTGCCCTGCGGCTGATCCAACAACGCCTGAAGGAGTGAACCAGTGCTAGCCCAGTTGAGCGATTTCAAGCCGGATGCAGACAGCGATACCCCGTTATACATGCAGCTTGCGAACAAGCTGTCCGACGGGATCGCCGACGGCGGCTGGCGCGCCAACGAGGCTTTGCCGTCCGAGCGCGTGCTGTCGGAGATGCTTAACATCTCCCGCGTCACCGCCCGCAAGGCGATCGACATGCTGTGCGACCGTGGCATGCTGACCCGCAAGCGCGGTTCCGGCACCTACATCACGCCGAAACTGGAGCAGCCCTTGTCGCGCCTGACCAGCTTTTCCGAGGAGCTGCGCGAACGCGGCTTCACCGCCGGCTCGCGCTGGCTGCAGCGCGACATCGGCATCGCCTCGCCGGTCGAGCTGCTGTCGCTGGGCCTGTCGCCGAACATGCCGGTGGCGCGCCTGAAGCGCCTGCGCACCGCCGACGACGTGGTGATGGCGATCGAGACGACCACCATCCCGGCCCAGTACATGCCGAACCCGCACAGCGTCACCGATTCGCTGTACGGCTACCTGGAAGCCAACGGCACCATCCCGATGCGCGCGCTGCAGCATATCCGCGCCGTCAACGCCAGCGCCGAGCAGGCGCGCCTGGCCAATATTCCTGCGGGTGCTGCGATGCTGCATATCACCCGCGTCAGTTATCTCGACAACGGCGCAGCGGTGGAACTGACCCACTCGTATTGCCGCAGTGATTATTATGAATTCGTAGCGGAGTCGCGCAGATGAGCGATGCAATCAAAGGCAATATCCTGACATCGGCGGGCTGGGTCCGCGGTGAGATCACGTTCGGTGTACGCATCGCGGCCATCCAAGGCAGCAGCGTCGACCCTTCGCAAAACGAAGACGTCTATATCCTGCCGGGGTTTATCGACCTGCACGTGCACGGCGGCGGCGGCAAGGACGTGATGGAAGGCGGCGACGCCGTCCACACCATCGCCGCCATCCATGCAAAGCACGGCACCACCAGCATGCTGGCCACCACGATGACGGCGCCGCCGGACGATATCGACCTGGCGCTGAAAGGCATCGGCGCCGCCGCCGTCAGTCGCGGCAAGGGCGAGGCGCGCGTGCTCGGCGCCCACCTCGAAGGCCCGTACATCAACTCCGGCAAGCTCGGAGCGCAGCCGCCGTTCGCGCGTTCGGCCAAGCTGGCCGACGTCGAGCGCCTGGAAACCATGGCGCCGCTCAAGCTGATCACCGTGGCACCGGAAATCGGCGGCCATCTGGAACTGGTCAAGGAACTGTCCGACGCCGGCATGCGCGTGCAGATCGGCCATACGCTGGGCACCTATGAAGACGGCGTCGCCGCGCTGAAGCAGGGCGCGCACGGCTTCACCCATCTGTTCAACGCCATGACCGGCCTGCACCACCGCGAGCCGGGCATGGTCGGCGCCGCGCTGGCCCACGCCCAGTACGCCGAATTCATTCCCGACCTGCTGCACGTGCACCCGGGCGCCATCAAGACCGCGCTGCGCTGCATACCCAACCTGTACTGCGTCACCGATTCGACCTCCGCCACCGGCATGCCGGACGGCGAGTACATGCTGGGCCGCCAGGTCGTCATGAAATGCATGGGCGGCGTACGCCTGCCCGACGGCACGCTGGCCGGCAGCACACTCACTATGGACCAGGCGCTGCGCAACCTGGTCGGACTCGGCCTCGATCTGGCGGATGCCTCGGCACGGGTCTCAACGTATGCGGCCGATTATCTCGGCTTGCAAGAGCGGGGCCGCCTGGCCCCCGGCGCCTACGCCGACTTCGTGGTGCTCGACCGTGACCTGAACCTTAAAGCCGTCTATATCGAAGGAGAATTGTTGTGACCTCAATGATGTTGAAAGAAGCCCTGTCCGCAGCTGATTGCGTAGCCCTGCAACTGGCCAGCGACGGCGATCGTTACGCGGAACTGGGCCGCAAATTGAGGAGCACTTCCTTCTCGACCGCGCTGACCATCGCGCGCGGCAGTTCGGACCATGCCTGCGCCTACGCCGCCTACCTGATCATGGCGCGCCTGGGCCGCGTGGTGGCGTCGCTGCCGATGTCGCTGGTCACGCTGAACAAATCGCCGCTGATCACCCGCGACACGCTGGCCATCTCGATCTCGCAATCGGGCCAGAGCCCGGACGTGGTCGAGCCGATCAAATACTTCCGCGACGGCGGCGCCACCACCATCGCGCTGGTCAACGACATCGATTCGCCGCTGGCCCATGCCGCCGAATTCGCGATGCCGCTGCGCGCCGGCAAAGAGCAGAGCGTGGCCGCGACCAAGAGCTTCATCACCAGCCTGGTGGCCGGTGCCCGCCTGGTCGCGCAATGGCAGAACGATCCGGAGCTGCTGGCCGGACTGGAAGCCTTGCCCGACTCGCTGCGTGCAGCCGCCAAGGAAGACTGGACCTCGGCGCTGGAAGTGCTGGCCCCTGCCCGCAACATCATGGTGGTCGGTCGCGGCATCAGCTTCCCTGTGGCGCTGGAAGCCTCGCTGAAATTCAAGGAAACTTCGGCACTGCAGGCGGAAGCCTTCAGCGGCGCGGAAATCAAGCACGGCCCGATGGCGCTGATCGAAGAAGGCTACCCGCTGGTGATCTTCGCCACCCGTGGCCCGACGCAGGCGAGCCTGCTGCAGCTGGCGACCGAAATGCGCGGCCGCGGCGCGCGCGTGCTGCTGGCCGCTCCGGCCGACGTGGCCGAACGCGACCTGACCTTGCCTGTCGCGGCAACGCCGGATCTCGATCCTATCGTTGCGATCCAGGCCTTCTACGTGATGGCGGCCCAGCTGTCGGCGGCACGCGGCATGGATCCGGATGCTCCGCGCCACCTGAGCAAAGTCACCAAGACCAACTAAGCAATGTCGCCAGCAGCCCCGCCGTCATTCCCGCGCAGGCGGCGGTGCGCCGTCGCGCAATCCATACTGATGTGGAGCTCACGCTCAGCATGGATCCCCGCTTTCGCGGGGATGACGGCGGTGACGCTATGTATGTCCGCTGCACTCGCCTCGGAAAAAATCGAGTTCTGGACCTTCAGCATGAAGCCCAAATTCACGCCCTACTTCGAGACGCTGGTGAAGAACTACGAAGCCGGCAATCCGGGCGTGAAGGTGGAGTGGGTGGACTTCCCCTGGGACGTCATCCAGACCAAGCTGGTCACCCGCATCGTCGCCGGCACGCCGCCTGCGCTGGTCAACCTGAACGTGCCGTGGGCCGACGAATTCGCCCGCGACGGTTTGCTGACGCCGGTCGACGCCCTGCTGGCCGACGCCCGCCCGCGCTACCTCGCCAGCACGCTGGAGGACCTGACCTTCGGCGGCAAGACCTACGGCTTCCCCATGTACAGCAACGTCGCCGTCATCGCCTACAACACGCAGATCTTCAAGGCAGCCGGCATCCCCCACGCGCCGCGCGACCTGGACGAGCAGCTGCTGTTCGCCCGGCAGATCGCCGCGCGCACCGGCAAGGCCGGCCTGTGCCCAGCGCTGTCCAAGATCGACGGGCTGATGATGCAGCAGGGGCTGGCCGTCATCAGGGACGGCAAGGCCGTCTTCAACTCGCCCGCGCACATCGCGCTGATCAAAAAGCTTGCCGATACCTACAAGGCAGGCGGCCTGCTGAAGGATGCGCTGTTCGCCGAAGATAACTTCCCCGCCGCGATCGACGCCTACAAGGGCGGCCGCCTCGGCATGCTGCTGGCGCCGCCCACGGCGGTCAAGCGCATCCAAAGCGACGCCAAGGACATCTACGCCATCACCGACGTCGCGCCAGCACCGCTGGGCCCCACCGGCATCGCCGACGGCGGCTGGCTGATTCACTTCGCCGTGCCGAAGAACGTCGATGCGAAGCTGCTGCCCGCCATCGGCAAGTTCGCCCGCTACCTGACCAACGACGCCAACCAGCTGGCCTTCGCCAAACAGGCCAGCGTCTATCCCGCGATGGCGCAAGCGGCCAACGATCCCTTCTTCATGACGGTGCCGCCGGGCGCCGGCGCGGCGGAAAAGGCCGTATCGGCGGGCGCGGTGTCGATGCCGCATTCGCATACGCTGTACGTGGCCGGCATTACCGACTACGACGAACTGCGCCGCTACCTGGTCAAGGCTGTGGAAGCCGGCGTCACCGGCAAGCAGGACGTGAAGCAAGCGCTGGACCAGGCCGTCGCGATCTGGAACAGGAAACTCGTTTCGCAGCGGAGCCACTGAGATGACGCGCAACCTCACCGCCTGGCTGTTCCTCGCCCCCGCGCTGGCGCTGCTGGCGGTGTTCTCGTTCTGGCCCGTGGCCTTCGGTTCGCTGCTGGCCTTCACCGACTACAGCCTGATACGCGAAACCCACTGGGTCGGCCTGGACAACTTCCGCTACATCTTCGACAACGAGATGTTCGTCACCGGTCTGAAAAACTCGCTGATCTTCCTGCTGATGGTGCCCTTCGTGCAGATCGGCGCGCTGAGCCTCGCGGTCCTGGTCAACAACAAGCTGCCCGGTATCCGCTACTTCCGCGCCGCCTTCTACGTCCCCGTCGTCACGACGGTGTCGGTGGTCGGCATCATGTGGGGCTTCATGTTCCACGAGCAGGGCGCGCTCAACTACGTGCTGATGACGCTGCAACTGGTCGGCGCACCGGTGGGCTGGCTGTCCAACGACAGCCTGGCGCTGTTCGCCATCATGTTCGTCACGCTGTGGCGCGGCCTGGGCTGGTACATGGTGATGTACCTCGCCGCGCTGCAAGCCGTCCCCGCCGACATGCAGGAAGCCGCCATCCTCGACGGCGCCAACCGCTGGCAGCGTTTCTGGAAGATCACCGTGCCGATGCTGCGCCCGACCATCATGGTCTGCTCCATCCTGTCCGTACTGGCCGCGCTGAAGGCCTACCAGGAAGTCGACGTGCTGACGCAGGGCGGCCCGATGAACTCCACCTTCACCGGCCTGTATTACGCCTACGACCAGGGCCTCAAGCACCTGAAGCTGCCGCGTGCGCTGGCCGCCAGCTTCGTGATGTCTATCTTCTGCATCGGTATCGCCCTTCTCTGCCTGCGCTACATCAAGCCGAAACACAAATGATGAAGACCGCCCTCCACTATCTGCTGCTCTGCGCGATCGCGGTCGTCTGCGTGTTCCCGTTCTGGTGGACGCTGGTCACGGCCGTCTCCACCGAAGGCAACATCTTCGCCTTCCCGCCTACCTTCTGGCCGAACCAGCCCTCGCTGGACAACTTCATCGAAGTGTTCAACGCCATTCCGATGTGGTCCTTCTTCCGCAACTCGGTCTTCATCGCCGCCTGCACGGTGTTCTGGAAGCTGGCGCTGTGCTCGGCCGCCGCCTACCCGCTGGCGCGCATGCAGTTCAAGGGACGCAAGCTGGTGTTCGGCCTGATCCTCGCCACGCTGGTGCTGCCGTCGGAAGTCAACTTCCTGGTCAACTTCATCACGGTGACGAAACTGAGCCTGGTCGACACCTACACCGGCGTGATCCTGCCCAACGTGGTGACGGCGGTCGCCATCCTGCTGCTCAAGCAGGCCTTCGAGGAAGTGCCGCAAGACCTGATCGACGCAGCGCGCGTCGACGGCGCCTCCGAATGGACCATCTTCAGCAAGATCATGCTGCCGCTGATCGCCCCGTGGCTGGCCACGGTCGGCATCCTGACGGCGGTCGAAGCATGGAACGAATACATCTGGCCCTCGATCGTGATGAGCAAGCCGGACGAATTCCCGCTGTCGGTGGGCGTGCTGTATTTGCGCGGCACCTTCGGCAGCAGCACGCGCGTGATCGCCGCCGGGACAGTGCTGACCATCCTGCCCACGCTGGCAGCCTTCTTATTTACTCAACGATTCTTCATGCGCGGCATGGACGGAGCAGTGAAATGACTACACAAAACGAACTGAGAAAAATCGCCGGCCAACTCATCATGATCCGCTTCCCCGGCACCGTGCTGGACGCGGCCACCGCCGACTTCCTGAAAGCGAACAGCATCCGTGCCGTCTGCCTGTTCCGCGGGAACATGACCGACTCCGAACAGCTGGCCAAGCTGACCGCCGACCTGCGCGCGGTGATGGGCCCCGAATCGCTGATCGGCATCGACCAGGAAGGCGGCGCCGTGGTGCGTTCGACCTGGGTGCCCGCGCCGCCGGCCGCGATGGGCCTGGGCGCCGCCAACGACACCGACCTGGCCTACCGCACCGGCGCCGCCGTCGCGCGCGCCGTCAAGGCGCTCGGCTTCAACTGGAATTTCGCGCCGGTGCTGGACCTGAACAACAACCCGCACAATCCGGTGATCGCCGAGCGCTCCTTCGGCGCCGAGCCGAAACGCGCCGCCGAACTGGCGATGTCGTGGATGGCAGGCAGCCATGCGGAAGGCGTGGCCTGCTGCGTCAAGCATTTCCCCGGCCACGGCGACACCAACGTCGATTCGCACCGCGACCTGCCGACCGTGAACAAGCCGGTCGAAGAGCTGGACCGCCTGGAACTGGCGCCGTTCCGCATGGCCTCCGGCGCCGCGCCGGCCATGATGACCGCCCACATCGTCTACCCGACGCTGGACCCGGACAATCCGGCCACGATGTCGCGCCGCATCCTCACCGGCCTGCTGCGCGACGAGTGGAAGTACAAAGGCATCGTCATCACCGACGGTATGGACATGCACGCCATCGCCGGCCGCTACGGCGTCGGCAACGCCGCCGTGCGTGCGCTGACCGCCGGCGCCGACATGGTCATGGCCCTCGGCACCACCGAAACGCAGAACGAAACCCTGGACTCCATCGCAGCGGCCATCGCATCGGGCGAGCTGACGATGGACGAAGTCAAGGCCCGCCTGGACCGGCTGGCCTCACTGGCCCTGGCCTATCCATGCAAACCGCGCTCCTACAAGGAAGACGCCGCCGACCGCGAAGTGATGGCCGAAGGCTGGCGCCGCAGCCTAACCGCCTATGGTGCACCGCGCCGTCCGGCCAAGGGCGCCAATGTGCGCCTGGTGGTGCGCCAGGACGTCGTCAGTGACGGCGTTTCCGAAGCCGGCGTGCCGGCCGAGGAAGTGGCCGCATCGCTGCGCCGACTATACGATGTCGAACTGGTGACTTTCGCCAACGCCGACACCTTCGACTGGAGCGCGCTGCCGAAAGACGGCCGCTTCACCATCCTGGCATCGACCTCGCGCCTGCGCTACGGCCAGCACGCGCGCGACACCTGGCGTCCCGACCTGCACCTGGCGTTATGGAACCCGTACCAGGCGCTCGACATCCAGGCGCCCTCGCTGATGACCTACGGCTTCGCCAGGCCGGCGCTGGACGCCGTCAATGGCTGGCTGTCCGGCGAACTGGAAGCCACCGGCCACGCGCCGGTGCCAGGCTTCGCATAAAAATACACGGGGAGGACACAGCATGGACAACAAACAAAACATACGCAATCCGAAGTTCTGGGTACCCAGCCTGTACCTGGCGCAAGGCCTGCCGTTCTTCGCGGTGGCCATCGTCGCCAACCAGATGTTGAAGAGCATGGGCGTGCCCAACGACGAGCTGAATCACTGGACCGGCTTGATCGGCTTCGCGTGGGTGTTCAAGCCGTTGTGGAGTCCCTTCCTGGAACTGGCCAGCAGCAAGAAGCTGGTGGTGGTCGGCTTCCAGATCCTCGGCGGCCTGTGTCTCGGCGGCGTCGCGCTGGCGCTGCACGCGCCGTTCTGGTTCGCCGCCTGCATGGCGATGCTGGCCCTGGTCGGCATCTCCGCCGCCACCCACGACATCGCGTGCGACGGCCTGTACATCACCAGCCTCGATGAAAAAGGCCAGGCGCAGTACGCCGGCTGGACCGGCACCTTCTTCAACGCCGGCAAGTTCTTCACCACCGGCGGCCTGCTGCTGCTGGCCGGCCACTTCGAGAAGACCATGGGCGTGGTGCCTGCATGGACCATCTGCTTCTGCATCCTGGGTGCGATCATGATCGGCCTGGGCCTGTACAACAGCTGGGCGCTGCCGCTGGCGAAGAACGAAGTCACCGCCGACACCAACGCCGCCGCCATCGCCCGCACCTTGTGGGAAGTGATCGTCGAATTCTTCAAGAAGCCCGGCATCTGGGTCTCTATCGTGTTCATCATCCTGTTCCGCGCCGGCGAAGCGCAGGTGCAGTCGATCGGCCCGCTGTTCCTGCGCGAGGCGCGCAACCTCGGCGGCCTGGGCCTGACCACCGCCGAAGTGGGCGCCGTCTACGGCACCGTCGGCACCGTGGCCTTCGTGGTCGGCAGCATCGCCGGCGGCTACTTCACCTCGTGGCTCAGCCTCAAGCGCGCCATCCTGTGGCTGATCCTCGCGGTCAACCTGCCCAACCTGGCGTTCTACCTGCTGTCCTACTTCCAGCCGACCGACCTGTCGGTGATCGGCGCCGCGCTCAGCGTCGAGATGTTCGGCTACGGCTTCGGCTTCGTCGGCCTGATCCTGTACATGATGCAGGTGGTCGCTCCGGGCAAATACCAGACCGCGCACTACGCCTTCTCCACCGGCATCATGCAGCTGGGCTTCGTGCTGTTCAAGCTGTTCAGCGGCGACATCCAGATCTCGCTGGGCTACCAGCACTTCTTCATCTGGGTCATGCTGTGCGCGATTCCGGTGGCGGTGCTGTCGCAGATCATTCCGATGACGGCGCGCCCGCAGCCGGAACAAGAGCAGCCGGCGCCGCAAGCGGCCCACGCGGAACAGGTGGGATAAGCCCATGGCCAGCGTCAGCCTCAAGGAAATCGTCAAGAGCTACGACAAGACCCCGGTCATCCACGGCGTCGACCTCGACATCGCCGACGGCGAATTCATGGTCTTCGTCGGCCCGTCCGGCTGCGGCAAGTCCACGCTGCTGCGCATGATCGCCGGGCTGGAATCGATCAGCGGCGGCACGCTGCACATCGGCGGCACGCTGGCCAACGACATCGCGCCCGCACAGCGCAAGCTGGCGATGGTGTTCCAGTCGTACGCGCTGTACCCGCACATGACGGTGTATGAAAACATGGCCTTCGCGCTCAAGCTGGCCGGCCACAAGCCGGCCGAGGTGCAGGCCGCCGTCGAACGCGCCGCCGCCATCCTGCAGATCGCGCCGCTGCTCAAGCGCCGGCCGAAGGAGCTGTCCGGCGGCCAGCGCCAGCGCGTCGCCATCGGCCGCGCCATCGTGCGCAAGCCGGAGGTTTTCCTGTTCGACGAACCGTTGTCCAACCTGGACGCCAGCCTGCGCGTGCAGATGCGCGTGGAAATCAGCCGCCTGCACCAGGAGCTGAAGACCACGATGATCTACGTCACCCACGACCAGGTCGAGGCGATGACGCTGGGCCAGCGCATCGTCGTCTTCAACGGCGGCCGCATCGAGCAGGTCGGCACGCCGCACGAACTGTATAACCATCCGGCCAATTTGTTCGTGGCCGGTTTCCTCGGCACGCCGAAGATGAACTTCATCCCCGGCGAGATCGTCTCGGTATCGCGGCATGGATCGCAGCAGCGCGCCGGCGTGCTGCTGCCTGGCGGCGCCATCGTCGATGTCGATATCGATGCCGGCCCGCAGTGCGGCGACAAGGTTACGCTGGGCGTGCGCGCCGAGCATTTGTCCATCGCCGTCGAAGGGCAGGCCGACAACGTCATCGACGTCGGCGTCGGCCACGTCGAGTACCTGGGCGACCTGTCCATCGTCTACGCCACGCTGGCCGGAGTGCCCGAGATGATCGCCGTCAAACAGACCGCCGAGGCGACTCCGCTGCATGCCGGCAGCCGCGCGCGCGTGCACCTGCCGCCCTCCCGTTGCCTGTTATTTAACGCCGGGGGCCGCGCTCTTGCGCGGGCGCAGGCACACGTTTGAAATTCGGAGTTTCGAGCGGTTTTATGTAACAATACGCAGGTTTACTCTACCGCGACGGTCTGGCGCATCCGCCGCCCGTCTAATTTGTTTGATTGAAGGATAACCATGTCCCACATTCGTCTCGCTCGCATTAGCCTGATCCTGGCCGCCATCGGCCTGAACGCCGCACCAGCCATGCTGGGCATGTCCCCGGTCTATGCCGCCGAAGCCGCCAAGCCGGCCGAACCGCCGAAAGACGCCGTGCGTCCGGAAATCTACAAGCTGATCGACCCGGCCCAGACCAAAGAACTGCTGGCAGCCAAGAACTACACCGAATTCCAGAACCGCATCAACACCGCTGCGGCGATGCCGAACATCACCCCATACGAAGCCTTCGTGCTGAACCAGATGCGCGTGCAAGTGGGCCAGGCCAGCGGCGACAATCCAGGCACCATCAAGGCGCTCAGCGAGATGATCGATTCGGGCCGCCTGAAGCCTGAAGACAAGCTGCGCTTCATCGACGCCGTCGCCGGCATCTACTACAGCAACCTGAAGGACTACGACAACGCCATCGTCTGGTTCAACCGCTACGGCACCGAGTCCGGCGACGTGAACAAGCAGCGCCAGTACATCGTCCGTTCCTACTTCCTGAAGAACGATTTCGCCACCGCGAAAACCGAAGTGCTGAAGGATATCGAAGCGGCCAAGAAAGCCGGCGTCGCGCCACCGAAGGATGAGCTGAACCTGCTGGGCAACGTCGGCATCAAGACCAAGGACACCGAGTTGTACCTGCAAGCGGTTGAAGAACTGGCCCGCTACTACCCTACCCCGGACTACTGGTTCGACCTGCTGAACCGCACCCGCGGCAAGAAGTCCTATGCGCCGCGCCTGGACCTGGACATCGCCCGCCTGAAAGCGGTCGCCACGCCGACCAAGATGGAGCCGGAAGACTACGCCGAACAGGCCGAGCTGGCCGTGCTGGGCGGCTTCTTCACCGAAGGCAAGATCGCGATGGACAAGGGCTATCCGGACGGCATCCCTGCCGGCAAGAACAAGGCCGCGCTGCAGAAGATCCGCGACAGCGCCAACAAGGGCGCCGCCGACGATGCGAAAAACATCGACAAGGGTGTTGAAGCTGCGCAGAAGTCGAAAGACGGCGTCGGCCTGGTCAACCTGGGCTACAACTACATCACCCTGGGCCAGTTCGACAAGGGTATCGACCTGATGAAGCAAGGCATCGCCAAGGGCGTGGCCAAGAATCCTGAAGACGCCAAGCTGCGCCTGGGCTACGCCCTGGCCATGGCCGGCAAGAAGGACGAATCGATCAAGATCCTGGAAACCATCAACGCCCCCGACGGTCGTGGCGACCTGGCGCGTTACTGGATCATGTACCAGAACAAGCCGCCAGTCGCTGAAGCGCCTGAAGCAGCCAAGTAAAAACAAAGCCGGCGCAAGCCGGCTTTTTACATCAGGGCCGCATCGCGGCCGACAGGGCATCCAGCATCTGGTGCCCGCCGTCGCCACTGAGCTCCCAGAACATCGCCCCGCGCAGCCCCTGCGCCTTGATGTAGCCGGCCTTCTCCTTCAGCGACGCCGGATCTTCGTACGTGATCCAGACCTGCTCCGCCGGGTTGTACAGGTACGGCACCTTGGCCGACGCATTCCAGTATCGCTGGTAGCCCTTGCCGCCCGCCGTGGAGCCATCCGCCGCCAGCGTAATCACGCCTTGCTTCAGCAGATGGCTGAAGCCATACGAGTTGCCGCCGTTCGTGCCGCCCGTCGCGCCGCCGTCGCAAGGCTGGTACTGGCCGTCACCATCGGCGCCCGCTGCGCAGCCCTTCCAGCCGTAGCCATAGAACGGCACGCCCAGCACCAGCTTGTCCGCCGCCACGCCGGCCTGCAGGTAGCGCTGCACCGAAGCGGCGGAATAGAATCCGCTGGCCGTCACCGGATCCCTGGCGTCGGCCGACAACGCCGCATGATGGCCGCTGTTTTTCTCCCACGGCATGTGAAAGTCGTAGGTCATGATGTTGATCCAGTCCAGGCTCCGCGACAGCTCCTTGATCCACGCGCTGCCGCCGCCGTTTTCACTGATGTAGTTGGCGTTGCCGCCGGCGGCGATGGTGATGCTGTAATGCCTGCGGTCCTTCTTGCCCGCGCTGTCGAACGCCGCGCGCAGCTCGCGCGCCAACACGATGAAGTTCTGCTTGTCGGCCGGCCGCGCACACACCGCGCCCGCCACGCAAGGCACGCCAGCCTCGGTCGGATACTCCCAGTCGATGTCCACGCCATCGAGCCCGAAGCGGCGCATCAGCCGCACCGACGACGCCACGAAGCTGGCCCGCGCCGCTGCCGAATCGGCCATGTTGGAAAACTGGTTCGACCAATCCCAACCGCCCACCGACACCACCACCTTGAATTTCGGATGGCGCTTCTTCAGCGCCACCAGCGCGCGCAGGTTGGCGCCGTCGGCCGCGTCGTCGCGGAACGCCAGCGTGCCATTGGCTCCCTGGCACGGCGCGACGTAATTCACCGAAGGCTCCGGGTTGCCATGCTTGCCGTTCCAGCAGACGTCGACGAAGGCGTACAGCGCCATCGTCAGCTTGCCGGCATCGACGTTGGCGGCGGTGACGGGAAAATCTGCCGATTTCCAGCCGGGATAGTAGCCAACCACTTCAGGCGCTGTTCCTGCGGCGGCGGGCAGGCTGAAGGCGCAGGCAAGCGCCGACGCCAGGGCCCATCGAGTTAAACGAGTATTCATAATTCCCTAAGGTCAGGTGGCGTTCAGTTCAGCCACAAAGTCATACATATCGCCGCGGAAGTAGGAGCGGCAAAACTCCACCGCGCGGCCATCGCGCAAAAAACCCAGCCGCTCGACGGAAAGGCCGGCATCGCCCTCCTTCGCCTGCAGCAGCATGGCCTGCTCGGCATTGAGCAGCAACGCGGAGAGGCGCTGCAAGGCACGCACCGGACGGTTGCCGGCCTTTTCCAGCGCGTCGTACATGGACACGTCCACCGCGTCCAGCGACGGCAGGCAGGACGCCACGATGGTCGCGTACTCCAGGCACATCGGCACGTCGTCCGCATAGCGCATGCGGTTGAAACGGTAGACCGCCGCGCCGGGACTGAGCCGCAGCCGCATCGCCTCGTCCGGCGTGACGGTGCCCTCGGAACGCTTCAGCCACACGCTGCGCGGGGTTCGCCCACGCGCCCGCATGTCCTCGGAAAACGACGTCAGCTTGGCGAAGTTCTTCTCGATGCGCGTGTTGATGAAATTGCCGGAGCCGGGCCGCCGCACCAGCACGCCCTCGCCGACCAGGCCGTCGATCGCCTTGCGCACCGTGATGCGGGAGATCTCCAGGTCGGCCGCCAGCTGGCGTTCGGCCGGCAAGGCGTCCTCCGGCTTGAGCAGATGCTGTTCAATGGCCGAGCGCAGGGCCCGCTGCAGGCGCTGGTAGAGGGGTAGGTTACTGGTCTCATTGAGGTGCTGCCGGATGTGTACCAGTGGGGCCATATGATCGCGTTCCATAACGATGAAGACATCCTCTCCGTAGTTGTCGGACGATAATACCAAAAAAAGACCACAAGTCATCCAGCATTGCCAGCCCATCTTGCAAATATTTTGCGCAGCTTGGCAGAAACCCTTATAGCCACAGGCTTCTTGCCTGTTGTATATCGTCACAGACGCGCACCATACCACCACCCAGCCGGTATTACATTGCTCTACAGCATGGAGTGTGTATGCCTTATACAACAAACAAAAAAGAATTTTAAAGTGGTAGTGATCTGGTATTAAAACACGGGTATATTGGCGTTGGATTGGTTTTGTAGGTGGTTTTGAAAAGAAGTGAAAAGAATTACACATCAACAATCAGTGGGCTCGGCGGAGCCTTCATCAACGGGAGGGAACATGTATCACAATACTAACAACACGAAAATGTCCAAACTGACGCCTATCGCGACCGCGGCTGCCATCCTGGCGCTGAGCGTTTCGATGACCGCTCAGGCACAACAAGCCGCGACCGAGAAAGAGCCGGAAGTGGTGATCGTGAGCGGCATCCGCGGCTCGCTGCAGCAATCGCTGTCGGTCAAGCGCAATGCGTCGAGCAACGTCGACGTGATCACCGCCGAAGACGTCGGCAAGATGCCGGACAAGAACGTCGCTGACTCGCTGCAGCGCGTCCCAGGCGTGAACATCTCCACCTCGGGCGCTGGCTCGGGCGGCTTCGACGAAAACGACCGCGTCTCCATGCGCGGCACCGCTCCTTCGCTGACCCAGACCCTGATCAACGGCCACGCCGTATCGTCGGGCGACTGGTTCGTGCTGGACCAGGTGGGCGGCGCCGTCGGCCGTTCGGCTTCGTACTCGCTGCTGCCGTCGGAAATCGTCGGCCAGGTCGTGGTTTACAAAGCACCGACCGCCGACCAGATCGAAGGCGGCTCGAGCGGCTCGATCGACATCCGCACCCGCCACCCGCTGGACTTCAAGGCCCCGCTGTCGATGGAAGCCAACGTGCAGGCGGTCTATTCGACGCTGGCTGAAAAAACCGATCCGCAAGTGAGCGCGTTGATCAACTGGAAAAACGAAGCAGGCACCATCGGCTTCATGGCACAGGGCTTCTCCGAGAAGCGCAGCCTGCGCCGCGACGGCCAGGAACTGCTGCAGTGGACCCAGGTGTCGCCGACCAACGCCGCCGTCAAGACCAATCCTGACCTGGCCAACGTCTGGTTCCCGCGCCTGATCGGTTCCTCGCTGTTCCAGCAGGAGCGCAAGCGCAAGGGCGGCCTGCTCGACGTGCAATTCAAGCCTAGCCGCGACTTCAGCCTGGAAGCGACCTACTTCCGCTCGAAGATGGACGCATCGAACTACAACACCAACTACATGACCGACATGAACGGTTCGGGCATGCTGGGTTCGGGCGTCGCGCCTGATCCAGGCTACGTGGTCCGCAACGGCACGCTGGTGTCGGCATCGTTCGCCAACAAGGGCACCGCCGCCGCACCACTGCGCTACGGTATCGTCGACGACATCGTCCGCGAAGGCGCTTACGCACAGACCGAGTTCTTCGACCTGGACGGCAAATGGCGCGTTACCGACAAGCTGGTACTGACCGCCAAGGCCGGCGCCACCAAGGGCAAGGGCGTAACCCCGAGCCAGGGCGTGTTCGAAGGTGACGTCAACAACTCCGGCGCCAGCTACACGCTGAATGGCCTGGGCAGCCCGGCGACCGTCAAGTTCCCGAGCATCGACGTGACCAAGTTCACCGGCACCCCGCTGGACTGGGTCTTCGGCGTATCGCCTGCGACCACCGACGACAAGGAAAGCTATGGCCAGATCGACGCGGCCTTCCAGCTGGACAGCGGCGTGTTCCGCGAAGTCAAGTTCGGTATCCGTGGCACCCACCACACCCGTTCCAACTTCGAAGTGGCGCAAGGTCCTAACTGGGCCAACACCGATGTCGGCGGCACCAGCACCAACCCGGCCTGGAACGGCACCACCTATCCAGGCAATTTCGGCCAGGACCTGGGCGGCGACTTCCCTAAAAACGTCTGGATCCTCGATCCCGCGATCCTGAACGCATGGGGCAACCTGCACTCGAACCGCGATGTCAGCCGCACCTACTACCAGGACATGTTCGACCTGACGGAAAACACCAAGGCGTTCTACGTCCAGGGTGAAATGGAAGGCGAAGGCTGGAGCGGCAACGTCGGCGTGCGTGTCGTGCGCACCGAAGGCACCTCGAACGGCTACCAGATCCTGCCGAACCAGCCAGCCGGCGAAACGCTGCCAGCGTATCCATGGGGTGGTTTCGTCAAGAAGACCGCGATCGACAACAACACCACGATCCCGCTGCCTAGCCTGAACCTGAAGTTCGACCTGCGTTCCGACGTGGTCGCTCGTCTGGGCCTGTCGCGCACCATGACCCGTCCCGACTACGGCGCATTGGGCGGCGCGGTGATCCTGACCGACGAAACCCACACCGGCAACGGCGGCAACTCGGCACTGAAACCGGTCAAGTCGAACAACCTGGACGCCAGCCTGCAATGGTACTTCGCACCACGCGCGCTGCTGTCCGCAGGTATCTTCTACATGGACCTGCACGACTACGTCGGCTACGGCACCAGCACCGGCAACTTCATCGACACCCGCGCTTCGCAGGAACAGAAGAAGCCAGTGTTCGCCAACTACACCATCACCTCGCCGATCAACGTCGGCGCCAAGGTCAAGGGTCTGGAACTGGCAGCACAGGTACCGCTGGGCATGGGCTTCGGCTTTGACGTGAACGGCACGCTGGCTGATTCGCACCTGGACTTCGGTGCCTGCCCTGCGATCCAGACGTCGACCTCGGGCGATCCGTGCGACATGCTGGGCGCTTCGAAGACCACCGCCAACGCCGGCGTGTACTTCGAAAACGACAAGTTCAACGCACGTATCGGCTACGCATGGCGTTCCTCGTTCCTGGCAGCCCAGGACCGCGGCACTCCGCTGTACCAGGATGCGTCGGGTCAGTTGTCCGCATCGTTCAACTACAACATCAGCAAGAACATCCAGCTGACGATCAGTGGCCAGAACATGAACAACCCGATCCTGAAGAACTACATCTTCAACAAGGACCAGCCGGCACGCTTCTATGCCAACGGCGCCCAGTACTACGCTGGTCTGCATATCAAGTACTAAAACGTAACCGTTTCATTGTGTAGTCTGTTCCCGCCACGGCTCTCCCGGCCCTGGCGGTTTTTTTTATGCGATCATACGTTTCATGAACCAGCCTATCGAATACCGCGACCTGGATCCGGCCCGCTTCTTCAGCGACATCGCCGGCAGCTACCGCCCGGCCGTCCTGCGCGGCTTCGTCAGGCACTGGCCGGCCGTGCACAAGGCGCGGCAGTCGCCGGAAGCGCTATGCCAATATCTGATGGATTTCGACAGCGGCCACGAAGTCGACGCGGTGATGACGCCCCCGGCCGAGCGCGGACGCCTGTTCTACAAGCCGGACATGGAAGGCTTCAACTTCGTCCGCAACAAGGTGCCGGTATCGAAAGTGATCGAACAGCTGGCGCGCTACTCGCAGTTCGACGCGCCACCGTCGGTGGCGGTGCAGAGCGCGCTGATCGACGACTGCCTGCCGCGCTTCGCGCTGGAGAATGTCGCCCCCGCCCTGCCGCCGTCGGTGCGTCCGCGCATCTGGCTGGGCAATACCATCACCACGCCCGCGCACTTCGACGAATCCTACAACCTCGCTTGCGTGGTCAGCGGCGAGCGCCGCTTCACGCTGTTCCCACCCGAGCAGGTGGACAACCTGTATATCGGCCCGCTGGATTTCGCGCCGACGCCGACGCCCATCAGCACGGTCGATTTCCGCGATCCGGATTACGCAAGGCACCCGCGCTTCAGGCAGGCGCTGGACGCCGCGCTGGTGGCCGACCTGCTGCCCGGCGACGCGCTGTACATCCCGACGCTGTGGTGGCACCACGTGCAATCGAACGGCGTCCTGAACATGATGGTGAACTACTGGTGGAAGAACGAACAGCCGGCAGCGGACGCCGGCACCACGTTCGACGCGCTGGTCGCCACGCTGAAGTCCATGAAGCACCAGCCGCCGGAAGTGCGCGCCGCATGGGGCGCGATCTTCCGGCACTATGTGTTCGATCCGGAACAAGACCCGGGCGCCCACATTGCGGAGCACAAGCAGGGCGTGCTGCAAAACGCCCGCCCACCGCGCCGCCCCTGACGCAACGCATCTAGGCGGCTTTGTCCAGGCCGAAGATCAGCGACTGGTGCGCGGCCGCGCCGGCCATGCCGCCGTCGGCCACGGCCATCCCTACGTTGCCGAACATGCGCGCCGCGTCGCCGCAGACAAACACGCCTGGCACGCTGGATGCCTTCATCGCATCGGTGCGCACGTGCGATCCGATCGCGCCTTGCTCCAGCGCGCAGCCCAGCTGCTCGGCCAGCGGACTGGCGCTGTGGATGCGCGTCAGCACGAACAGCCCCGCCATCTCCAGCGTGCGACCATCCTTGAGTTCGACGGCGGCATGGCCGCCGATGGCCTTGACCGGCGTGCACTCTATCGCGACACCGCGCTCCTTCAGCGATGCCAGCTGCGCCTCGTCCGGCTCGAACGCGCCGTTGAGGAAGAACGTCACCCGCCCCCAGTCCGGCAGCATCAGCGCGTGATGGATCGACATCGGACCGGTGGCCAGCACGCCGATCGCGCCCTCCATCAATTCATAGCCATGGCAGTACGGGCAGTGGAAGGCGCTGCTGCCCCAGCGCTCGGTCAGGCCGGCGACAGGTGGCAACTCGTCGACCACGCCGGTGGCCAGCACCAGCCTCAGTGACTGGAACGTGCTGCCGTCGCTCAGCGTGACGCGAAAGCCGTGCTCCGTTCGCGCCGCCTGCTCCGCCGCGCCCTCCAGCCAGCGCACGGTCGGATACTTCATCAGCTGCGCGCGGCCGTCGGCGACGATGGCCGCCGCTTCGCGGCCGTCCTGGCCAAGAAAGCCATGCGAATGCCGGGCGTACCTGTTGCGGCGCTGGCCAGCGTCGATCACCAGCACGCGGCGGCGGGCGCGCGCCAGCGGCATGGCGGCGGACAGGCCGGCGTAGCTGCCGCCGATGACGATGACGTCGAACTCAGTCGTCGGATGGGGGATGTGCATGGGAAGCTCCTTTGTGATGTGCGTATCCGTCGTTGAAGCGGGCCGACAGGTCGGCAAGCGTCACGTCCTTGAAACGTTCGATCAGCAAGGCCTCGGCTTCGTCGAAGGCGCTGGCCAGCGCGTCGTTGACGGCGCGCTCCACCAGGCATTGAGGGTTCTCATCGCGGTTGCCCATCGCGAACACCGTGGGCGAACCGACCGCCTCGTAGATATCGCGCAGCGTCACCTTGCGCAGGTCGCAGGTGATGCTCCAGCCGCCGCCGTGCCCCTTACCGGAGCCGACGTAGCCGCGCTCGCGCAGCCCAGCCAGCACGCGCCGCACCAGCACCGGGTTGGTGCCGAGGAAGCCCGCCAGCTCGTCGGAAGTGAACGGTCGCCCGGCGTGCGCCATGTGCAGCAGCACGTGCAGGATGGAAGATAGTTTGCTGTCTCGTCTCATGTAACTAATGATAGTACATAATCGGAAAGCGTGCACGCGGCACTATCGTCGCATCATGTTCAGCAGTTGCGCGCGCAGCTTGCGCGCCGCGTCCTGGTCGAACGGGGCCAGCACCCCGCGCGCGGCCGGCGGAATATGTCCGGCCTCGCCGCCATCGCTGTCGAACACGTAGTGGCGGAACAGTTCCTTCCAGGCCTGCCTCTGCTCCGGCGGCAAATCGCGCACCGTCATCAGCGCCAGCAACAGCGCGTTCATCGGCGTGTCCATGAAGCCCGGCGACTGGCGCCACCAGTAGTTGACCAGCACATTGAAACTGTCCAGCGCCTCGATATGGTGCCACCACATGCTGGGAATGAAGACCGCGTCGCCGGCTTCCAGCTCGGCCACCTGCGCATGCTCCAGCGCGGTGGCGAATCGCGGAAACGCCGCGAAATCGGGACGGGCAAAGTCGACCATGCTGATCGCCTGCCCCGCCGGCGTAAAGTCGAGCGGCCCGATATACAGATTGTCCAGCTGCGCGGGCGGGAACAGCGTGAAGCGGCGGCGGCCGGCGGCCACGCAGGCCAGGTTGTCCGGCAAGTCGTAGTGCGCCGGGATGCGCGTGCGGTTGCCGACCCAGATGCTGGCCAGCGGATCGCGCGCGCCGAAGCCGATATCGTTTTCCGCACGGAAGCCCGGCAGGCAGGTGTCGACCGTGGTCGAGCCGACATACAGCGCGGGAGGCTTGTCGTCATTCAGGTGGTCGCGCAGCGCGTCGAGCACCGTGTCGAAGCGCACCCGCGCCGTGTTGAAATTGAATCCGCTGACGTCGTCGTTGTAGAAAAAGCGCCCTTCTATCTCCGGGCCGCCGTGCATGGCGTTGACGGTGGCGTCGCGGTAGAAGCGGCGCAGGTAAGTGTCGGCAGCCTGTGCCGAAGTCCGCGCCGCGCCGACCATCGGCCAGGAAGCGGCCAGGCCGCGCAGGACAACGGGCTGGGTCGAGGTCAGTATCTCGTCCGTCAGCTGCTGCGGACCGACGCCCTCGATTTCACGGATGCGTTTAATGGCAGGCGGCATTCAGGCGGTTCTTTCGGTCCTGGTGATCTATATTGTTGAGTAAAACAGCCTTGGGCATGGGAATTCACAGTGCTTGATATGAAACAGGCCATCTTACGCCCGTTGTCGGGCAGACGGCCTGTTTCGTTAGGTTATAACCCGATTAGAACTTGTAGCGCGCACCCACCATGTAGCGTGGGCCTGCCTGCGTGACATTCAAGGTCGACATTTCGGTACGGCCATGCTGACGCTGGATGGAATCGCCCAGGTTGATCGCTTCAAGCTGGAAGCTCAAGTTCTTGTTGAGGGTATAGCCGATGCTGACGTCCACCTGGCCATACTTGTCGGTGTAGACCGGAGCGGCGCGACCGCCGCCGTCGACCGTCGACGCCAGGAACTCGCCGCGCCAGTTGTACGCCAGGCGCACCGACCACTGCTTGTCCTCATAGATACCCACCAGGTTGGCGGAATTGCTCAGGCCCAGGATGGCGAACTGGTCGTTGACGTTGGCGTTGTCGTACTTCAGCGGCGAGTGCACATAGGTGTAGTTCGCCTGCACGCCAAAACCGCTGCGGCCGAACATATGCTGTACGTTCAGTTCCGCGCCGTTCACGCTGGCCGACTTCTGGTTCGAGTACGTGGTGGTCAGGAAGCTCTCCAGCGGATCGGTCGGCAAGCCGGTGATGTTGCCGGCGATATTGCCGTCGGCATTCACGCCGGTCTTCTGCACGCCAGGCTGGCCGTTGAAGTTGTTGAAGATGTAGTTGCGGATGCAGCTGGTATCCGCCACGGTGCAGCCATGCGACAGCGCCGCGTTGTAGTAGGCGCCGCCGACCGGGGTGTGCAGGTTGTACAGCGGTTGCGGGACGACAGTCTGGCCGGCGTAGTTGTCCAGCCCCTTGCGGAACAGGCCCAGCGACATCAGGCTTTCCTTGTCGTAGTACCATTCCCAGGACAGGTCCAGGTTTTTCGACTTGACCGGTTTCAACGCAGGGTTGCCGGTCGACGCGGTGCCGTTGTAGGTGTTGGCGATGGTACCCAGGGTCAGGCCGCCCTGCAGCTGGTCGTAGCGTGGACGGCCGATGGTTTCGCCCGCGCTGGCGCGCAGTTTCATGTCGCTGCGGATATCGAAGTCCAGGTTGATGCTCGGCAGGACGTTGGTGTACGACGCGGTCGTGGTCGACATCGAGGTGCCGGCAAAGGTGACCGGCAGTTCATTCTGCGATACCCACACCAGCGCCGTCGCCGGCATCACCTGCGCCACCGAGGTCACTTCCGTTTTCTCCAGGCGAACGCCGAACGACGAATGGAACGGGATGGCCGTATCCCAATCGGTGTTGAAGGAGGTGTAGGCGGACGTCGATTTTTCCTTGAGCAGGCGATCGGTGTCGGCGGTGGCGAAGTTCGGCAGGTAGGCTGCCTGGTTGCCGACGGCGTTGGCCGTGGCCGCGCGCACGGCGGCGAAGTCGAAGGTGTACAGCGTGTTGTACGCGCCAGCCGTATTGCCGCCCGGGATCTTGTTGAAGTAATCGCTCAGGTTGTTGGCCTGGAACAGCGAGCCCGGATAGTCCGACGCCTTGGTCGCGCCGCTCCAGGTATTGTTCTGCACGTTCGAGAACGTGGAACGGTTCTGCGAATCGGTCAAGCCCAGGCCGAAGTTGACGCTCGATGCCTCGAACACCTGGATGGCGCCGCTCGCCTGCACCTGGTTGATCGTCGATTTTTCATAGCTGTTGTGGAACCACGAACCGGCCGCCTGGATCGGCTGCGCCGTCAGGTTGGCGGCAGGCATGCTCAGCACCGGCAGCTTGTGGGTGAAATCGATGGTGGTGGTGCCGCGGCTGAAGCTGGCGTTGGCCAGGTCGTTCTCGGAACCGAACGGGCTGTCCGCGCCGGATTCGGCGGTCGAGTGGTGCGCATCGAACTCCAGACGCACTTTCGGCGAGTACTTCCATACGGTGTTGAAGCCGATCGACTGGTTCTTGGTCTTGGTGGCATAGTCGCCGCCGATGACCGAGATGTCCTGCGGGGTCGAATAGACTTCCGAATACACCAGCGGCGACTGCACGTGGCCGCCCGGCCAGGTGCTGGTCGAGGTTGGCGTTTGGCCGAACCAGACGCTCAACTCGTTACGCTTGGTCTGGACCTTGTTTTCCGAATAGGTCAGGTCCAGCGTGGTGGTCAGCTCCTTGACTGGACGGAACTGCAAGGCCAGCTGGCCATTGGTGCGCTGGCGCTCGATGCCGTTGACGCCGTAGCCGAAGTTCTGCGGGATCGAATACAGGTCGGTAGGACCGGGACGGTTGGTGATGTTCTGCGAACCCGGCTGGCCTGGCTGCGGCAGGGTCGAGCCGGCGGTGGTGTCCGAACCCAGGTACGGCCCCTGGTAGCCGTTGGCCAGGCCGGCGCGGTTGAAGCCCGAATCGCGCACCTGGTAGCTGCCGCTCAGCGCCACGCCGAAACGGCCGTCTTCGCTGGTGTTGGTGTAGATGCCCGAGATTTCAGGCGTCACGCTGGAGCCCTGCAGCGAACCCGGCAGGTGCTTGTTGGAGGTATCGGCGACGCCCTTGATGCCGATGCTCGAGTGCATGCCAGGATTGTCGAACGGACGCGCGGTCATCACGTTGATGGTCGCGCCGATGCCGCCGGTCGGGCTGTCGGCACGGCCGGTCTTGTAGACCTGCAGCTGGGAAATCGCTTCCGACGCCAGGTTGGAGAAGTCGAACGAGCGGCCGGACAGGTCGCTCAGGTCGGTGGTCGGCATCTGGCGGCCGTTCAACAGCACCAGGTTGAAATCGGGACCGAGGCCGCGCACGGTGACCTTCTGTCCTTCGCCGTTGCTGCGGTCGATCGACACGCCGGAAATGCGCTGCAGCGACTCGGCCAGGTTGGTGTCCGGGAATTTGCCGATGTCCGAAGCCACGATGCCGTCGACGATGCCGTCGGCGTTGCGCTTCAGGTTCAGCGTGGACTGCATGCTGGCGCGCAGGCCGGTGACGACGACGGTGGTTGAACTGTCTGCCGGGGTTGCGGCCGAGGTGGCTGCTTCCTGGGCATATACCGGAGCAACCAGGCCGGCGCAGGCGCTGGCAACTGCCAGGCTCATTAAGCGCTGCTTGGTGTTGGGATGGAACTTGTTAGCTTTGTGATGATGTCGCATGTCTCTTCTCTTTCCTCGTTTGAATAATCAACACCGTTACGCGTCTTGCAACAGTGTCTTGTGGCACTACAAAAAACTCTTTACGGCCGAATATGAAAACGTTTTCATAAAAGATCGAACTGACCGCCGGGGAACTGTGCAAAACCCGGAAAACGGTTGGATGAAAGGGGTGATTGGGGCTGGGGAGGGTTGGGAACCCGGCGCGACAGGGTCTAATGCAAATGATTGCGCAACCATTTTAATGTGAAATTAAAAATGACTAACGTTTTCAAGGCGCTAGTCTTGGTTGTTTTTTGACTGTCCAACATGCTTGTCTCCTCCGGCGCATTACCGCGGTTTATTGTTTTTTGTCGCCTGCTGCCTTCTAAAGGCGCCGCGATCAATTCAGTGTAAGAGGGTTAAAAAGTCATTGTCAATCAAAAATATATTTCAATTGTTATACGCTACCATTTGCTACCAATAAGGTATCTACTTGATGACGGAAAAATAACGCTATCGTCGCGGCTGCACAGGAGCCGGACTCGGGTGGAAGAATCGGAGTACCCCGGAAGCAAACTTGCAAAGTGTGGCATTACCGCCACGACTCTGATCGCTCGGACTGCTTCCGTTCCCGGGGCTGGGGAGTTTACAGCGTCGGCAGGATCTTGAAGGCGCCGTCCGCCGACGCCTGGCCCGCGACATCTTCGACCACGACATTCGATACGAAGGCGGCGGGCGGACCGAGCCTGGCCCAACCGACGAGGGCATCGACCGCCTGCCCATCGCCGTCCACGCCCGCCTCCACCGAGCCATCCCGGCGATTGCGCACCCAGCCGCCCAGGCCCAGCGCGGCCGCCTTCTTGGCGAAAGCGGCGCGGTAGCCGACGCCTTGCACCCGTCCTTCAATAATTAATCGAATCACGGCGCCTCCAGGCACTTTACGGCTTCTTCGCCGGCGCCGTCGCGGCGCCAGCCCTGGCCTTGGCTTCGTCGCCCGCCACCACCACGCTCAGCTTGGCCGGATCGACGGCCTTGCGGAAGGCCGCGTTGACTTGCGCCAGCGTCGCCGCCTTCAGCTTGTCCTCGTAGTCCTTGCTCCAGCTGTAGGTGCGGCCCAGATACAGGTTGCGCGTCCAGCCGGCGGCCAGCACGTTGTCCTTCGAGCGGTTCTGCACGCGCTGCTGCAGCAGGCCGGACTTGGCGCCCGCCAGTTCGGCGGCGGTGAAGCCGTCCTTCACCGCGCGCTCCAGTTCCTGCCTGATCGCCGCTTCCAGTTTCTGCAGGTTCTGCGGCGCGGCGATGGCGTCGATGCCGAAGCTGCCGGCGCGGTCGATCTCGCCCGGCTGCAGGCCGGTGCCGCCGCCGTATGACAAGCCATCCTTCTGGCGGATACGGTCCATCAGGCGCGATTTCAAGCCGCCGTCACCGAAGATGAAGTTGGCCAGGTCCAGCAGCGGATAGTCCGGATCGTCGATGTTCAGGTCGAGGTTCAGGCGCGCCGTGTAGAAGCCGTTTTCCTTGTCCGGCGCGTTGATGCTCTTGTGCAGCGGCGCCTTGTCCTCATTGGTGCTCTTCACCGGCGCGTAAGCCACCTTGCTGTCCCAGCCGGCGAAGCTTTCCTCTATGGTCTTGCTGATCGCGGCCTTGTCGAAATCGCCGACGATGGCCAGCTCGCCGTGATTGGCACCGTAGTAGTCGCGATGGAAGGCGATCACGTCTTCCAGCTTCAGCGCCTTGACGGCGGCCAGCTGCTCGTCCACCGTCATCGGCGCGCGCACGTCGCCCTTCGGATAATGGTTGAAGTACAGGTCGACCTCGGTGCGCGCCAGCGACTGCGGCTCGTTGCGCGACGCTTCGATGCCCACCAGCCATTGCTGGCGCAGCTGCTCGAATTCCGCCGCCGGGAAGCTGGCGTCCTTCAGCACATGCGCCACCAGCCGCAACGCGGCGTCCAGGTTCGGCCCGGTGGTGTCGAAGCGATACAGGCTGCCGGAGATCTTCAGCTTGGCGAAGGCGTCGGCCAGCTGCTCGCGGCTGTACTTGCTGGTGCCGCGCATCAGCATCTCGTTGGCGGCGGTCGAGACGATGGTCGTGTTGAACAGGTTCTTCTCGTCGCCCCAGTGCAGCTGCATGTCCACCGACACGGCCTCGCCGCGATTCTTCTTGGTCAGCAGCGCCACCTTCAGGCCGCCGATGGTCTTGATCTCGGTGCGGGCGTTGATGTTGGCTTGGCTCGGGTCGAACACTTCCGACGTCAGCACGCTGTCCTTGCCCTTGAAGTCCTTCATCACCTCGGCCACCGTCGGCGCCGGCGGAATCTCGGCGCGCAGCGGCGCGTCTTCCGGCACGAAGCTGCCAACCACGCGGTTGTCGCGCTTCAGATAGCGCCCGGCCGCGGCGGCCACCTGCTCCGGCGTGATGCTCGGCAGCTTGTCGCGGCCCTCGAACAGCAGGCGCCAGTCGCCCAGCGCGATCTCCTCGGACAGGCTCACGCCGACCTTCTGCGGATCGTTCAGCGACTTCTCGATGCCGTTGGCGAAGTTGCGGCGCGCCCGCTCCATCTCCTCAGCGGTCGGCGGCGTCTGCGCGAAGCCTTCGACCGTCGCGATCAGCGCATCGCGCACCGGCTCCAGCGGCTCGCCCGCCTTCACCACCGCGCCGATGAACTGCAGGCCGGGCGCATAGCCGGTCTGGCCAAAGCTGAACACCTGCGCCGCCTTGCCGGTTTCCACCAGCGCCTTGTGCAGGCGGCCGGTCGGCGTATCGCCCAGGATCTCGGACATGAAGCTCAGCGCATCGCTGTCCTGCTGCAGCGCCGACGGAATCTTGTAACCCAGCGCGATCAGCTGCATGTCGCCCTTGCGGCGCACCACGAAGCTGCGCTCACCGTCCTGCGTCGGCTCGACCGTCCAGAACGGCGGCAGGCTGCGCTTGGGTTTCGGGATCACGCCGAACGATTTGGAGATCCATGTCAGCGTCTGCGCCGGGTCGAATTTGCCGGCCACCAGCAGCACCGCGTTGTCCGGCTGGTAGTAGGTGCGGTAGAAGGCCTGCAGGTTCTCGATGCGCACGTTCTCGATGTCGCTGCGGTTGCCGATGGTGGAGCGGCCGTACGCATGCCAGTCGTAGGCCACGCTCTGCATGCGCTTCATCAGCACCGAGAAGGGGTCGTTCTCGCCGCTCTCGTATTCGTTGCGCACCACGGTCATCTCGGAATCGAGGTCCTTGCGCGCGATGAAGGAATGGACCATGCGGTCCGCCTCCATGTCCAGCGCCCATTTCAGGTTGTCCTGGCTGGCCTGGAACACTTCGTAATAGTTGGTGCGGTCGTAGGACGTGGTGCCGTTGAATTCCATGCCGCGGTTGGAGAATTCCTGAGGGATGCTGCGGTTCTTGGGCGCGCCCTTGAACATCATGTGCTCCAGCAGGTGGGCCATGCCGGTCTCGCCGTAGTTCTCGTGCCGCGAGCCGACCAGGTAGGTGACGTTGACCGTCACCGTCGGCTTGGACGCATCCGGAAACAGCAGCACCTTCAATCCGTTCGGCAGCCGGTATTCGGTGATGCCTTCGACGGAAGGTCCCTTGACCACGCCGGCCGGCAAGGCCTGCGCCCAGGCGCTGCCGGTGGCGATGAAGGACAGGCCGCACAGCATCAGGCTGGCGGCGGCGGCTTGTTTCAGACGGCTGTTGTTCATGGTCCCTCGCGAAAAAAACTGAAGAACAGTCAGCATACGCCCTACCCCGCCATCGTGGGTAGACGCTTAAGCAAATTTTAATTTCAGTTTTTTTCGGGCAGGATGCAGGCGTCGACCATCTGCAGGTCGTTGTCCTTGGCGAAGGAAATGACGAAGTGGTAAGCCAGCGGTTCCAGCGCGCGCAGCTTGCCGTTGACCACCACCGACTTGACGCCGTTGACGACCGTCGGCGTGACGTAAGGAGAGAACTGCAGGTGGGAGTCGCGGCCGCCGCCGTAGCCTTCCGGCTTGAAGCAGGCCATCACGCCGCACAGGCGCTCAGCCCAGTCGCTGGGACGGAACTGCCTGCCATCGCTGGTTTGGCCAAGGATGAAGAACGAGTCCTGCTGTTCTACCGGTTTTTGAACTGACTCTGCCATAGGCGGCTGCTTATGAGTAGATACTTGTTGGTAACAAGAATGCGTGGAAGACCCCGACGGGTTGCCTCGGGCGGATATCATTCTGTAAGAATCTTACGTATTATATCTTATAGAAGACCTGAATACGTAAGCCATTGATTTCAATCCATTTTCCTGCGCACTACGCCACTTTGGTGCAGAAAAATCATCTTACCGCACCACAGCAATGCCGCTATTGTACTCGCTTAGGGGGTCGCTCCGAGCCACACGGCGCCCGACAACAGCAATAACAACATCATCCACAGCAGCAGCGCGCGCCACACCAGGCCGACCGTGCTTTGCAGCGCACGGACATTGGGCTCCTCGCCCGGCAGCACCTCCGGCTCCTCGTCGCCGGCATCGACGGTGGCGGCATCCACCGGCAGCACCTTGGCGGCATTTTCCGCCGGCGTGCCCAGGCGCACGCCCATTGCACCGCCGCCCGCCGACAGGATGATGCCGATCGCCTCGTCGGACCAGCGGTGGGCGAAATTGCGCCAGGCGTAGATAGCGTCTTCGAAGTTGCCGACCACGGCGAACGCCACGGCGGTCAGGCGCACCGGCAACCAGTCGATCCAGTAGAACGCGCGGGCGGCGAACTGGCCGAACGCCTCGTTGCGCATGTGTTCAGGCTCGTTCCAGGCGCGCGCCAGGTGTTCCGACACACGGTACATGACGGCGCAGGCCGGGCCCAGCGGCATCAGGAACCAGAAGAACACGCCGAACACGTTGCGGTGGGTGGTGATCAGCGATTTTTCCACGGCGATGCGGGCGATCTCGGACGTTTCCATGCCGACCGTGTCCTGCCTGGTCCACTCGGCCAGCAGGGCGCGCGCGGTGGCGTCGTCGCCGGCGTTCAGCGCCAGCTGGATCGAGGTGAAATAGTGGCTGTAATGACGGAAGCCGAGCGTCAGGTAGACGATCAGCACGTTCCAGGCGAAGGCCGCCAGGAACCAGTTGTAATGCTTCAGCACCCAGTAAATCAGCGCGGTCGGCACCATCAGGATCGCCATCATCAGGAACCAGCCCATGCGGCCGTGGGTCGGGTGGCCGGCGTTGAACCAGGTTTCCATCCGCAACGCCAGCCGCTTGATTTCAGCGTAGATCGGATTGTCCGCACGCAGCGGTTTCATTTGCTCGATCAGCAGCGCGCATAGAATGGAAAGAAAAGTCATTGATGGTCCTTTAAGTCGGCAGTGCCTTGATGCCCGCTACGATAGCTTAGTGTGACTATGCACGCAAGAAATGGAACAGATTGCGCAGCATGCCGGCGGTGGCGCCCCAGATGTAATAGTCGTTGTACGGCATGGCGTAGAAGGTGCGGCGCCCGCCCGGCAACTCCACCGTCAGGCGCTGGTGATTCAGGCCGTCCATCAGGAAGGCCAGCGGCACCTCGAAGATTTCCGCCACCTCGGACGGATCGGCCGCCAGCTCGAACGGCGGCGTGACCAGGCCGACCACGGGCGTGACGCAATAACCGGTGCCGGTCAGATACTTGGGCAAGGTGCCGAGGATGTCGACGTGGCGGCGCGCCAGGCCGATCTCCTCTTCCGATTCGCGCAGCGCGGTGTCGATGACGCTGCTGTCGTAGTCCTCGGCGCGGCCGCCGGGAAAGCTGATCTGGCCGGCGTGGTCGGTCAGGTGCGCGGTGCGCTGGGTCAGCAGCAGGGTCAGGCCGCTCTCGCGCGGCACCAGCGGGATCAGCACCGAGGCGGCGGTCGGCGGGCGCTCCGCCCTGCCCGGCAGCGCCTGCTCGCCGGTTTCCGGCGTCCACAGCGGCTGTTCGGCGAAACGGCCGCGCAGCCACGCGGGCGTCAGGCGCTCCGGCGCGACGGCGGCTTCGCCGGCGATCGATTCAATCGGCAATTGTTGCGGGTCGAACATGAGCTTGGCCAACTTGCTACCTCCAGATAAAAGAAAAGGCGCCAGCGGCGCCTCTTCCATCCAAACACAAACGCGGCTATTAAGCTGCGGTTGCTTTCGCCGCTGGGCGACGGTTTGGCAGTTTTTCCTTGATACGTGCCGATTTACCGGAACGATCACGCAGGTAGTACAGTTTAGCGCGACGTACGTCACCGCGGCGTTTCACTTCGATCGAAGCGATCAGCGGGGAGTACAGCTGGAAGGTACGCTCGACGCCTTCGCCGGACGAGATCTTGCGAACGATGAAGTTCGAGTTCAGGCCACGGTTGCGACGGGAGATGACCACGCCTTCGTATGCCTGGGCGCGCTTGCGGGTGCCTTCGACTACGTTGACGTTGACGATCACGGTATCGCCAGGGGCGAAATCAGGGATGGTCTTGCCCAGGCGAGCGATTTCTTCTTGCTCGAGTTGTTGAATCAGATTCATTTTTATGACTCCATAAACCATCATGCTGGCGCGCAATGAGTTTTAAAAAACTCGCCCAGTAGAGGATGGGGGTTAAACAAGCAGGTTTATAAGCCTGCCAAAAATCGCTCGTCGTGCTTGGTGAGCAGTCCTGCCTCACGCGCTTTGACAAGCAAATCGGGGCGCTTGCGCGCGGTCGCTTCCAGCATGCGCTGGCGGCGCCATTTCTCGATCTCTGCGTGGTTGCCGCCCATCAGCACCGGCGGCACGCCCACACCTTCATATGTTTCCGGCCGCGTGTAGTGCGGCGAATCCAGCAGGCCGTTGACGAAGCTGTCTTCGATCGCCGAGGCATCCGTGTTCAGCACGCCTGGAATCTGGCGGATCACGGCATCCATCAAGGCCATCGCCGGCAGCTCGCCGCCGGACAGCACGAAATCGCCGAGGCTGATTTCCTCGTCGACGCAGCGGTCCAGCAAACGCTGGTCCACCGCCTCGTAGCGGCCGCACAGGATCACCAGACCGGGCTCCTGCTTCAGCTGCATCACGCGCTCGTGCGTCAACTGCTTGCCCTGGGGCGACATGAACACCACGCGGGGCGCGGGCAGACCGGCATCGGTCTGGCGCTGCTTCGCCGCGTTAAGCGTCGCTTCCAGGGGTTTGGCCAGCATCACCATGCCGGGGCCGCCGCCGTACGGGCGGTCATCCACGGTGCGGTGATTGTCGGTGGTGAAATCACGCGGATTCCACAACGACAAGCCACATTTATTCTGTTCAAACGCACGCCGGGTCACGCCCGACTGCGTCAGTGCGGCGAACATTTCCGGGAACAGGGTCACGACATCAAATTGCATGGCGGGCCGCCCTCAATGTTGCGCTAATAAAACTAGTAATCAAGGCCCCAGTCGACGGTGATCTTCTTTGCGGCCTTGTCTACCTTGATGACAAACGCGTCCACAAATGGAATCAGGCGCTCCTGCGCCGCTGCCTCCGGGTCAGCCTCAGGCGTCGCGGCTGGCGTAATGCGCAAGATCGACTGCGGACCGTTGCTCATCATGTCAGTCACCGTACCGAGGTGCTCACCTTGCAAATTCTCTACTTCCAGACCGATCAACTCGGTCCAGTAAAACTCGTCGTCGGACAACACCGGGAAACGACTCTTCGGTATCGACACGGCCGCGCCCTTCAGCGCTTCCGCGACATTCCGGTCGGTCACTCCCACCAGCTGCGCGACCACGTCGCCGCCATGCAGCTTGCACTGCTTGACATCGACATCGTGCAGGTTCGGCTTGTCGATCCACCAGGTTTTCACCTGCAGGAGTGCATCCGCATCTTCCGAGAAAGGACGAATCCTGACCCAGCCAGCAACGCCATAAGCACCGAAGACAAAGCCTACCTGTGCCAGATCGTCGGGGACTTGCACCCCGGATGCATTCTTATCGGTCAAACCAGCAACCAGACTTAAGCAGCTTTGTTCGAAGCTACCAGGCGAGCAACGGTCGGCGACAGTTGGGCGCCAACGGATTGCCAGTGAGCCAGACGGTCAGCGGTAATGCGCAGTGGCACTTCGCCACCGGATGCCATCGGGTTGTAGAAACCGATGCGCTCGATGAAACGGCCATCGCGACGATTGCGCGAGTCGGTTGCAACGATGTTGAAGAACGGACGCTTCTTGGCGCCTCCACGAGCTAAACGAATAACGACCATAATATTTCCAAAAAGTGTGCTAGGACGGAAAAAGCCGCAAATTATAGCGCGCTTTGCCGCGAAGCAGCAAGCGTTAATGAAATAATCGGGCAATGTTGGGGTAATCGAAGATTATCCCCCGAACCGGCGTGCGGGGCAATAGCCCTGACCATAAAAAAGGTCTGCCGGGGGCCGTATTATGACCGATACTGCATGTTTTCCGGCTATTTAAGCGACAACCATGACTGTTTTGCACCACACATCCCACAAAAACAAGACTTTGGTCGCGCTGCTGGCCTTCCTGTTCGGCGGTCTGGGCCTGCAGCGCCTGTATTTGCGCGGCCTGCGCGACCCGTGGCTGTGGGCCCACCTGGCCTCCCTGCCGGCCTGCGCGCTGGTGTCGCTGGCGGCACCAAACGCCGACGGTTTCTACAAGCTGCTGCCGCTGATGGTGTCCGGCCTGGTCGGCTTCCTCGAGGCGCTGGTGCTGGGCCTGATGTCCGACGAAAAGTGGGACGCGCGCTTCAACCCCGGCTCCGGCAAGCAATCGGACACCAACTGGCCGCTGGCCGTGGTGCTGGTGGCGGCCATGATGGTGGGCGCCGGCAGCCTGATCGCCACGATTTCACGCTTATTTGACTTGTTGTACACTGGTGGTTCCTACGGTTAACAAGGAGAACAAGACATGAACCGTTCCATGCTGGTGGCACTGGCCATCGCCGGCCTGAGCTCCACCGCCCAGGCCCAAAGCCCGAAAGAGCAATTCAACGCCGAAACCAAGCGCATCGCCACCCGCTACGCGGATGACAAGAAGCTGTGCGCCGAAGAAAGCAACTCGTCGACCCGCATGCAATGCACGCGCGACGCCAAGTCCGAATACGACAAAGCCATGACCATGGCCAAGGCCCAGTACAAGGCCAGCCCGGCCAAGCCCGGCAGCTGCATGGAATGCGGCAAGGTCACCTCGATCGTGGTCAGCGACAAGGCCGGCGAAGGCAGCGCGCTGGGCGTCATCGCCGGCGGCGTTGCCGGCGCCCTGCTGGGCAACCAGGTCGGCAGCGGCCATGGCCGCCAGCTGGCGACGGTGGCCGGCGCGGCCGGCGGCGCCTATGCCGGCAAGAAGATCGAAGAGAAGGCCAAATCCACCAAGCAGTGGACCGTGCACGTGCAATACGACGACGGCAAGCAGGCCAGCTTCAACTTCGACCACGACCCGCGCATGCTGAGCGGCGACCGCGTCCGCAACGACAACGGCAACCTGGTCCGCAACTAGCGTCAAACAAACAGCCTCCGGGCTGTTTTTTTTCGCCTGTGCCACAATATCTTGCTGATTCGACCACTACAGGAGACATCGTGCAAGTACCGACCTTCCCCGCCCAATGGCAAGCGCTGGTAGACCAGGCCGCCACCGCCCTGCGCACGCTGGCGCTCGATGAGGCCGCCAAGGAAAAATTCTGCAACGATCCGCTGCTGCGGCCCTATATGCACAAGGTGTCGCAGCGCTATGTTGCCGGCCGGACGGTGGCCGAAGCGCTGCAGCGCGTCGAGCACATCATCGCGCAAGGCCATGCGGCGTCGGTGGAGTACATGGGCGAAAGCGTGCGCGACGAAGCGTTCGCGATGGCCGAGACGGAGGTGTTCATGGAGCTGGTCAAGGCTGTCGGCCAGCGCACCCTGAACTGCTCGATCTCGTTCGACCTGTCGCACGTGGGCCTGACGGTGGACAAGGAACTGGGCTACCGCAACGCCCGCCGCATCGCGCTGGCAGCCGCCGAGATCAACCGCGAGGCGATGATCTCGATGGAAGCCATCGACCGCGCCGACGACATCTACCAGCTTTACGCGCGGCTGCACCGGGAAGACGGCTTGCACAATGTCGGCATCACGGTGCCGGCCAAGCGCCACCGCACGGCGCGCGACCTGCCGTCGCTGATGAAGATCCCGGGCCGCATCCGGCTGGTGAAAGGCGCGTTCCTGGAGTCGGAGGAGGTCTCATATCACCGCAACAGCCCCGAGCTGGCGGCCGCCTACCGCCGCCACGCGCGGGAGTTGCTGCTGAGCGGCCACAAGTGCTCGATCGCCACGCACGACCGCGGCATCCAGCAAGACCTCGGCGCGCTGATACTGCAAGAGCGCATCGATCCGCGCTGGTATGAATTCGAATCGCTGATCGGCCTCGGCACCGAGCAGATCGCCGACCTGAGGGCGCGCGGCTTCCCCACCCGTGAATACGCGGTGTTCGGCGACGAACACTTCCTCTACGTACTGAACCGCATCGCCGAGGAACCGGTGCGCGTGTACCAGGCCATCGTCGATGTGATGGACCGGCCGGCTTGAATTACCAGCCGCCGCCCATGTGCGGCGCGAAGCGCTGCGTCAGGAAGTCGACGAAGGCGCCGACCTTGGCCGACAGGTTCAGGCGCTGCGGGTAGACCGCAAAGATGTCGGCGGCCGGCAACGACCACTCCTCCAGCACCGGCAGCAGCCGGCCGGAACGCAGATACGGCGCCGCATCCCATTGCGAGCGCATGAGGATGCCGTAGCCTTCCAGCGCCCATGCCAGCGCCGTCTCGCCGTCGTTGGTGCTGAGCGTGCCGCGCACCTTGACCGTCTCCTGCCGCCGGCCATTGTTCAGCTGCCAGACGCCGTAAGCCGCCTCATCCTCGCGGATCACGATGCAGTCGCGGCGCTGCAAATCGTTGGGCGTGAGCGGCGCCGCGACCTTGTCCAGATACAGCGGCGAGGCGCACAGCAGCCGCCGGTTGGACGCGATCTTGCGCGCCGTGATGCGCGCGTCCGGCAGCTCGCCGATGCGGATGCCGACATCGTAGGCCGCATCGACCAGGTTCATCGGCCGCTCCGTCATCTGCAACTGCACCTCCACTTCCGGATAGCGCCGCGCGAACGCCGCCACCGCCGGCGCGATATGCCGCCGCCCGAAGCCGAAGCTGGCGTTGACCCGCAGCAGCCCCTTCGGCTCGGCGCGGCTGCTGACCACCTTCATCTCCAGTTCCTCGATATCGGCCAGGATGCGCGCGCCGTTGCTCAGGTAGACCTCGCCCTCGTGCGTCACGCTCATGCGCCGTGTGGTGCGGTTCAGCAGGCGCACGCCCAGCCGCTGCTCCAGCGCCGCCAACCGCTTGGTGACCACCGGCGGCGTCACGCCCAGCTCGCGCGCCACCGCCGCCAGACTGCCCTGTTTGATCAGCAGGGCAAAAAATGCCAGGTCCGAGACCGCATCCATTATTAATCCTGAAGAAAGAATAGATTTAATTTTCACAAATTATATGCCTGATCTGCGGTTATACAATGCTCTGCAACCAGGAGATATCATGTTCCCTCACTTTGAACAGCACACCATCGACGTCGGCGACGTCCCCATTCACTGCGTCAAGGGCGGCAGCGGCCCTGGTCTGCTGCTGCTGCACGGCCACCCGCAAACGCACGCGATCTGGCACAAGGTGGCGCCGCAACTGGCCGAGCGCTACACCGTCATCGCCGCCGACCTGCGCGGCTACGGCGACAGCGGCAAGCCGGCCGGCCTGCCCGACCACAGCAACTATTCCAAGCGCGCGATGGCCGCCGACCAGCTGCGCCTGATGCGCCATTTCGGCCACGAGCGCTTCCTGGTGCTGGCGCACGACCGCGGCGCCCGCGTCGCCTACCGCATGGCGCTCGACCATCCGGCAGCCGTCAGCCGCCTGGTCACGCTGGATATCGCGCCGACGCTGGCCATGTACGAGAAAACCTCGATGGCCTTCGCCACCGCCTACTACCACTGGTTCTTCCTGATCCGTCCGGCGCCGTTCCCGGAGACGCTGATCAACTCCCATCCGGGCGACTACCTGAAGCACACCATCGGCGGCCGCAGCGCCGGCCTGGCGCCGTTCACCGACGAAGCCTACGCCGAATACCTGCGCTGCCTGCGGGACCCGGCCACCGTGCACGGCATCTGCGAGGACTACCGCGCCAGCGCCACGATCGACCTGGAACACGAACGCGCCGACCTGGCCGCCGGCCGCAAGATCGCCTGCCCGATGCTGGCCCTGTGGGGCGCGCACGGCGCGGTCGGCCAGTGCTTCGATCCGCTGGCCGAATGGCGGGCACTGGCCAGCGACGTGCGCGGCAAGGCGCTCGACTGCGGCCACTACATCCCGGAAGAAGCGCCGCAGGCGCTGCTCGACGAAGTACTGCCTTTCCTCTCCACCCAGACGCCATAGAAAGCCGTGCCATGCCATCCACCCTGTACCAGAAACTGGTCGCCTCGCACACCGTCAGCCGCCTCGACGCGCAGCACGTGCTGCTGTACGCCGACCTGCACATCATGAACGAATACACCAGCCCGCAAGCCTTCACCGCGCTGCGCGCGCAGCAACGCCGCGTGCTGCGGCCCCGGCAGCAACTGGCCGTGGTGTCGCACATCATTCCCACGCACCCGGTCAACAACGCGCAGCGCACCATCATGGACCCGGCCTCGTCGCTGCAGGCGCGCAACCTGAAGCGCAATTGCGACGAGTTCGGCATCAGGCTGTTCGACACCACCGACGCCGACCAGGGCATCGAGCACATCGTCGCGCCCGAACACGGCCTGATCCGCCCCGGCATGGTGGTCATGTGCGGCGACAGCCATACCACCACCTACGGCGCGCTCGGTGCGCTGGGCTTCGGCGTGGGCACCTCGGAGGTCGAGCACATCCTGGCGACGCAGACGCTGGTCTACCGGCTGGCCGGCGACATGCGCATCCGCATCGACGGCGCGCTGCCGCTGGGCACCTCGGTCAAGGACCTGATCCTGCTCATCATCGGCAGCATAGGTGCCCAGGGCGCGCGCGGCTACGCGGTGGAATTCTGCGGCACCACCATCGCCACGCTGTCGGCCGAAGCGCGCATGACGATGTGCAATATGGCGGTGGAAGCCGGCGCCCGCGCCGCGCTGATCCAGCCGGACCGGATCACTTTCGACTATGTTGCCGCCCGGGCCCAGGACCTGCGCGGCGCGGCATGGGAACAAGCCATGACCAGTTGGCGCGAACTGTATTCCGACCCGGATGCGCAGTTCGACGTCGAGCACGTGTTCGACGCGGCCGAGGTGGAACCTTACGTCACCTGGGGCACCAGTCCCGACCAGGCCATGCCCGTCACCGGCCTGCTGCCCGATCCGGCCGCGAGCGGCAACGCCCACTCGCATGACGCCATCGCCCGCGCGCTGGACTACATGGGGCTGCGGGCCGTGGCGCCGATCGAGCGCACCCCGGTCGACCGCGTCTTCATCGGTTCCTGCACCAACGGCCGCATCGAGGATTTGCGGCTGGCTGCCGCCATCGTGCGCGGACGCAGCGTCGCGCCCGCCGTGCGCGCGATGGTGGTGCCCGGCTCGGGCAGCGTGCGCCGCCAGGCCGAACAGGAAGGCCTGGCACAGGTCTTTCTCGATGCCGGTTTCGAATGGCGCCAGCCGGGCTGCTCGATGTGCCTGGCCATGAACGACGACGTGCTGGAGCCGGGCGAGCGCTGCGCCTCCACCACCAACCGCAATTTCGAGGGCCGCCAGGGCCGCGCGGGCCGCACGCACCTGATGAGCCCGGCCATGGCTGCGGCCGCCGCCATCACCGGCTACATCGCCGACGTCCGCAAACTGGGAGTACACCATGCATAAGTTAGAAGGCATCGCCGCGCCGCTGCTGATCGACAACCTCGACACCGACCAGATCATGCCCAAGCAATTCCTGCGCATCATCACCAAGGAAGGTCTGGACCAGGGCGTGCTGTACGACCTGCGCTTCGAGCCCGACGGCACGCCCAAGCCGGGGTTCGTTCTGAACCGCGCGGCATATCGGGGTGCCAATATCCTGATCGGCGGCGCCAACTTCGGCTGCGGCTCCAGCCGCGAACATGCGGTGTGGGGCATGCAGCAACTGGGGATAGAAGCGGTGATCGCCTCCAGCTTTGCTGAAATCTTTTTCGGCAACGCGCTGGCCAACCGGCTGCTGCTGATCACGCTGGCGCCGGACCAGGTTGACGCCCTGGCTGCCGAGACGGTGGCGGCTCCGGGCAGCCACGTCACCATCGACCTTGTCGACATGAGCGTGCGTAGCGCGGGCGGCCTGGCCTTTCCGTTCACGCTGGGCCAGCGCCACAAACAAATGATCACCGAAGGCCTGGACATGGTCGGCGCGACGCTGCGGCAACTGGCCGACATCGAGGCGTTCGAGCAGCGCCACCACGCCGAGGCGCCGTGGACGCGCGTGCTGCACGCCTGATGATGCATCCAATAAAAACATGATGGAGACAACTATGAAACGCTCGCCGCTGTATACCAGGCTTTACTTCCAGGTCATTGTCGGCATCACCGCCGGGGTGTTGCTGGGATGGTTCTATCCCGACCTCGGCACGGAGATGAAGCCGCTGGGAGATTCCTTCATCAAACTGATCAAGATGATGATCGCTCCCATCATCTTTTGCACGGTGGTCACCGGCATTTCCAAGATGGGCAATCTGCGGGACGTAGGGCGAGTCGGCAGCAAGGCGCTGCTCTACTTTGAAGTGGTCACCACGCTGGCGATGATGATCGGCATGATCGTCGTGAACCTGGTGCAGCCCGGCGGCGGCATGAATATCGATGCGCATGCGCTGGACACCAAGTCGATCGCCGCCTACACCGCCATGGCCAAGCACAGCGGCACGGCCGAGTTCCTGATGAGCGTCATTCCGACCACCATCTTCGACGCCTTCACCAAGGGCGACATACTACAGGTGTTGCTGTTTGCCATACTTACCGGCGTTTCACTGACACAGTTCGGCGACAAGGTCAAACCGCTGGTCGACCTGCTGAACATGGCGGCGCACAGCCTGTTCGGCGTGATCGGCATCATCATGAAACTGGCGCCGATCGGCGCGTTCGGCGCGATGGCCTTCACGATCGGCAAGTATGGCATCGGTGCGCTGCAGCAACTTGGTTTGCTCATGCTGTGCATGTACGCAACCTGCTTCCTGTTCGTGTTCGTGGTGCTGGGATTGATCTGCCGCTACACCGGCTTTGGCATCTGGCCTTTCCTCAAATATATCCGCGATGAAGTGCTGATCGTGCTGGGCACGTCGACCAGCGAATCGGTGCTGCCGCGCATTATGGTCAAGCTGGAAAAACTGGGCTGCGCCAGACCGGTGGTGGGACTGGTGATACCGACCGGATATTCCTTCAACCTGGACGGTACCTCGATCTACCTGACCATGTCGGCTATCTTCATCGCCCAGGCCTGCAATGTGCAGCTGACCTGGGGCGAGCAACTGGGCATCCTGGGCACCCTGCTGCTGACATCGAAAGGCGCGGGGGCGGTGGTCGGCGCCGGCTTCATCACGCTGGCAGCCACGCTGGCCACGATGGGGGGCAAGATTCCGGTCGAAGGCCTGGCGCTGCTGGTCGGCATCGACCGCTTCATGGCCGAGGCGCGCTCGATCACCAATCTCATCGGCAACAGCGTGGCCACCGTCGTCATCTCGAAATGGGAAGGCGCGCTGGACATGGAGCGCATGCAGCGCGTGCTCAGCGGACAGCAGGTGCCGGACGATGAGCCGGCCCCGGCCGACGCGCCAGGCACCACCGGAGACTTGGTTCAGGCCGGCTAGTCCCGGCACGAGGCAGGCGTTGAGCGGCGATGCTACATATAGCCGGTCAGCAGCGCGCGCGCCCAGTCCGGGCGTCCGTTGCGCTGCGCCAGCTCTGCCATTGGACGGCTGTCATACGGCACCGCGATCAGGCCGCTGGTCCACGCGCCATCTATCCGCTCCACTATGGCATAGCGCGCGTCCGGCGAGCCGTTCTGGACCATGTGAAAAGTTGGATGTTCGTCATCGTAAGCCTGCAATCCGACGCTGCCGGGATTGACGATCAGCGTGCCGTTCGGCGCCCGCACGGAGCGCGGCACGTGGGTGTGGCCGCATATCACCAGCTCGGCCCGCACATCGCCCAGCCGCTGTCCCACCTCCTCCGGCGTGGCCAGCCGCACATGGGGCTGGCCGGGATCCACCGATTCCAGGAAGTATTCGAGATCGCTGCGCGGCGTGCCGTGGCACAGCAGCACCTGGTCGTTCAGCCGCTGGCAGGATTTGAGCGACGCCATCCAGGCCAGTTCGCGCACGCCCAGCTGCGCCCGCGCATAAGCGTCTGAAGGCCGGCGCTGCATATTGTCCGGCGCATCGGGATCCAGCTCCAGCACTTGCCGCTCGTGATTGCCGGCCAGGTGTATCCAATCCTGCGCCATCAGGAAGCGCACCGTCTCGCGCGGCAGCAGTGGCCCTGAGGCGCTGTCGCCCAGATTGACCACCAGATCCACGCCGCGCCGGTGCATATGGCCCACCACGGCTTCCAGCGCCGGCAAGTTGCCGTGTATGTCAGACAGAATCGCGATGCGCATAGGGCCTCCCGGGTGGTTCCACTTCACAGTGTAGCGCGATAGGCGTAAAAAAAGCAGCCCGAAGGCTGCTTTTCGTGAAGCGGCGAGACCGGCTTAGAACTGGTCTTCGCTCAGCGCCAGCACGCCGGCGCTGCCGTCGATGATAGCGATGCGCAAGCCCGAGGCTTGCGACAGGATGTGGTCGGCGAAGAAGCGCGCGGTGGCGATCTTGGCTTTATAGAAACCGGCGTCGCCATCGTTGGCGTCCAGCTTCTGCTGAGCGATCACGGCGGCGCGCGCCATCTGCCAGCCACCCAGCACGATGCCGGCCAGCTTCAGGTACAGCACGCTGCCCGAAAACACGCCCTTGATGTCGCTCTTCATGTTGGCCACCACGTAATCGACCACCGCTTCCAGGTCCTTGCTGCCGGACGACAGCTGCGCCAGGATGGCCTTGAAGTCCGCGTTGTCCGACGCCGCCAGTTGCGCCTCGGTCGCGCGCACCTGGGCGATGATGCCCTTGGCCACGGCGCCGCCGTCGCGCACGGTCTTGCGGCCGACCAGGTCGTTGGCCTGGATCGCCGTCGTGCCTTCGTAGATCGTCAGGATCTTCGCATCGCGGTAGTGCTGGGCCGCGCCGGTTTCCTCGATGAAGCCCATGCCGCCGTGCACCTGCACGCCGTCGCGGGTCACGTCCTGCGACATCTCGGTCGACCAGCCCTTGATCACGGGCACCAGGTACTCGTACACCGCCAGGTTGGCCTTGCGCACTTCCGCGTCGGCGTGGCTGTGCGCCACGTCGCTGATGCCGGCGCCGACATAGGCCAGCGCGCGCGCCGCCTCGGTCTGCGAACGCATGGACATCAGCATGCGGCGCACGTCCGGGTGATGAATAATAGCTACCGGGCCGGCCGAACCGGCCAGGTCACGCGACTGCACGCGGTCCTTGGCGAAGGCCACGGCCTTCTGGTAGGCCCGCTCGGCCAGGCCGATGCCCTGCAGGCCGACGCCGAAGCGGGCCGCGTTCATCATGATGAACATGTATTCCAGGCCGCGGTTCTCCTCGCCCACCAGCGTGCCGATGGCGCCGCCGTGGTCGCCGAATTGCAGCACGGCGGTCGGGCTGGCCTTGATGCCCAGCTTGTGCTCGATCGACACGCAATGCGCATCGTTGCGGGCGCCGACCGAACCGTCGGCGTTGACCAGGAACTTGGGCACGATGAACAGCGAGATGCCCTTCACGCCCGGCGGCGCGTCCGGCGTGCGCGCCAGCACCAGGTGGACGATGTTCTCGGCGAAGTCATGCTCGCCGTAGGTGATGAAGATCTTGGTGCCGAACACCTTGTAGGTGCCGTCGCCCTGCGGCACGGCGCGGGTGCGCACGGCGGCCAGGTCGGAGCCGGCTTGCGGCTCGGTCAGGTTCATGGTGCCGGTCCACTTGCCCGACACCAGATTTTCCAAATAGATGGCTTTCTGCTCGTCGCTGCCGGCGGTCAGCAGCGCTTCGATCGCGCCGTCCGACAGCAGCGCGCACAGCGCGAACGAGATGCTGCCGGAGTTGAGCATTTCAATGCATGGGGTCGCCAGCAGCTTCGGCAGGCCCTGGCCGCCGAATTCCACCGGGTGCTGCACGCCCTGCCAGCCGGCCTCGGCAAATGCCTTGAAGGCTTCCTTGAAGCCCTTGGAGGTGGTGACCTGGCCGTCGTGCCACCAGCTCGGTTCCTTATCGCTCGGGTTGTTCAACGGCGCGACCACGCCGCTGACGAATTTCGCGTTCTCTTCCAGCACGGCTTCGGCGGTGTCCGGGGTCGCGTCTTCGTTGCCCGGCAGCGCGTTGACGCCGGCCAGGTCGGCCAGTTCGTTCATCACGAACAGCATGTCTTTCAGGGGTGCTTGATATGGCATCTTATGTCTCCAAGAAAAAGGCCACGGCAATCCGGCGTTCCGGATCAGCGTGGCCTGATGTGCGGTGCGCGGGCTTAGCCCAGTTCAGCAACCAGTTGCGGCACGATTTCGAACAGGTCGCCGACGATGCCGTAGTCGGCAACGGAGAAGATCGGCGCTTCAGGATCTTTGTTGATCGCCACGATGGTCTTCGAATCCTTCATGCCGGCCAGGTGCTGGATCGCGCCGGAGATGCCGACGGCGATGTACAGCGTCGGCGCGACGATCTTGCCGGTCTGGCCCACCTGCCAGTCGTTCGGCACATAGCCGGCGTCGACGGCGGCGCGCGATGCGCCCATGGCGGCGTTCAGCTTGTCCGCCAGCGGTTCCAGGATCTTGAACGCTTCGCCCGAGCCCATGCCGCGGCCGCCGGAAACGATGATCTTGGCGGCGGTCAGCTCAGGACGGTCCGACTTGGCCAGCTCGCGGCCGACGAAGGCCGATTTGCCGATGTCGGCAACTGCGGCGACGGTTTCGGTCGCGGCCGAACCGCCGGTGGCGGCGGCGGCGTCGAAGCCGGTCGAACGCACGGTGATGACCTTGATCTTGTCCGACGATTGCACGTAGGCGATCGCGTTGCCGGCGTAGATAGGACGCTCGAAGGTGTCCGGCGAGTCGACCTTGGTGATTTCGGAAATCTGCGCCACGTCCAGCTTGGCGGCCACGCGCGGCAGGATGTTCTTGCCGTAGGCGGTGGCCGGGGCCAGGATGTGGCTGTACGAACCGGCCAGCGCCAGCACTTGCTCGGCGATGTTCTCGGCCAGGCCGTCGGCGAAGTAAGCGGCGTCGGCCACGATGACTTTCGACACGCCGGCGATTTGCGCGGCTGCTTCGGCTGCGGCGCCGGCGTTCGAGCCGGCAACCAGGACGTGCACGTCGCCACCGCACTGGGCGGCAGCGGTCACGGTGTGGAGGGTGCTGCCTTTCAGGCTAGCGTTGTCGTGTTCGGCGATAACTAATGCGACCATGGTTGTTCCTTTAGATGACTTTGGCTTCGGTGCGCAGTTTTGCGACCAGGGTGGCGACGTCCGGTACCTTGATGCCGGCCGAGCGTTTTGCAGGCTCGACGACTTTCAGGGTTTTCAGACGCGGGGTCACATCGACGCCCAGGTCTTCTGGCTTGGTCACATCCAGCGGTTTTTTCTTGGCCTTCATGATGTTCGGCAGCGTCACATAGCGCGGCTCGTTCAGGCGCAGGTCGGTGGTGACGATGGCCGGCAAGGTCAGCGCCAGCGTTTCCAGGCCGCCGTCCACTTCGCGGGTCACGGTGACCTTGCCGTCTTCCAGCACCACTTTCGACGCGAACGTCGCTTGCGGCCAGCCCAGCAGCGCAGCCAGCATCTGGCCGGTCTGGTTGGAATCGTCGTCGATCGCCTGCTTGCCCAGGATGATCAGTTGCGGCTGTTCCTTGTCCGCCAGCGCCTTGAGCAGCTTGGCCACCGCCAGCGGCTCCAGCTCGACGGCGGTTTCCACCAGGATGCCGCGGTCGGCGCCGATGGCCATGCCGGTGCGCAGGGTTTCCTGGCATTGGGTCACGCCGCACGATACGGCCACCACTTCGGTCACCTTGCCGGCTTCTTTGAGGCGCATCGCTTCTTCCAGCGCGATCTCATCGAATGGATTCATCGACATTTTGACGTTGGCGATATCGACGCCGCTGCCGTCGGACTTGACGCGCACCTTGACGTTGTAGTCGACCACGCGTTTGACGGGTACCAAGACTTTCATAGCTGTGCCTTTGGAAAAATTAAAGAATTCGGGACAAATAATGTGGGCTAGATTATATGAGAAATCCAGCCTGCACAAGAAATTTAAGCACGATCGTGCGTTTTTTAGCTAGTAGAAATCGTCTAAAAAATAAATGCTTTAGACGATATTTCTGTAGAAAAAGTAGCTAAGGGAAGACGCGGCGCTTATTTGCGCTGCATCAAAAAGACAAATTCGCGGCCAGTCTGGACATGCGACAACAGCGCATTGCCGGTTTGCTTGGCGAAAGCCTGGAAATCCCGCACGGAACCCGGGTCGGTCGCCATAATCCGCAGCACTTCGCCGCTCTGCAACTCAGACAAGGCTTTCTTGGCCTTCAGGATCGGCAGCGGACAGTTCAAACCGCGCGCATCGAGTTCCTTATGGAATTCCATGATTTCGTTTTCAAGTATCGTGTCGCTCATCAAGAACCCGCTCGTTTTGTTTAGGACTGTCGTCATACTACTCCAAAACGGGCCGCATGACGCGCTGCACCAAAATAGTTCATTGCGCGTTGCAAGTTTGCAACGCGAGCTGACGAGTATACAACAGGAATCCCCAGACGACAACGGCCCGCGCTTGACACGCGGGCCGCTTATTTACGGGCTTTTTACTGGCTTCTGAGCAACTTAGGCGCGCTCGCCCACCCATGCGGCAACACCCGCCAGAGCCGCCGGCAGGCCGCTCGGATCGGTGCCGCCGGCCTGCGCCATATCAGGGCGTCCGCCACCTTTTCCGCCCACTTGTTGTGCAACGAAGTTCACCAGCTCGCCCGCCTTGACCTTGGACGTGGCGTCCGCCGTCACGCCGGCGATCAGGCTCACCTTGCCGTCGGCAACGCTGGCCAGCACGATCGCGGCGGTCTTCAGCTTGTCCTTCAGCTTGTCCATGGTCTCGCGCAGGCGGGCCACGTCGGCGCCGTCCAGCGTGGCCGCCAGCACCTTGATGCCGTTGACGTCGACCGCTTGCGCGACCAGCTCGTCGCCCTGGCCCGAAGCCAGTTTCGATTTCAGCGCGGCCAGTTCCTTTTCCAGCGCCTTGACGTGGTCCTGCACCTGGCCGATACGCGCGGTCAGTTCCTCGGGATTCGACTTCAGCGCGGCCGACGCTTCCAGCAGGCGGCGGTTCATCGATTGCACCAGCGCCAGCGCGCCTTCGCCGGTGACGGCTTCGACGCGGCGGATGCCGGCGGCCACGCCGCCTTCAGCGATGATCTTGAACAGGCCGATGTCGCCGGTGCGCTGCACGTGCACGCCGCCGCACAGCTCTTTCGAGGTGCCGATATCCAGCACGCGCACTTCGTCGCCGTACTTCTCGCCGAACAGCGCCATCGCGCCGTGCTTGACCGCGTCGTCGAAGGACATGTGCTGCGCCTTGGTCGCGTGGTTTTCCAGGATCTCCTTGTTGACCTTGGTTTCCACTTCGGCGATCTGCTCGGCCGTCAGCGGCGCGTTGTGGCTGAAGTCGAAGCGGGTCTTGTCCGGATCGACCAGCGAGCCTTTCTGCGCCACGTGCGAACCCAGCACTTCGCGCAGGGCCTTGTGCATCAGGTGGGTGGCCGAGTGGTTGCGGATGGTGCGCGCGCGCTTGGCTTGATCGACGTTGGCGCTGACCGCATCGCCCACTTTCAGCGCGCCCGACTCCAGCACGCCGTGGTGGCCGAACACGTCGGCCTGGATCTTCAGCGTGTCGCTGACGCTGAACTGCGCCGCGCCCGAGCTGATGACGCCCTGGTCGCCCACCTGGCCGCCGGATTCCGCGTAGAACGGCGTGGTGTCGAGCACCACGATGCCGGCCTGGCCAGCCTTCAGTTCCTGCACCGGCGTGCCGGCCGCGTACAGCGCGACGACCTTGCTGCTGTGCGTCAGGTTGTCATAGCCGACGAATTTGTTTTTCTCGCCCGAGTACTCGACCTTGCTGTCCTTGGTGGTCTTGCCGCCCTTGCGCGACAGTTCCTGGCTTTCCTTCAGCGCGGCGTCGTAGCCGGCCTGGTCGAACTCGATATTGCGCTCGCGGCAGATGTCGGCCGTCAGGTCCGGCGGGAAGCCGTAGGTCTCGTACAAGGTGAAGGCGGTGGCGCCGTCGATGCCCTTGCCGTCCTTGGCCAGCTGCGCCTCCAGCACTTTCATGCCGGTTTCCAGCGTCTCGCCGAAGCGCTCTTCCTCGGCCTTGAGCATCTGGGCCACGCGGTCCTTGGCTTCTTCCAGCTCCGGATAGGCGGCGCCCATCTCGATCGCCAGGTCGGCCACCAGCTTGTAGAAGAACGGCTTGGTCTGGCCCAGCTTGTGGCCGTGGCGCAGCGCGCGGCGGATGATGCGGCGCAGCACGTAGGCACGGCCTTCGCTGCCGGGAATCACGCCGTCGACGATCATGAACGCGGCGGCGCGGATGTGGTCGGCGATCACGCGCAGCGATTTGTTTTCCAGGTCGGTGGCGCCGGTTTCGCGCGCGGCGGCCTTGATCAGGTGCTGGAACAGGTCGATCTCGTAGTTCGAGTGCACGTGCTGCAGCACGGCGGCCAGGCGCTCCATGCCCATGCCGGTGTCGACGCACGGCTTCGGCAGCTTGTGCATCACGCCCGCTTCGTCGCGATTGAACTGCATGAACACCAGGTTCCAGATTTCGATGAAGCGGTCACCGTCTTCGTCCGGCGAGCCTGGCGGGCCGCCAGGAATGTCGGCGCCGTGGTCGTAGAAGATCTCGGTGCACGGACCGCATGGGCCGGTGTCGGCCATCTGCCAGAAGTTGTCCGACGCGTAGCGCGCGCCCTTGTTGTCGCCGATGCGGATGATGCGCTCTTTTGGCACGCCGATCTCATTGGCCCAGATGTCGTAGGCCTCGTCGTCTTCCTGGTAGACGGTGACGGTCAGCTTGTCGACCGGCAGCGCGTAGACCTTGGTCAGCAGTTCCCAGGCGTAGTTGATGGCGTCGCGCTTGAAGTAGTCGCCGAAGCTGAAGTTGCCCAGCATTTCGAAGAAGGTGTGGTGGCGCGCGGTGTAGCCGACGTTTTCCAGGTCGTTGTGCTTGCCGCCGGCGCGCACGCAGCGCTGCACGGAGGTGGCGCGGGTGTACGGACGGCTGTCGGTACCGGTGAACACGTCCTTGAATTGCACCATGCCGCTGTTGGTCAGCAGCAGGGTCGGGTCGTTGCCAGGTACCAGGGAGCTGGAACGGACAATCGAATGACCCTTGGATTCAAAAAACTTGAGGAATTTGTCGCGGATTTCAGATGATTTCATGTCGTAAGCAGAGGTAGCTGGCAAATGCAAAGGGTTGATTATATATGACCACGCCGCAGGCAGGGTCTCAGGCGAAGGTGGGGCCGATCAAATCGATGCGGTCGGTGCAGAACCCGTCCACGCCCCAGGACAGGATCTCCCGGCCCCGCTGCGGATCGTTGACGGTATAGCAAAACAGGCCGTAGCCGGCCGCCTTGACCTGCGCCGCCAGCTCGCGCGTCAGGTACTTCTGGTTGGTGTGGATGGCCACGGCGCCCAGTGCGCGCGCCTGCTCCTGCCAGCCGGCGGGGATCTTGTCCAGCAGATAGCCGCGCGGCAGCTCGGGCGCGGCGTCGCGGGCGGCCGCCAGCGCGTCGAAGCTGAATGACGACAGCAGCGGGATGGCGGCGGGGTTGGAGACCGCACTGCCGGCGGCGAGTTCGGCGGCATAGCTGTCGCGTGTCACTTTTGCAACCCAGGCGCCGGTTTCGCGCTCGAAACCGTCGGCCGGCTTGATTTCCACGTTCATCCAGATGCGTTGCGCCTTGCAATAATCGATGAATTGGGTGAAGAATGGTACCGGTTCATCACGGAATTGCGGGCCGAACCAGCTGCCGGCGTCCATCGCGGCCAGCTCGACGGCGTCGGTGCCCGGCACGCTGCCCCGCCCCGCCACTGTGCGGCCGAAGTCGGGGTCGTGCATCACCATGCCGATGCCGTCGCGCGACAGCATCACGTCGAACTCGACGGCGCGGAAGCCATAGGCCAGCCCGGCGCGCAGTCCGGCCACCGTGTTTTCCGGCGCCAGCGTCCCGCCGCCGCGGTGTGCAACAATTTTTGGGTAGGGCCACATGGCTTTGCCTCGGAAAGGTTGTTATGACAATCATATCAACACTATCACGAATGGCGCCAGCCGTGCTGCTGTTGTGGTCAGCTCTCGCCGGTGCCGAAGCGCTGACCCAGGAACTGGTGGTCTCCCGCGCCGCCATCCTGTACGCCGGCCGGCTCGACAAACTGACGCTGGACGCCGACCCGCGCTTCAGCGAGCGCGTGCGCAACATCGCCCTGCCGCTGATCGCCCAGGCCGGCCGCGACTACCCGGACACCGCGCACTGGGCCTGGGAAATCCATACCACCGGTGACCCGGAGCAGAACGCCGACTGCATGGCCGGCGGCAAGATCCTGGTCAGCGCCGACTACGTCGGCCGGCTGGAGCTGAGCGACGCCGAACTGGCCATGCTGCTGGCCCATGAAATCGAGCACGCCGCCCTGCGTCACAACCTGAAGGAATACCAGCAGGCGCTGCTGCTCGACCCGCGCTGGGCGCAGCGGCCCTACCTGGAACTGGAACACGCGGTCGACCACGACACCGACCTGATCGACCTGCTGGCCGCCACCAATTACAGTCAGGAACAGGAAGCCGACCGCGAAGGCCTGCTGCTGGCATGGCGCGCGGGCTGGCCGGCGGCGCGGCTGGCGACCTATTTCAAGAAGGTGGCGCGCGCCAGCGACCGTCCGCGGCGCAGCAAGCCGGACTATCCGTCGCCGCTGCAGCGCTGGCAGGCCGCGCGCGAACTGGCCGGCACATTGCAAAAAAATTATGTGCAAGCGCCCGACTGAGCCACTACACTAGCGGCCTGATAGCATTACTCAAAAGGTTACACACATCATGACAGCTCCAAAAGCGCTAGGCCATATCCGCGTCCTCGACCTGAGCCGCGTGCTGGCCGGACCGTGGTGCTCGCAGAATCTGGCCGACCTCGGCGCCGACGTCATCAAGATCGAACGTCCCGGCAGCGGCGACGACACCCGCGCCTGGGGCCCGCCGTACGCCAAGGACGCCGCCGGCAACAACACCACCGAGGCCGCCTACTACCTGGCCGCCAACCGCGGCAAGCGCTCGGTCACGATCGACATCGCCAGCGCCGACGGCCAGGCGCTGATACGCGAATTGGCCAGCCACTGCGACGTGGTGCTGGAAAACTTCAAGGTCGGCCAGCTCAAACGCTACGGCCTGGACTATGAATCGCTGAAAGCCATCAAACCCGACCTGGTCTACTGCTCGGTGACCGGTTTCGGCCAGGACGGCCCGTACGCGCACCGCGCCGGCTACGACTTCCTGATCCAGGGCATGGGCGGCCTGATGTCGGTCACCGGCGAGCGCGACGACCTGCCCGGCGGCGGCCCGCAAAAGGCCGGCGTGGCGCTGACCGACCTGATGACCGGCATGTACGCCACCATCGCCATCCTGGCCGCGCTGACGCACCGCGACCGCAGCGGCGAAGGCCAGTACATCGACATGGCCTTGCTGGACGTGCAGGTGGCGATGCTGGCCAATATGGGCAGCAACTACCTCAACAGCGGCAAGCCGCCCAAGCGCTGGGGCAATGCGCACCCGAACATCGTGCCGTACCAGACCTTCCAGTGCGCCGACGGCTACATCATCGTCGCCACCGGCAACGACGGCCAGTATCAGAAGTTTGTCGAGGTGGGCGGCCGCGCCGACCTGGCCTTGCACGAGCGCTACGCCACCAATCCGCTGCGCGTGCAGAACCGCGACGAGCTGGTGCCGCTGCTGGCGGCCATGGTGCTGGCGCAGCCGCGCGATTTCTGGATCGGCAAGCTGGAGGAAGTCGGCGTGCCCTGCGGCCCGATCAACAACCTCGACGACGTCTACAAGAATCCGCAAGTGCTGGCGCGCGAGCTGGTGATGGAGGTGCCGCATCCGACGGCCGGCAGCATGAAGCTGGTGCGCAGCCCGATGAAGATGTCGGCCACGCCGGCCGACAACGCGCTCGCGCCGCCGCTGCTGGGCCAGCACACCGACGAGGTCCTGCGCAACCTGCTGGGCCAAAGCGACGACGACATCGCCGCGCTGCGCGAGCAGGGAGTGCTGTAATGGAAAAGCTGATCGCCGAATTAAAACGGCTGTACCTGCTCGACGACCAGGAGTGCTTCCCCGCCGGCGAACTGACGGCGCGGATGCTGGAGCAGCACTTGAGCGGCGAGAAAACCACGTCGCTCAACCTGGTCTCGGACAACGGCCTGGTGCGCGCGCTGATCGTCGATTTCAACCGCATGGGCGACGCGCCGGCGCTGCAGCATTGGGACCGCCTGTGCGGCGTGGCCAACGCGCTGCAGGACCAGCTCGGCCTGCCCGCGCCGGCCGTCAGCATCAGCGGCGCCGGCGGCTACTCGCTGTGGATGTCGCTGGCGACGCCGGTGCCGCTCAATCAGGCGCAGCAGTTTCTGCACCTGCTGCGCAAGACCTATTTCCCCGACATACCGAACGAAGAGATCGGCCTGCGTCCCGACACCGTGACCAGCACCACCGCCGAGCTGCCGCCGTGCCTGCACATGGCCAGCGGCAACTGGGCGGCGTTCATCAATCCCGGCATGGGCGCCTCGTTCGCCGACGAATCCGGATTGGAAATGATGCCGCCGTACGCCGCGCAGGCGGCGTTCCTGGAAGGCCTGCAAGGCATGACGGACAAGCAGTTCACGCACGCCATCAGCACCATGCACCCGCCGCACGGCAAGGAGCGCCCGCACAAGCCGGCCGAGCCGGCGGCGGCACCGCACGCCGCCCCAAGCGGCCTGCTGCTGAAGGACGCCACGCTGGAAGACATCATCCAGCACCTGCACTCGAAGAACATCGAGCCGACGTTCAGGCACGTCATGCCGAAGTAAGCGGCCGGCCCCCGTCCGTTACGGGCTGATGCGCATATCCCGCTTCAGCTCCATGATCTGGCTGTGCATATAGCTCACCGCGCCGCGCAGCTGCGGCGACAGTCGCGGAATGTTGAGGCATACCTGCCTGGCCCGCTCTGCCAGCCGGTCCATTTCCCGGACCAGCTTGTGCAGCCGCAGCTCGTCCCTGGAAAACACCACCTCCTGCGCGGTGTCGGAATGCCGGTCCAGGCGCTGGATGCTGTCGCGCAGTTCGCTGGGCAGGTTGGGCTCGCCGGAACAGGCTTGCGCGGCCTGCCCTATCGCTTGCTGAACCAGATGGAAACGGTGCTCGATGTCGTTCGCTTGCAGCATGATGAACTCCTCCTCGATGGATCGGGCACAGGCGTGCCAGTGCAGATTCGACCATCCGCTCCTTCCGCAGTTTCAAGCCCCCGCCCGCCTGTTTGACACAGATCAGACCGTGATCAAACTCCATCACTTGTTGCGCGCAAGCTAGTCGTGTGGCCATCGCATCTTGTGTTCTGTTAGTATTGATCCACATCGTTTCCGCCCAGCCGAATGGATATGGATCAGCAAGAATATCCCCCTCATGGTCGCGACCCCGGGCGCCAACTGGAAGCGTTGGATTGCCACGCGGACTTCGAACATTTTTTCGCCGACAGCCCCTACTTCGCCTTTGTCATGGACGAAAACGAGCAGCTGCTGGCCGTCAACCGTTATTCCATCGCGACCCTGGGGCCGACCCAGGCCGGCGCTGCCGTCGCCACGTTGTATACGACATGGGCGCTGGCGATGCTGCGCGGCGAAGCGCTGCCCGCCGTGCGCGCGCGCGGCTACTGGCGCGGCGAGCTGGAACTGCTGGACGTCGACGGCCTCGGCCACATGGTGACGCAAACATTGGAATGGCGCGCAGCCACCAGCGGCCAGCAAGCGTCCCTGCTGTGCCTGGCCTACCCGCTGAACGACTACGACGTATTCGAATCCAAGCTGCGCTTCAAACATCTGTTCGAAGAGCATCCGCAGCCGATGTGGGTGTACGATTTGGAAACGTTGCGCTTCCTGGTGGTGAACGCCGCCGCCGTCACCCACTACGGCTATACGGAGGCGGAATTCCTGCAGATGACGATCAAGGACATCCGTCCACCGGAGCAGATCGAGCGCCTCGAGCGCAACCTGGCCGCCGCCCCCGCCAAGGGCACGGAACGGGCCGGCAGCTGGATCCATCGGCGCCGCGACGGCAGCCTGATCGATGTGGAAATCTCCTCCCACTCGGTGACCGTCGCCGGCCATCTGGCCCGCTTCGTGGTGGCGCACGACATCACCGAGCAGCTGCGCATGGAGGCGGAGTTGCACGCCTCGCGCGAACTCAAGCAGCTGGTCATCAACCACATCCCGCACCAGATCTTCTGGAAGGGGCTCGACGGCGCCTACCACGGCTGCAACGCCGTGTTTGCCCGCTTCGCCGGTCTGTCCAGCACCGGCGACGTGGTCGGCAAGCGCGACGAGGACTTCCCGTGGGCGCACAACGCCGAGGCCATCCGCGCCGACGACCGCGCCATCATCGCCACCGGCCGGCCCCAGCTGAACCTGCAGGACCACATGACGCTGACCGACGGCAGCGTGCACTGGTACCTGATCAACAAGCTGCCGTTTCACGACCGCCTCGGCAACACCATCGGCGTGCTGGGCACGATCGAGGACATCAGCGAACGCAAGCAGGCCGAGCTGACGCTGCAGCTGCGCGGCCGCGCGCTCGACGCCAGCGTCAACGCCATCGTCATCACCGTCAACGGTCCGACCGGCGACCTGATCGACTACGCCAACCCCGCCTTCGCGCGCCTGTTCGGCTACCCTTGCGAGAGCGTGCTGGGCCGCAGCCTGGACATGCTGTTCGGCCAGGGCCGGCAGGACGAGCGCGACGCGCTGCACTCGGCCATGCGCTCGCGCCAGGAAGTGACGCTGCTGCTGCGCACCAGCCACCGCGACGGCGCCGCGCTGTGGACCCAGCTGCACGTGGCGCCGGTGCAGGCAACCGGCGGCGAGATCGACCATCACGTCTGCGTGCTGACCGACATGACCGAAACCATCGATTACCAGGCCCAGCTGGAGCACCAGGCCAGCCATGACGCGCTGACCGGCCTGCCCAACCGCGCGCTGTTCGGCGACCGCATGGCCCAGGCTATCAGCTACGCCCAGCGCTACGGCCACGGCCTGGGCGTGGTGTTCATCGACCTCGACAATTTCAAGCTGGTCAACGACAGCATGGGCCACCTGTCCGGCGACGAGCTGCTGTGCAGCGTCGCCACGCGCCTGCGCACCTGCATTCGCGACAGCGACACCGTGGCGCGGCTGGGCGGCGACGAATTCCTGCTGCTGCTGCCCGATGCCGATGCCACCGCCATCGCCGCGCTGCTGCAGCGCGTGCTGGAGGCCGTGGCCGCGCCTATCGCGCTGGGCAAGCAAGTGTTTACGGTCACCTGCAGCATCGGCGTCAGCGTCTATCCGGTCGACGGCACCGAGGCGCAGCAGCTGCTCAAGCATGCGGACATCGCCATGTACCGCGCCAAGGAGGGCGGCCGCAACCAGGTCCAGTTCTACGAGCCGGCCATGCACATCCGCATCGCCGAGCGCACGCTGATCGAGGCGGAGCTGCGGCACGCGTTGCCACGCAACGAGCTGAGCCTGGAATACCAGCCCAAGGTCGACCTGCGCAGCGGCGCGGTGATCGGCATGGAGGCGCTGGTGCGCTGGCGCCATCCGACGCTGGGCATGGTGTCGCCGGCGCGCTTCATCCCGGTGGCCGAGGAGACCGGCTTGATCGTCGCCATCGGCCGCTGGGTGCTGCGCACCGCCTGCGCGCAGAACATGGCCTGGCAGGCTGCGGGGCTGACGCCGCTGCGGGTGGCGGTCAACCTGTCGGCGCGCCAGTTCCGCGATCCGGCGCTGGCCAGCGAGATCCAGGCCGCGCTGACCGACAGCGGCCTCGATGCGCAATATCTGGAGCTGGAGTTGACCGAGAGCCTGATGATGGACAACGTCGGCGCGGCGGTGTCCGTGGTGTCGCAACTCAAGCGGCTCGACATCGCGCTGTCGATCGACGATTTCGGCACCGGCTATTCCAGCCTGGCCTACCTCAAGCTGTTCCCCATCGACTACCTGAAGATCGACCAGTCCTTCGTGCGCGAAATGCTGACCGAGCCGAAGGTGGCGGCCATCGTGCGCTCCGTCATCGCGCTCGGCCACAGCCTCGGCTTCAAGGTCATCGCCGAAGGGGTCGAGACCGAGCCGCAGCTGGCCTATCTGCGGCGCTATCTGTGCGACGAGATACAGGGCTATTATTTCAGCCGGCCGCTGGCGCCGGACGCGTTCGCCGACCTGCTGCGGCAGGAACGCAGCCTGGCGCTGCCGAACAACGAGGAGCCGCGCCAGCAGCAAACCCTGCTGCTGCTGGACGACGAGCCCAGCATCCTGGCCGCGCTGACCCGGGTGTTCCGGCTCGACGGTTACCGCGTGCTGCGCGCCAACACGGCCGAAGAGGCGTTCAACTTGCTGGCGCTGCACCAGGTGCAGGTGGTCATGAGCGACCAGCGCATGCCGGGCATGAACGGCACCGAATTCCTCAGCCGCGTCAAGAAGCTGTATCCAGGCACGATACGCATCATCTTGTCCGGCTACACCGAGCTGGAGACGGTGCTGAACGCCATCAACCGCGGCGAGATCTACCGCTTCTACACCAAGCCGTGGGACGACCAGACGCTGCGAGAAAGCATCCGCGAAGCGTTCCAATATCACCGCCTGATCCACAACAGCATGGAACAGCGGGAACAGCCCGCCGCCGGCCTCGAAACCCGTTCCTGAAGCCCACTAGCCGCCGCACACCGGCAACGCCAGCGCCTGCAGCACTTCGCCCTGCGGCGTCTGCACGAAGGCGCTGACGCCCAGCCTGCCCGCCGCCGCGCCGGCCGGCAGCGCCAGCACCTGCCTGAACGACGCCGCGCCGCCCGCCAGCGGCACCGGCGCCAGCCACTCGCGCACGACAAAATCATGCCGCAGCAAGCGGCCGCTGTTTTCGCCCGCCCTGACCTGGCTGGCAACGCCGTTCTCGACCAGCGCGATGAACAGCTTGCCTTCCCGCGCCGAACCGGCCTTCACTTCCACCGGCAGGCCGCCGGCGCCGGCCGCGCCCAGCGTGATGCTGATGTCGGCCTGCGCCGCCAGCCCGTTGACGCGCCTGACCGCGTCGGCCACGCCGCGCGGCCAGCCGCGCTGCTCCTTGCCGCCGACGAAGATCTCCGGCGTGTAGATGGTGCGGGAGCCGGCCAGGTCGCTCAGCCAGCGCTGGCGGTCGGTGAAGGTCTTGCTGGAAAACGGATCTTTCCAGCCGATGTAGTTCCAGTAATCGACATGCTCGGACAGCAGCACCGCCTGCTGCGCCGTGATGCCGTCGCCGCGCAAGCCGCTGACGTACTGGTCGGCCGGCGGGCAACTGCTGCAGCCCTCGGACGTGTACAACTCCAGCAAGGCGATGCGGTAGGCGGGACTGTGCAGCGTACAACTGGCGGCGGCCAGCGCCGGCGGAATGTTCAGCGCGGCGGCCGCGGTCAGGCTCAGGATCAGGTGTTTCACGGGTGGCTCCAGACGGTAAGCGATGCAGCTTGGTCGCGCCGCCAGCCGCAACCTTACAAGGTGGCGCGATATTGACGGCAATTGAGCCTCCTCTGCTCGACGACAGCGCGCTGGCCGACTATGCCGTGGTCCACGCAGTGCCAACATTGGGTGGCGAGCACGACGCCCGCTGGAAGGGATTGCTGCTGGCATTGTAATAACCTGTGACAAAGTTGATAACTGCCTGAATTACAAGTTATTCTTCCGGCATGACCTTGCGACGACAACACCACCTTCCCGGACTGCTCGCCACTGCGCTGCTGCACATGGCGATACTCTATGCGTTCATCCAGCGCCAGCAAGCGGCCGATGTGCCGCGCACAACGGGCCCGGAGATCCAGTGGCTGCTGCCGATGACAACGCCGCCCAGGCCGCTGGATAAGTCGCGACCTGCGATCCGGCCCCATGCCGGCCGTCCGCCTGTTACCGCAATGCCGTCGCAATCCCGCGCGCCATCGATCCAGCAACCGGTCACCGTCGACAACCCAACGCCGGCAACGCAGCCGCCAGACGATCCGTTCGCCCTGCCCGCCACGGCAGCGCAAGGGCCGGCGACAGCTGTAGACATCCTGAGGCAAGCCAAGCTGGACTTGGGAAAAATCGACAAGGATTTGCGCGCCACCTTCCCCGCGCGCCCGTCGTCGCCAACACCGGACAGCAAACAGGCCATGCTGGAACGCGGCATCAGTGCCGCGCATGACGCGGTCGGCCCGAAATGGTTCCAGGCTGCCCGCATCACCGAACTGACGTCGCCCGATGCCCGCGCGCGCATCTACCGCATCACCACGGGCGTAGGCAGCTACTGCATCAGCATCGACGAAGGGAAGAAAAAGTACTACCTGTGCTGACCGGTTACCGCTCCGCCGCACCCAGCGGCGCCAGGCGGCGCAGGCGCAGCGCCACCAGCATTGCCAGCGCCAGCGCCGCGCCCAGCACCATCACCACGCCCGGCCAGCCGTCGCGGCCCCACATGACGCCGGTGGCCGAGCCGACCACGCTGGAACCGAGGTAGTAGAAGAACAGGTACAGCGCCGAGGCCAGCGACTTGTTGGTGGTCGCGCGCCGCCCCACCCAGCTGCTGGCCACCGAGTGCGTGGCGAAGAAGCCGTAGGTGAACATGGCGACGCCGGCGACGATCAGCGGCAGCCAGTTTGACAAGGTCAGCAGCAGCCCGCCCAGCATGATGGTCATCACCACCCACAGCACGTGGCGGCGGCCGTAGCGGTCCGCCAGCCGCCCGGCCCACACCGAGCTGTAGATGCCCAGCAAATACAGGAAGGACACGGCCCCGACCAGGCTCTGGCTCAAGCCGAACGGCGCGCCCAGCAGCCGGTAGGCGATGTAGTTGTACAGGCTGACAAACGCCCCCATCAGCAGGAAGGCCAGCGCGAACAGCCACGGCAGGCCGGGATCGGACAAATGCAGCCTGAAGCCGGCCGGCAGCGAGCGCCAGCCGCCGCTGACCGGCACGAAATGGCGCGACGCCGGCAACGAACGCCAGAACTCCCACGCCGCCAGCACGCCGGCCACGCCGACCGCCGCCAGCGCCAGGCGCCACGAGAAATGGTCGCTCAGCACCGAAGTAATCACTCGCCCCGCCATGCCGCCGAACGCGCTGCCGCTGATGTACAACCCCATCGACAACCCCAGCGAGGTCGGCTCGATCTCCTCGCCCAGGTAGGCCATGGCGATGGCCGGCATGCCGCCCAACGCCACGCCCAGCGCCGCGCGCATCAACAGCAATTGCGGATAGCTGTGGGCGAACGCGCACAGCATCGTCAGCAGCGCCGAGATGGCCATGGCCGCCACCATCAGCGGCTTGCGGCCCAGCCGCTCCGACAGCGCGCTCGACGCCACCAGCGACACCGCCAGCGCGGCGGTCGATACCGACAGCACCATGCTGCTCTGCGCCGCGCTCAGCGCGAACTCGTGCGACAGCAAGGGCATCAGCGGCTGCACGCAATACAGCAGCGCGAAGGCGGAAAAGCCGCCGAAGAACAGCGCCCGGTTGCTGCGCTTGAACTCGGGACTGCCGACGGCAATGCGGGGCGCCGGCATGGCGGAAGCTAGGGACATGGAATGATCCGGTCAGAGGTACGATGACCTCATCATAGGATTGCACATAACGACTGTCCAATATATATTTAAGCCGTTACTCATACTTTAAAAAGATAACAACCATGGAATTGCGCCACCTGCGCTACTTTGTCGCCGTCGCCGAGGAGCTCAGCTTTACCCGCGCCGCCGAGCGCCTGCACATCGGCCAGCCGCCGCTGAGCCACCAGATCCAGCAGCTGGAAGCCGAAGTGGGCGCTCAGCTTCTCGAACGCAGCAAGCGCTGGGTGCGGCTGACGGAAGCGGGCAAACTGTTCCTCGACGACGCCCGCCGCGTGCTGTCGCTGTCCGAACAGGCGGTGCAGACGGCGCGCCGGGCCGAGCGCGGCGAGGCCGGCGAACTGCGCGTGGGCTTCACCTTCTCCACCCCGCTGACGCCGCTGTTCGCCACCGTGGTCAACCGCTACCGCCAGCGCTATCCTGGCGTGACGCTGACCCTGCATGAAATGTCGACGCTGCGCCAGATCGACGCCATCGCCAACCGCGAGCTGGACCTGGGACTGGTGCGGCCGCCGGAAGCGGCGGTGCCCGATTCGGTCGGCATGACGGTGCTGCGGCACGACCCGCTGGTGCTGGTGCTGCCGCTGGAGCATCCGCTGGCGAAGCAGCAGGCGGTCGCCATCAGCGACCTCGAGGGACAACCGTTCGTCATGTATCCGAAGACGGCCGGCACCGGCATCTACCCGCAGATTTTCCGGCTGTGCCGCGCGGCCGGCTTCATGCCGACGGTGGCGATGGAAGCGGGCGAAGCGTCGACCATCATCGGCCTGGTGGCGGCCGGCTGCGGGATTTCGGTGCTGCCGAGTTCCTTCGACATCATCCGGATGGGCGGCGTGTGCTACCGCCCGCTGGCGGACCCGGAGGCCAACACCACGCTGCTGCTGGCGCAAAGAAAAGAAGAAGCGGCCCCGCTGGTGGCGGCCTTCGTGGCCGTGGCGCGCGAGGCTGCCGAAGCCTAGGAGTAGTCCGCGTCCAGCTCGGAACCGGCGTAGTTTTCCAGTTCCGCGAACAGCGTTTTCATCGCCGTGCGGCCCTTGATGTTCTGGATCACCGTGCAGCTCTTGCGGTAGCTGTCGATGCGCTCCAGCAGCACCGGGTGATGCTGCACCGGCACCTTGGCCACCAGCGCCGCCCAGCCCTCCTCGTAGTCCGGCTTGGCCTTGCGCACCGCCTTGACGAAGCGCTCGAACTCCTTCTGCCCGGTGCGCGCGACGATGCGGCCGCCGCCCTCGATGGCGAAGATGATGGCCAGCGCGATCACGCCTTCCGCGTTCAGGTCGGAATCGCTGACCGGGCCTTCGCTGTTGTGACGGCGCAGCCAGCCGGCCAGCCGCACCACGGCCTGCACTTCCTTGCGCTGTTTGAGCAAGATCTCGTAGCGCTCCATGCCGTTCCAGTTCTGGTTCGGATCGGTCTGGCACAGGTCGATGAACAGGTCGCGCAGCCGGCGCGCCGAGTACACCGGATCGGTATCGTACTCGCCGACCAGCGCATCCTCCGGCAGCGCCGACAGCTCCTTGATCAGGCGGAAGCCGATCTGGAACGCGTGCTCGGCGCCGTGCTCGACCAGGAAGTCCAGCGCCGCGAGGTCGCCCTCGTGCAGCAGCGCGTGGTCCAGGCCCAGCGACACGCCGCCCACCGTCAGCTGCAGCGCCTTCTGGATGCCGTCGGCGGTGCGGTCGTTGGTGAACTTCTCGGCCACCATGGCGGTGATGCCGGTCAGCTCATCGGCCAGCGCGTAGGCCGCGTCGTCGTCCGGATGGGTCGCCAGTTGCTGGATCGCGCGGGTCAGGCGCGGCAAATTTTCTACAACGATTGCTGGCAGCATGTATCAGTATTCCATCACGAGAAAATGCCGGTGCCCAGGCTGCGGCGCGAACCAGGCTTGGCGGCGCTGCGCGTGGACGGTACCTGCTTGCGCAAGCGGTACAGCAATTCCTTGGTGGAGCGCTGCAGGAAGGTCGGCTCCTCGTCCGGGTCGTCGCTGAACTCGGCGTCGGCCAGGTCGGCGCTGTGGCGGAACTCGGGGAACAGCTCGAACAGCGCGCGGTCCCAGCCGTCTTCCGACGCCTGCGCCAGCGCGATCGCCAGCGGAACCACGTCGTTGTCGGACGAGGTCTGGCCGGTCAGGTACGGGCCTTTCGAGATGATCTCGCCGGCCACTTCCAGGATTTCCTTAGGCGCCATCGAGAACAGGATGGCGAACGCGGTCGCGCCGTGGTCGGTCGCCGAGGCGGCCTGCAGCAACTCGACGCGGCGATCCTCGTCGTCGGTGGAAAACACCACGCCGTGGATGTGCGCGAACAGCGATTCGGCGATGCGCTCCGGATCGTCCTCGATCTGGTCGTCCGGCCAGGTGGCGGCGAAGAACGCCAGGCTGTCGGCCCAGGCCTTGGGCGGCACCAGCAGGGTCGCCAGCGACATCTTGCCGCCGTCGAAGCCGGCCATGTGCAGCGCCGTCACTTGCGGCGGAATGTTGTTGAGCACTTCCACCACCGCCAGGTCGCCGAACTGGTCGGCCGCTTCGGCGAAGGCTTGCTCGGCATGGCTCAGCGAACCGGCCAGCACCAGTTCCGTCACTTGCTTGCTCAGCGCCGGCAGATTACTGGACTTTGTAGTTTCGTCGGACATGATTACTCTCCATCCTGGTCGAACATTTGGGCGAAGTCGTCGGTGGCCTGGTGGTCGTCGTCGTCGACATCGTCGCCGTCGTCGTTGGCCGACAGTTGTTCCAGCGACTGGTCGTCGTCGTCCCACTTGCGCGGATTCTTGTACAGGAACGCCGTGATGATGGCCTGGCGCGCCAGGTCCGGCAGATTGTCTTCCAGCGCGGCGTACATGCGCGCCGCCTCCTCGCCCTTGCACGAGGCCATCGCGAACACGCGCGCGGCGTCGCCGAACTCGTAGTCCTCGGCCTCGGCCAGCAGGCCTTTCGGGTTGTTGAACTCGAGGTGGTCGACCAGCGCGAACGCCAGCATGTTGACGTCCTCGATGCCGCCGCCGCTGGCGTATTCGGACACCAGCGCGTCGATCATGCGCTGGTAGTTCTTGCGGTCCGGCGGATCGCCCAGGATGCCCTCGATCTGGCCTTCCAGCTCGCGCGATTGATAGGCGAACTCGGGGTGTACTTTTCTAGACATTGCTTGCTTTCTTGTTAGTGAGGCCGGCTCAGGCCGGTGGCAGCACGGTGCCATGCAGGTTGAACACCGAACGCCACAACTGGTACGCTTCCGCTTCCGCATCGATGATGATGCGGTGGTTCACGCTCTGGTTGTATTCCTCGCGCTTGACCGGGTCGGACAGGATTTCGTAGGCCTTGGTGATGCTCTTGAAGCGCGCCTCCGCGCCGGGCGCCTGATTGCGGTCCGGGTGGAAACGCATCGCCAGCGAGCGATAGACCTTCTTGATTTCGTCGTCGGTGGCGTTAGGCGCAATACCCAGTGTGTTGTAGTAATTTTCCATTTTGGAAACTCCGGGCCGTGATGCCGAACAATTAAAGACGAATTATACCTGTGCGGCAGGTCCAAACCGCCCGCGGGCCGCCGCAATGCAGCATTTCCCCTCAGCCAGCAGGAGGGATACGGTAAAATGCCCTTCACTCGAACTTTTGCAAAGCCAACTTTTCAGATGAGCAACGACAAAAACAGCCCAGCGCCCGTCCTGACCTCCAACTTCCTGCGCGCCATCGTCGAATCCGACCTGGCGGCCGGCACCCACGTCCGCGAGGGCATGCCGAGCGTGATCACCCGCTTCCCGCCCGAGCCGAACGGCTACCTGCACGTGGGCCACGCCAAATCGATCTGCCTGAACTTCGGCCTGGCGCGCGACTACCAGGGCCGCTGCAACCTGCGCTTCGACGACACCAACCCGGCCAAGGAAGAGCAGGAATACGTCGACACCATCATCGACAGCGTCAAGTGGCTGGGCTTCGACTACGACTATCCAACCGCCGACGGCGGCGTCGAGCACCACCTGCACTACGCGTCCGACTACTTCGACCAGCTGTACGCGATGGCCGAATACCTGATCGAAAAAGGCTACGCCTACGTCGACAGCCAGTCGGCGGACGATATGGCGGCCAACCGCGGCAATTTCAACACGCCGGGCAAGAACTCGCCGTTCCGCGACCGTCCGGCCGCCGAATCGCTGCAGATCTTCCGCGACATGAAGGCCGGCAAATACGCCGACGGCGAGCACATCCTGCGCGCGAAAATCAGCGAGGACGCGATGTCGTCGCCGAACATGAACATGCGCGACCCGGCCATCTACCGCATCCGCCACGCCCACCACGTGCGCACCGGCGACGCCTGGTGCATCTACCCGATGTACGACTACACGCACCCGATCTCGGACGCGCTGGAAAACATCACCCACTCGATCTGCACGCTGGAATTCCAGGACCACCGCCCGTTCTACGACTGGCTGCTGGAAACGCTGTCGGCGGGCGGCTTCTTCAAGCTGCCGGTGCCGCGCCAGTACGAATTCTCGCGCCTGAACCTGACCTACGTGATCACCAGCAAGCGCAAGCTGCGCCAGCTGGTCGACGAGAAAATCGTCGACGGCTGGGACGACCCGCGCATGCCCACCATCGTCGGCCTGCGCCGCCGCGGCTACACGCCGGAAGCGATCCAGCTGTTCTGCGAGCGCATCGGCGTGACCAAGTCCGACGGCTGGATCGACATGAGCACGCTCGAAGGCTGCCTGCGCGAAGACCTCGATCCGAAGGCGCCGCGCGCCACCGCCGTGCTGCGCCCGCTCAAGCTGATCATCGACAACTACCCTGAAGGCCTGAGCGAGGAATGCACGTCGCCGGTCCATCCGCACCATCCGGAAATGGGCGTGCGCACCTTCCCCATCACGCGCGAGCTGTGGATCGAGGAAGAGGACTTCATGGAAGTGCCGAGCAAGGGCTATTTCCGCTACTACCCGCCGATCGACGACAAGCCGGGCAGCCGCGTGCGCCTGCGCCACGGCTACGTGACCGAATGCACCGGCTACGACAAGGACGCGGACGGCAAGGTGGTGGCGGTGCACGTCAACTACTTCCCGGACTCGAAATCGGGCACGCCGGGCTCGGACAACTACAAGGTCAAGGGCAACATCCACTGGGTTTCCGCCGCCACCGCGCTGCAAGCCGAGGTGCGCCTGTACGACCGTTTGTTCACCGACGCCCAGCCTGACGCCGGCGGCAAGGACTTCATCTCGCTGCTGAACCCGAACGCCAAGGAAGTGGTCACCGCCTTCCTGGAGCCGGGCATGAGCGCGGCGCAGCCGGACCAGCGCTTCCAGTTCGAGCGCCATGGCTACTTCGTCGCCGACCGCGTCGATTCGACGCCGGGCAAGCCGGTGTTCAACCGCATCGTGACCCTGAAGGACAGCTGGGTCGCCAAGTAAAAGCGATTCGGGTAATAAGACTACCTCGGGCCGGCGCCCCCCCGCAACGGAGGCGCCGGTTTTTTCCTCCCGGGGAATTCGATATCAAAATATTCAGGCGGATGCCAAAAACACAAATTTACTTGACTCGCATCGGTAAAGTTTCCTATATTCGGCCTTCATCCCCCGGTTTCAGGAGTTGCTTCAGGCACCTAATATGGCAACCTTCCTCGCTCAAAAACAGCTGTTCTCGCCGACCAAGCCGGTCTGGTGGGCCGGCGTCATGCTGTCGCTCGGCATCGGCGCACTGTTTTACGTCGGCGTCTACCGCACCATCGAGCATGACGCCGAGGAACGTTTCCTGTACCAGTCGCGCAACGCGCAGTACAACATCACCTCGCGCATCAACGCCTACACCGACGTGTTGCGCGCCACCGCCAGTTTCTTCGACGCCAGCGACGGCGTCGACCGCGCCTCCTTCCACCGCTATGTCGGCGGCCTGAACCTGGCACGCCAGTTCCCGGCGCTCAACAACATCAACTACACCCGCTACGTCACCGACGCCGAGCGCGACGCCTTCGAGCGCAGCGCCGCCCACAGCGGCGACGGCCTGGCGCTGGGCTATCCGGATTTCTCCATCAGGCCGCCCGGACGCCGCCCCGCCTACTCGGTGCTGACGATGATCGAACCGGTGGCGCCGTTCCGCGACCGCATCGGCATCGACATCGCCGCCCGCGAGCGCGCGGCGCGCGCCATCGCCGAGGCGCGCGACACCGGCGCGCTGATCACCTCCGGCATGCCGATCGAGAACACCAAGGACGCCCAGGGCTGGGCGCTGGCGCTGCGCCTGCCGATCTACCGCAAGGACATGCCGCTGTACGACGTCGCCCAGCGCCGCGCCGCCTACACCGGTTCGGTCGGCATCGGCTTCAGCGTGCCGCGCCTGGTGCAGGCTGCGCTGGAGCAGATGCAGGTGCAGGATGTCCACCTGATGCTGTACGACGACGGCGGCATCAGCGGCAATGAAAAGACGCCGATCACGCTGCTGTACGACAACCAGGGCCTGGTGCACCGCGCAGCGCGTCCGGCCGACCAGTTCACCATCAGGCTGCCGCTCGACTTCAACGGCCGCCAGTGGACCGCGCATTTCAGCTCGCCCAAGTCGGTCTGGTACAGCAACTTCGACGCCTTCCTGCCGTGGCTGGCCATGCTGTGCGGCTTTGTCGGCTCGCTGCTGTTCTACCTGCTGTTCCACACCTTGTCGTCGTCGCGGCTGCGCGCCATCAAGATGGCCAAGGCGATGACCAAGGAGCTGCGCGACAGCCAGGCCAAGCTGCAGCAGTCGCACCTCAAGCTGCGCCGGCTGGCCGCCCATGCCGACCAGATCAAGGAGCAGGAGCGCAAGCGCATCGCGCGCGAAATCCACGACGACCTGGGCCAGAACCTGCTGGTGCTGCGGATCGAGGCCGACATGCTGGCCAGCCGCACGCGGCAGGGCCACCCGCGCCTGCATGCGCGCGCGCGCAGCACGCTGAGCCAGATCGACAGCACCATCAAGAGCGTGCGCCACATCATCAACGACCTGCGGCCGACGGTGCTGGACCTGGGCCTGAGCGCGGCCGTGGAATGGCAGATCGCCCAGTTCCGCCAGCGCTCCGGCATGGTCTGCGAGCTGATCGAACACCAGAGCGACATCAGCATCGACGACCGCTGCGCCACCGCCTTCTTCCGCGTGCTGCAGGAATCGCTGAGCAACATCATCCAGCACGCGCGCGCCAGCCTGGTGCGGGTGGAACTGCGCCACACCAGCGGCATGCTCACCATGACCATCAGCGACAACGGCGTCGGCATGCGCGACAGCAACCGCAACAAGGTCGGCTCGTTCGGACTGGTCGGCATCGAAGAGCGCATCAGCCTGCTCGGCGGCCACTGCGCCATCACCGCCACGCCGAACGGCGGCACCACGGTCACCATCTCGGTGCCGGTCGACTACGTGGCGCCGCCCTCGATCGACGACATCAACGACACGGCCCGCCTGGCGGCCGACGCGACAAACTGAGACGTCGGTCATCCGGTCGCCGTCAGATTAATCTGGCACAGCGGGTAGGAATTTCCTGACAAACATTGAGAAAAATCAAGGAAGCGCTTCCTCGGCTGGGCAAAAATCAAGCGTACTCTGCTTTTTTCAACCCGCTTCATCCACTCAAAGGAAGTCTCCATGAATGCTATCGATGCTCTGGACCTCGAACCAATCAAAGTCAAGCTGATGCACAAGGAATCCGGCGAAGGCTGGTCGCTGGAACGCGCCAATGCCATTGAATTCGAATACCGCCGCTTTCTGTTCCTGATGAAGATGTTCCCGGCGGAACAGGCGGCGCCGCTGGTCGATGTCGACACCTTCTGGCACTACCACATCCTCGACACGATGAAATACGCGGCCGACTGCGACGCCGTGTTCGGCCAGTTCCTGCACCACTTCCCGTATATCGGCCTGCGCGGCGAGGACGACCTGGCGGCGCATGAAAGCATGGGCCTGCGCATGAAGGAATTGTACGAGGCGACGTTCGGCGAGGATTACCTGCGCCACACCGCCGGCCTGCAGACGGCCTACTCGGCCTCGCCAGGCGCCACCGCATATTCGGCATCGCCGGCCCAGGCCGCCATGAAAACCGCGTATTCGGCCTCGCCGGCCAAGTTCGCCTACTCGGCGTCGCCGGTCAAGTTCGCCTACTCTGCTTCGCCGGGCCAGCTGGCCCAGTCGGTAACGGGTGCGGCACAAGCGGGCGCGGCCATCGACAAGGCGCGCCTGGCCGGCCTCTACACCGACCGCCCGCGCCTGGCGCCCGCAGCCTGACACCGTTCGCAGCACTACGGCGTCCGCGCCACAGGCAGGCGAAGCGCGCTCGCGGCATGCTCAGAAAAGTGGCATACTCAGGGGATATTTACAGACGATGGGAGTTCATCATGGCTGTCAATTCAGTAGCCTCCAGCACCGCCGCCGTCCAGGCGACGCCGCCCGCCCGCCAGCCTGAGCCGGTCAAGACGGTGGCGGACAAGCCGGTCGAGCGCGCTGCCCCGCCAGCGCCGCCCGCACCACCGCAAGTTGCCGCGGCGCCCACGGTCAACACCAGCGGCCAGCGTATCGGCACCACGATCAGCACCTCGGCCTGACCGAAGCATCGCCACCAACACAGCCGCATAAAACAACGGCGCGTTACCGCAAGGTACGCGCCGTTTTTCTTTATGCAGCCGAGGGCTTCATCAGGCCGCCATCAGTTCGCGCAGTTCGCGAATGCTGAAATCGCTGATCTCATGCATGCGGATCAGGATGGTCGCGCCGATAGGCAGCGTGTTGTGGCGGATCTTGCTGATGACTGGCGGAGCCACTTCCAGGGCGCGCGACAGGGCGGCATCGTTCTTCAGTTGCAGCTTCTCGATGATGGCGTCCAACACGCGATTCGGGTTGTAGGTCGGCGATGCGGTGATTTCTTTGATAGACATAATGTTTTTAAGTAGGTTCCGGCCGTTTTTTGGAAAAAAACGACACATGGGTAAGAAAAATTTTTAGCTCATTTACCAATGAAGCACTACAAAACACAGACATTTATGCCGGTTTTTAGTGCTTAACCGAGATAATACACGCTTACGTTAACGAACGGCTAACTCATCACACATTTATGTGAGATTTAGATAGATTTTACCCCTATTTCTTGTGATAGGAAGTTTTTTGTTGTAAGAAAAGGTATAAATTCCGGTAAAGACTAGTTGGAACGGCTGATGCCGGCGGCGAGGAAGCACCATTCGACGGCCAGCAAGGTGGCCAGTTGCGCGATGGTGCCGGGGAGGAGGAGTGAGGAAGTGGAGGGAAAATCAATATTGCCGTTATGGCCATGCCAGCCTAGTTGCCGGCGGATTTCTTCCGGCATCGGCGGTGGGCGGCGGTCGCATTCACGCTGGTGCATGTAGGCCCGAACCTGTTCCTTGGTAGGATGGAAAGTGGCTGGCATCCGCGTGGCTCCTTCATAAGATTACTAACAATATCGTATCATGTGACGACTTGCTTGATTTGAATCAAGCGAACCTGTTACCAGTTTGTCACAAAAAGCTGACACAGAGCTTGCATTACTGTAACTTCCGCCCTCCCCTTTACCTGTTTTTACATCGCGCCCCTTAAAGCCTATGACTTACGAAGAATTCCTTGATGAAGTAACAACACTCCTGCACGAGATCTACAATCTCGACGACGCCGCCGCGATCAAGCTGGTGGTCGACGCCCAGGCCGCCGATTATTTCGTCAAGCATGACGACGTCGAGGAGATGCGCACGCCGGCCCAGGCCAAGCTGGACGCCACCGCCCTGTACGAGGCCAAGCAGAACAAGGTCCAGACCCAAAAGAAACAGCAGCAGCGCCTCAGCGCGAAGAAGAAGTAAGGCCCTTCAGGGCGTCGGCCACGGTGGAATGGCGCAGCCGCACGCCCAGCTCGCGCTTGATGCGGCCGTTGGCCAGCCGGCGCGACTCGGACATGAACGACAGCAGCGCCGGCGTCACCACCTTCTGCAATTCCGCCCGCGGCAGGCGCGGCGGCCGCGGCAGCTGGAAGGCATCGGCCACCGCATCGAAATACGCCGCCATCTTCATGTCGCTGTCGTCGACAGCGTGATATATACGGTTGGGCAAGGCGCGGAACAGCGCGCGGGCGATGATGGCCGCCAGGTCGTCCGCATGGATGTGGTTGGTGTAGACGTCGTCCGCCTCGATCAGCGCGGCCGTGCCGGCCTGCAGGCGCTTCAGCGGCAGGCGGTCGGCGGCGTAGATGCCCGGCACCCGCAGGATGGACAATTGCGCGCCGGCGCGCACCGCCCAGCGCCGCAGCACCTGTTCGGCGTCCACCCGGCGCAGCGCGCGCGGGTTGCGCGGCGCCACCGGACGGCTCTCGTCAAACAACAGTCCGCCGCAATCGCCATAGACTCCGGTGGTGCTGACATAAACCAGACGGCCGTGCTCAGGTAAAATGGCGGACAAATTACGCGTGCGGCGGTCCAGCGGCCCTTCGGCGGGCGGCGGCGCCAGGTGGACCACATGGCTGGCCAGCCCCGCCAGGCGGCGCAGGCTGGCCGGCTGGTCGAGATCGGCCACGATGGGCACGGCGCCCAGCGCGCGCAGTTCGGCGCAGCGCGATGGCTGGCTGGTGGTGGCAAACACGCGAAAGTGCGGGCGCAGCAGCGGCAACAGCCGCATGCCGACATCGCCGCAGCCGACGATCAGCAGGCGCGGCCGCTTGAATTTACGAATATTGTGGTTTTTCATTTGAAGGATTGTATGACGTTTCAAATTACTGTACAGCCTAGCGGCCACCAATTCAGCTGCGAGGAAGACGAAACCGTCCTGGCGGCGGCCATGCGCGCCGGCGTCGGCCTGCCCTACGGCTGCAAGAACGGCGCCTGCAGCTCCTGCCGCGGCAAGGTGGTATCCGGTTCGGTCACGCACAAGCCGCACCAGGAGCGCGCGCTGACCAAGGAAGACGAAGCGGCCGGCTATTCGCTGTTCTGCTGTGCCATCGCGCACGAAGACCTGGTGATCGAAGCGCGCGAAGTGGCCGGCAGCGACGACTATCCGATCCGCAAGATGCCGTCGCGCGTGGCGACGCTGGAAAAAGTGGCGCCGGACGTCATCATCATGACCTTGCAGCTGCCCGCCAACGAAACGCTGAAATACCGCGCCGGCCAGTACATCGAATTCATGCTGCGCGACGGCAAGCGCCGCAGCTACAGCCTGGCCTCGCCGCCGGACCAGGACCAGCCGCTGAGCCTGCACATCCGCCACATGCCGGGCGGCCTGTTCACCGAACAGGTGTTCGGCACCATGAAGGAACGCGACATCCTGCGCTTCGAAGGCCCGATGGGCACCTTCTTCGTGCGCGAGGACAGCGACAAGCCGATGGTGCTGCTGGCCTCGGGCACCGGCTTCGCGCCGATCAAGGCCATCGTCGAGCACCTGCGCGCGCAGGACTCGCAGCGGCCGATGACCCTGTACTGGGGCGGCCGCCGTCCGCAGGACCTGTACATGGACGCCCTGTGCCGCCAGTGGGAAGCGATCCTGCCGAACTTCAAGTACGTGCCGGTGATCTCGGCCGCGCTGCCGGAGGACAACTGGAACGGCCGCACCGGCTTCGTGCACGCGGCCGTCATGGCCGACCTGCCGGACCTGTCGGGCCACCAGGTGTATGCCTGCGGCGCGCCCATCGTGGTGGAATCGGCCAAGCGCGATTTCGTCGCGCAGTGCCGCCTGCCGGAAGACGAGTTCTACGCGGACGCCTTCACCACGGAAGCAGATATCAACAAATAAAGCAGCAAGCATCCACCCAACCGGGAGCAGACAGGGATGCAGAGTCCCGAGGCTCTGCTCCCTGAAAGCTCAAATGTCCGACAGCATCGCCTCCGCTCCCCCCGCCAACGGCTTCAGCGTCCTGCGCCACCGTAACTTCGCCTTCTACCTTTCCGCCCGCACCCTCGGCACCCTCGCCGTCCAGATGCAAAACGTCGCCATCGGCTGGCAGGTCTATGCGATGACGCACAACCTGTTCGATCTCGGCCTGATCGGCCTGGCGCAGTTCGCGCCCTTCCTGCTGCTGATCCTGATCGCCGGCCACGCCGCCGACCGCTACGACCGCCGCAACCTGATCGCCATCGCGCTTGGCGCCCAGCTGCTGTGCGGCCTCACCCTGCTGGCCTTCACCGTCGCCGGGCTGACCGCCGTGTGGCCGGTGTTTGCCGTGCTGGTGCTGTTCGGCAGCGCGCGCGCCTTCATGGGGCCGGCCACGCAAGCCATCCTGGTCAACCTGGTGCCGCAGGAAAGCTTCAGCAAGGCCGTAGCGCTGAGCTCGTCGAGCTTCCACGTCGCCGTGATCCTCGGCCCCACCCTGGGCGGGCTGTTCTACCTGGCCGGGCCGAAAACGGTGTATATGATTTCCTCGACCTTGCTGGTGGCGTCGGTGGTGCTGATGTGCCTGGTCAAATCGGTCAAGCAGCCGAGCAACCGCGAGCCGGCCACCTGGCACACGGTGCTGGAAGGACTGCGCTTCGTCTGGTCCCGGCCGGTGGTGCTGGGCGCCATTTCGCTGGACCTGTTCGCCGTGCTGTTCGGCGGCGCCACCGCGCTGCTGCCGGCGCTGGCGCACGACGTGCTGCACATCGGCCCGTCCGGCCTGGGCATGCTGCGCACCGCGCCGGGCGCCGGCGCCGCGCTGTGCTCGATCGTGCTGGCCTTCTTCCCGCTCACGCGCCGCGTCGGCCTGTGGATGCTGGGCGGCGTGGCCGTGTTCGGCGTCGGCACGCTGGTGCTGGGCGCCACCACCAGCTTCCTCGTCGCGCTGACGGCCTTGTTCCTGATGGGCGCCGGCGACATGATCAGCGTCTACGTGCGGCACCTGCTGGTGCAGTATGAAACGCCGGACGCCATCCGCGGCCGCGTGTCGGCCGTCAACTCGGTGTTCATCGGCGCCTCCAACGAACTGGGCGAATTCGAGTCCGGCCTGACCGCCGGCTGGATGGGCCTGACGCGCGCCGTGCTGTTCGGCGGCGCCGCCACCCTGGCGGTCACGGGCGCCTGGGCGGTGCTGTTTCCGGTACTGTCGAGAATGGATCGTTTCCCGCACGAGGAAAAGAAATGAAGCTAAGCCTGCCGCTGCCCGGCATCATCCACAGCCGCCCCCACCTGAGCCTGGCGATCGCGCTGGGCGCCGTGGTGGGCCCGCTGCTGCCGCAGGACTGGCCGCTGGTGACGCGCCTGCTGACCGCCTGGAACATCGGCGTCTGGTCCTATCTGGCGATGATGGGCTGGATGATGATGCGCGCCGACCACCACGACATCAAACGCGCCGCCTGCCGCCAGGACGAAAAGGGGCCGGTGATCCTGGCCACGCTGTCGGTGGCGGTGATGATCAGCCTGGCCGCCATCATCTCGCAACTGTCGACGCTGAAAGAGCTGCCGCCGGCCGACATGGCCTACCACTACGGCTTCGTGGTGCTGACCTTGACCGGCTCGTGGTTCATGGTCGGCACCATGTTCTGCTCGCACTACGCGCACCTGTACTACATGGAGGAAGGCGACGAAAAGCCGCTGCAATTCCCCGACCGCGACCTGACGCCGAACTACTGGGACTTCCTGTATTTCTCGTTCACGATCTCGGTCGCGGTGCAAACCTCCGACGTCAGCGTGCACAGCCGTGGCATGCGGCAGGCGGTGCTGGGGCAGTCGGTGCTGTGCTTCTTCTACAACCTGGCGATCCTCGGCCTGTCGATCAATATTGCCGCCTCGCTCATCAATGGTTAACTACTTAACGGGAACCTAAGTCGAAAAGGAGTAATATTGATCTGCAGTTCAAACAACAAGGAGCAAGCGTATGCAAATCAATATCAATGCCGACAAGACTATCGACCGCCATGCCGGTCTCGATGAACATGTACAGACTGTCGTGAGCAATGCCCTCCACCGCTTCGGCGAGCAAATCACCCGCGTCGAAGTCCATTTGAGCGACAACCTGGGCCAGAAATCGGCCGACGGCGACAATCGCTGCCTGATGGAAGCCCGCGTTACCGGATACCAGCCGATCGCCGTCAGCGATCACGCCGCCACCTTGCACCAGGCCATCGGCGGTTCCGCCGACAAACTCAAGCGCGCCATCGACAGCGCGCTGGGCCGTCTGCATGACAAGGACAAGCGTCATGCCAACGACGCCGTGCCGGCCGAGGTGGCCGACGACGACGCATAAGCTTGAAAGGGCGGGAGCCGGCGCCTAACGCCGCGCCAGCTCCCGCAAATACTTCAGTCCCTGCAGCGACCGGCTGCCATACCACGACATCATTTCCCCATCGACCAGCAGCACCGGCTTGCCGATCTGTTTTTCCAGCGCGTCCGCATGCGCCTCGGTAAAGCGGTACGGTTCGCTCGACAGCAGCACGCCGTCGATGCCGGCGATCAGCTCCGCCGACCAGCGGAATTCCGGATAACGCACCTCACCCAGCGGCGGCACGCGCCAGCCGATTTCCTCCAGCATGCGCGCGATATACGTATCCTCGGAAATGCTCATCCACGGATCCTGCCAGATGCAGTACAACATGGTCTGCGGCTGCCCCTTCGGCGTTGCCTGCAACAACGCATATTCCGCTTCGAACGCAGCGCACCACTCGGCCGCCTGGCGCTCGCGGCAAAACACGCCGCCCATCAGCCGCGCCAGTTCCAGGTTGTCGCGCGGGCGCAGCGGATGGGTAACCACGATGTGCGGAACGAATTCCGCCAGCAGGTCGACGGTCGGTTTCTCGTTCTCATCGATGTTCACCACCAGGTGCGTCGGCGCCAGCTTGCGGATCTTGTCGATATTCACATCCTTGGTGCCGCCGACCTTGGGGATGCCCTGCACCACGTCATGCGGATGAATGCAGAAGCCGGTGCGCCCGACCACCTGCGCGGCCAACCCGAGATCGCACAGCAATTCGGTGATCGACGGCACCAGCGAAACGATGCGCGCCTGCGGATCGGCCTGATGCACGGTACCGAGCGCGTCGGTATAAGCCATGGTGGTTCCCTGTGATTGCAATGCCGGTATTGAAGCATTGACGGATACATCACGCAACAACTACGTGGGTGAAATTTACACTTTGTCCCGGACAGTTCAGCTATGATTACTGTGCTTGCTTACCAGCATCCTGAAAGACGACTTTGAAACAAATCTGCACATTCGGCAACTCCAGCCACCAGATCGGCGACTTGCACCTGTTGCGCAATTCGAACGACGACGCCGCCATCGCCAAGCTGCTGGCCAACTGCCCGGTCATGCGGCTCGAGGCCGGCCAGGCGGTGACCGAGGCCAAGCACGCGCGGCTGTACATCGTGCTCAGCGGCGCGCTGTCGGTCGCCACCGACACCCGCACCGGAATGGCCGACGGCACCGTCAGCAAGATCCTGCCGGGCGAGAGCGTGGGCGAGCAGTCGGTGCTGGACGAGGAAGCCAATCTGTCGAGCATCACGGCGCTGGAGCAAAGCGATGTGCTGGTGATCGAGGCCGACCTGGTGTGGCAGCTGATCGATGAATCGAATGTGCTGGCGCGCAACCTGCTGCGGCTGCTGTCCTTCCGCATCCGTGCAGCCAACGCGCAGCTGCGCCGGCGCCAGAAGCTGGGCGAGTTCTACCGCCAGTTGTCGATGATCGACGGCCTGACCGGGCTGTACAACCGCGCCTGGCTCAACGACCTGCTGCCGACGATGATCGCCACCGCCCACGGTTCGCACGCGCCGCTGGCGCTGATCATGATCGACCTCGACCACTTCAAGAAATTCAACGACAGCCACGGCCACCTGGCCGGCGACCAGGCCTTGCGGGCGGCCGCGTCGGTGCTGAGCGGCGCGTTGCGGCCCACCGATTTCGCGGTGCGCTACGGTGGCGAGGAAATGATGGTGCTGCTGCCCGACACCAGCGACAAGGTCGCGCTGGCGGTGGCCGAACGGTTGTGCGAACGCATGCAGCAGGCAATCATCTTTGCCGACATGCGCCTGCCGCTGCCGCACATCACCGCATCGTTCGGCGTGGCCACGCTGCAGCCGGAGCAGGACGAGCAGGCGCTGATCGCGGTGGCCGACGCGGCGCTGTACCGCGCCAAGGAACTGGGCCGCAACCGCGTGGCCGGAACGGCTTAGGCGGGCTTGGCGTCGGCGGTGGCGGTATCGGCCGGCTTGGCCGTGTGCGCCGCGATAAAGTCCGAATAGCCCTGCTGCACCAGGTCGTAGGTCTTGTCGATATTGCTGGCGATATCGCCGTTCAATACCTTCAAGCCCTGCAGCACGTCGCGCGCCTCCTTGAAACCCTGGTCCACGCCCTTTTTCAAGGTATTGACGAAGTTGTTCAGCGTCGTTTCCTCGTCCTGCCCGGGATTTTGCTGCTTGTACGCTTCATAAAACGCCGTCGACAGCGATACAATGCGGCTCGCGGTGCCTTCCGGCGTATTATCCTGCGACACGGCGTTCTGGATGGCGTTGTCGCCGTAGTCGCCCTTGAGCGCTTCGTTGATGCCGGTCAGCGCCGTTTTCAGCACCACCGACAACGGATCGTTGGAAGAATTTAACGATACCGTCAAGGAAGCTTGTACGATAGACACATTTAGCTGCGCCTTGGCCTTGGCGGCGACCGACATGTTGCTGTCGTCCTTGGCCTGGACCGGCGCGGAGGATGTGCCTGCCGCGCCGCCCGATGTTGCCGATACTGGTGTCGCCATGATATTGCTCCTGGTTGCATTACCTTGGAATTATCGGCAGATTTACGAATAACTGTAGCCCCCCTGACTGCGCCCTATGACAACACAGACTTTCCTCTGGCACGACTACGAGACTTTTGGCGCCCAGGCCCGCCGCGACCGCCCGGCGCAATTCGCCGCGATCCGCACGGACGCCGACCTGAACGAGGTGGGCGATCCCATCATGTTGTATTGCAAGCCTGCCAATGATTTCCTGCCGGATCCGCAATCCTGCCTGATCACCGGCATCACGCCGCAGCAATGCCTGGAATGGGGCGTGCCCGAGCACAAGTTCGCCGCCACCATCGAGCAGGCGTTTTCCAAGCCGGGCACCATCGGCGTCGGCTACAACACCATCCGTTTCGACGACGAGATCACCCGCTTCATGTTCTGGCGCAACCTGATCGACCCGTATGCGCGCGAATGGCAAAACCAGTGCGGCCGCTGGGATCTGCTGGACGTGGTGCGCATGACCTACGCGCTGCGGCCGGAAGGCATCGAATGGCCGCTGCGCGAAGACGGCAAGCCCAGCTTCAAGCTGGAGCACCTGGCCAAGGCCAACGGCCTGCTGCACGAAGCGGCGCACGACGCGCTGTCCGACGTGCGGGCCACCATCGCGCTGGCGCGGCTGATCAAGCAGAAGCAGCCGAAGCTGTTTGATTTCTGCCTGGCCCTGCACAAGAAAGACCGCGTGGCCGACGAGATCGGCATGCACCTGGCGCCCAACCTGCGCGCGCCGTTCCTGCACGTGTCGGGCATGTTCCCGGCCGAGCGCGGCTGCATCGCGCTGGTGTATCCGCTGGCCACGCATCCGACCAACAAGAACGAAATCATCGTCTGGGACTGCACCTACGACCCGAGCGAGCTGTTCACGCTGGACGCCGACACCATCCGCACCCGCATCTTCAGCCGCAGCGACGCGCTGCCCGAGGGCGTGACCCGCCTTCCGGTCAAGAGCATCCACCTGAACAAGTCGCCGATGCTGGTCGCCAACCTGAAGACGCTGTCGCCGGCCATGGCCGCCAAGTGGGGCATCGACCTGGAGCAAGGCAAGGCCTACGCCGCGCTGGCCGCCGCCGGCCGCAACATGGATATCGAGTGGGAGCAGGTGTTCCACCGCCCGGCGGGTGAGGAGCTGGACGTGGACGAGGATTTGTACAACGGCTTCGTCGGCAAGGAAGACCGCCGGCTGCTCGATTCCCTGCGCAAGGAGACCCCGGCCAGGCTGGCGACGGCATCGCCGTCGTTCAGCGATCCGCGCCTGCTGGAATTGCTGTTCCGCTACCGCGCGCGCAACTTCCCCGAGACCTTGTCGGAAGGCGAGATGGAGCACTGGGAGCAGCACCGCGCGGCCCGCTTCTACGACGGCGCCGGCGGCGCCCGCAGCATCGACCAGTTCTTCGGCGAGATCGACCACCTGCAACAGGATGCCGACGAGCGCGCCGAGCAGATCCTGGCCGAGCTATACGACTACGTTGAGATGGTGGCGCCCGCCCACTAGGCTGTCGCGCAGCTTGGCGGCGTCGACCTCGCCCATCCAGGTCGCCACCGCCAGGCAGGCGATGCCGTTGCCGATCAGGTTGGCGATCGGGCGGCATTTCAGCAGGCGTTCGATGCTGACGATCAGCACCAGGCCCTCGGCGGAAATCGCCGGCACGGCCGCCAGCGTCGCGCCCAGCGTGACGAAAGCCGAGCCGGCGATGCCGCTCGACGCCTTCGACGTCACCATCGCCACCAGCAGCACCGTGCCATACTGCGCCAGGCTCAGCTCCACCTGCCCCGCCTGCGCCAGGAACACCAGCGCCAGCGTCAGGTAAATGCTGCTGCCATTCAGGTTGAAGGAATAGCTGGCCGGCACGGCAACGCGCGTCACCGCCGGCGCGCAGCCGGCTTCCTCCAGCCGGGTGATCAGCCTCGGCATCGCCGCCATCGACGATGCCGTGCCCAGCACCAGTATCAACTCGTCGCCTATCCACAGCAGATAGCGCCACAGGCTGAAGCCGCACCAGCGCGCCACGGCGCCCAGCACGATGACGACGAAAGCAAAGGTGGTCAGGTAGATCGCGCCGATCAGCTTGAGCAGCGGCGTCATCGACAGCAGCCCGTAATGGCCGACCGCGTAAGCGACCGCGCCCAGCGCGGCCAGCGGTGCCGCCTTCAGCACCAGGTTGACGGCGGCGAACAGCCAGCGACCACCGGTTTCCAATGCCCGCCCGATGCGCGCGCTGCGCTCGCCCTGCCAGGCCAGCACGCTGCCGCAGACGATCCCGCCCAGCAGTAATTGCATGGTGCTGTTTTGCGCAATGCAATCGCGCAGCGTGGCCATGATGGCGCCGCCATGCGACAGTGCCGGCGCGACCGCAGCGGCATGCATGGCCGGCAGATGCACGCCGACGCCAGGTTCCAGCAACCATGCGCCCACCATGCCGGCCATCAGCGCCAGCAAGGTGCAGACTTCAAAGTAGACCAGCAAGCGCAAGCCCAGGCGGCCAAGCTGGCGCAGATCGCGCAACGAGGCGATGCCGGCCGCCACGGTGCAAAAGATCACCGGCCCCACCAGCAGCCGGATCGCATCGACAAACCACGTGCCCAGCGGACGCAGCAGCTGCGCCTCTTCGGGCGCGCAATAACCCAGCGTCATGCCGATGGCGATGGCGCACAGGATCTGCATCGACGGGTAGTACAACACGGGCTTGCTCATCGGCGCACGCTCTGGAATCGCTTCCATGTTCGCGTAAAAAAAATGACTCCGGGGGCTCCAGTAACTCATGGCCGGGAGTCGCCACGGTCCATGATAACAGGGAGTTGCCGCCAGAAACTACAACGATGCTGAGCCGCATATTCTTCCAGCGGCAACTGCACGCTGGCGCCCTGGCGGAAGGCGCGGAAGCTCTGCTGCTGTTGCAGCGACGGCCATGCGGGCTGGCCGTCCACGTCCGGCGTGCCGTTGCGGACAAAGGCGGCCCAATGCGCGATCATCTGCGCCGACAGCCGGCGCTGCGCCTCGCTCATTCTTTCGGCGTGAACGAAGGCGCCGCCCGGCCACAGGTAGGGCAGCTCGGCGGCGTGCGCGGCGCCGAACTGGAAGGCGCCCGGTTCGCCGTATGGCGCCTGGCCATCCTCGAACTGGTAGAAATAAACCGGCGCATCCTGCGCCGCGGCCTGCGCCAGCGGCAGCATGGTGCAGCCGCCGAGACCGCGCATGCCGCTGTCGGTCAGGATGGCGCTGATCTTGTACGCGTATTCGAGCGGATCGCCGGCGTGGTCGTCGCGGTAGGCGTTGCCGACCGCGACCCGCTGCGCCGGCGGCAGCAAGGCGGCGAGCCAGTCCCGGTAGCGCTGTTCATCGTAGCGGAAGAAACCGGGACCGGCCATGCGGCCCTCGTCGCGATTCGCGCCGAGCAGCAGCGGCACGCGCGCCCAATGGTGGCGGGAGATTTGCGCGACGGCGTAGTCCGGCAGCAAACCCGGCCGACCTATGGCGGGGGCCGCGCCGCCGCCGGCCTGCACCAGTTGCAGCGGCGTAGCGCGGCGCATGCAAGCCATGTCGATGCCATCGCAGCCGAGGCGACGCGCCAACGCTTCGGCGCGCTGCCTGGCCTCGGCGGCGGTGTCCACATCGTGCAGGCAATCGTCGCTGGAAATGATGGCGGCGCGGAACAGGCCCCGCGCCTGCGACGCCGCCAGCAGCGGGCAGATCACCGTGCCACCGGCCGATTCGCCGGCCAGCGTGACGCGCTGCGGATCGCCGCCCAGGCCCGCGATCGAGCGCCGCACCCACTGCAACGCCAGCAGCACATCCTGCAAGGCGTAGTTGCCGCCGTTAAAGAACCCCAGCGCGCCCAGGCGATAGTTGACGGTGACGACGACGATGTCGCCCTGCTCCGCCAACGCCGAACCGTCGTGATCATTGGCCGAGCCGCCCGTCGCGCCGCCGCCGTGCACGTAGACCAGCACGGCACGTGGCCGCTTCGACGCCGCAGCGGGGCGGTAGACGTTCAAGTACAGGCAATCCTCGCGCTCCGTGCCTGCCGCCAGCCCCACCGCGCTCTGCGGACAACGCGGCGGCAAGGCCTGCGCCGCCAGCCGGAACAGCCATGGCTCGGCGGCCAGCGGTGCCGTCCAGCGCTCCGCCGCGCCGTATGGCAGGCCGGCAAACCGCTCGACCGCGCCCTGCCGTACGCCTTCCGCCAGCCCTTGCGGCAATCGCGCCAGCGGTCCGTTGGACTGCGCCGTGGCAACCGGCGCAGCGCCGGCCAGCGCCAGCAGCACAGCCGCGATCCGCGCGCCGCCCCGCAAGCTCCACCACGACATCACTGCGCCACGGCAGGCTTGATACGGGGATAAGTGCGCGTATCGAACGGCGGCGGCACATAGGACGGCACAAAATGGCAGCCTTCGCCATAGGCCGCCTTGGCCGCCTCGCAGCGCGCCAGCAACTGCATGGGATCGGGCCGCTTGCCCTGCTCGATCCAATCCATCATCGCACGCAGCAATGCGGCGTACTGCGGCGTGGCCAGCTTGCTGTGCTCGTGCTCGTCCGTGAAGCTCTGCACCAGCAGCGGCGACGCGCCGGCCGCCGCCACCGCCTGCCGGAACACCGTCTCCGCCTCGACAAACACGGTCGGATCGTCGATCGCATGCATGGTCAGCGTCGGCACGATCAGCTTACCGGTCAGGTCGCTGTCCTCGGCCAGCGCGCGCACGCCTTCCGGCGAGGCGGCAAAGCGCGGCACGTCGCGGTTGAGCGCCGCGTCGTCGTCCGAACCGCGATACACCACGCCCATATTGCTGAACGGGTTCAGCCCCTTGAACTGGCGCAGCGTCAGGTCGCGGAACGTGGCCGTGGCCCAGTTCAGGTGCGCGCCCAGCGTCCGCTCCGGTATGCGCGTCACCGCCAGCAGGTTGCGCAGGATGCGCTGCTGCTCCGGCGTGCGCTGCGCCGCCGGATTCGACAGGCCCGTGCAACTGTCCAGCCGCGCCGCCACTTCCTTGCTGCTCAACGGATTCTGCGCAGCCAGCCCCTGCCACAGCGGATATGCAGGCTCGTCCGGCAACGGCAGGTTGCGGCAATAGTACTGGACCAGCGCCCGCAGATCCGCGCGGAAGTCATACGCCAGCGAACCGCCGGACAACAGGCCGCTGGTCAGGATCACGCCATCGTAGACCGGCTTGCCGTCGGCGTCGCGGCCGAACAGCTCGGCGGTCTTGGCCGCCACATTGCCGCCCCACGACTGCCCATGCAGCAGCGTGCGTTTCGGCCGCCCGAACTGTTTCCAGAACAAGGCCCGCGCATGGTCGGTATCCTCGGCCGCGTCGCGCACGCCGTAGCCGGCGTGGCGATAGCTGGACCCGGTCCATGCGTACCCCTCCTGCACCATCACCGCGAAGCGCTGCAGGTCCGACACCGGCTCCGACGGCGACGGCGGCTTCAGGCTGGGTCCGCCGTGGCTGTGCACCACCAGCGTGCCGTTCCACGCCTGCGGAATGGCGGTCAGATAAAAAGCCCCATTTGCGTCCTGGCCGGTATAGCAGCGCGTCTGCGCCGGCATTTCGCGCGGACAGCTTTGCGGATGCTGCGCCTGGGCCGTGCCGGCGGCGAGGAACGCCGGCACGGCGGCTAGCCAGATGGGGAGGGAAATAGGCTTCATGTCAGAAAGTCGCGCTCAGGTTGAGATAGAGGTAGCGGCCGTACGGGTTGTACAGACCGCCGTTATAGCCGCCCTGCGCCAGCGGCGGCAGCTTGTCGAACAGGTTGCGCGCGCCCAGCTTGACGCGGGCTTCCTGCAGCCATTTGTCCATCGGCAGCTTGTATTGCACATAGCCGTTCCACAGCGTCTCGCCGCCTTCGCGCCAGGCCTGGCCGGCCGGCGTGAGGAAGTTGGTGTCGTAGACGGCGCTGATGTAATTGCCCGACAGCCCGACCTGCCACTCGCGCAGCTTCCACGTCAGGTTGGCGGCGACCTTCACTTCCGGATGGCCGTAGTTGCGCAGCTGGTTGTTCTCCAGGTCGCTCAAAGGCAGTGCCGCGTTCAGCTGGCCGGCGGCGCGCGCGGCGATCAGGTCGCTGATGCCGCTCAGCGGCGACTTGGTGAACTTGTCGGTGTAGCCGATGTTCAGGTTGCCGTCGAAGTTGCCCAGCATGGCCGTGCGCTTGCGCCAGTTCAGCGTCACGTCGTAGCCGCTGATGTGTTGCGGCTGCAGGTTCAGGAAGGTGTCCTTGACGTCGGTGATGTTGCCGACCGGCGTAAGGCCGGTGCCGGCGAAGGCGGCCACATCGTCGGCGTTCGGCGCGGCGCGGATGATGCGCGGATCGCCAGCGCCGCCGGTGACGCGGCTCAGGTAATCGGCCGCCGACACATTGCTCAGGCCCAGCGTGCCGACGATGCCCACCTGGTCGATGCGCCAGCGGTCCACCGTCATGGTGAAGCGGCCCAGCGAGGCGGGAATAAAGGCCGGCTGCAACACCAGGCCGACGTTCGACGTGGTCGATGTTTCCGGACCCAGTTTCGGATTGCCGGAGATGAAGTAGCGCACACCCGGCACCCGCGAGCAGTTGCTGAAGTTGGTCAGGCGGCCGGCGCGGATGTCGGCCTCGCACTTGAAGTAGTCGGTCACGCTGCTGGCGCGGCCGTAGGTGTAGTCGGCCGTGGTTTCCAGGTTGGGCGCCTTGAAGCCTTGCGAGTATGAAGCGCGGAAGCGCACGCTGTCGTTGACGTCCCACGACAGCGCCACCTTCGGCTTGGAGACGCTGCCGAAATCGCTGTAGTGCTCATAGCGGCCGGCCACCTGGAAATTGAGCGCCTGCACCAGCGGCACGTGCATCTGCTGCGAGATCGCCGGCACGGCGAACTCGACAAACGTGCCGCCCACCACGCGGCTGCCCTTGGACGACGGCGTGACGTTGACGCCGGTCGCGCTGGACGGCTGCGTCAGGCCGGTGACGGCGTCGAAGAACGGGATCGAGCCGTTGACGTGCGGATCGCGGTTATCTTCCTGCGTTTCGCGCCGCGCTTCGAAGCCTAAGGCCACGCCGACATCGCCGGCCGGCAGGCTGAACAGGTCGCGGCGGGACAGTTTCAAATCCGCCAGCAGCAGGCCGGTGCGGTCGGCGCGCTTGACGCGGATGCGGGTGGCGTCCAGCGCGGCCTTGGAGCTGGGCGTGCAGTCGCCGCCGCCGGCGCCGTTGATGCAGCTGCCGTTGAAGGGGTTGTAGGCGTCCGGCGTGGACAGCGCCAGCTGCTTGTACAGCGCATTCGAATCGACGCCGTCCGAGATGTCGGTGGCGGTGGCGACCGAGTACAGCAGGCCGGTGTCGTAGTCGAAGCCGGCCTTGGTGCCTTTCAGCGCGATCAGGTAGCGGTACTGGTAGTTCTCGACATCGACGCGGTCGGGGCCGAAGTCGTTGAAGCGGTAATTGGTGAAGGTCAGCGGCAGGCCCGAGGCCGGCACGTTGCTCAGGTTGGGCAGGCGGTTCGGATTGGTCGTGCCGTCGGCAAATTTGACCGGGCCGAACGGGTTGTAATAGTTCGACGCCGGCACGCCGACCGGCACCAGGCTGGTCGGCTGCGTGGTCAGGGTCTGCGCGGTGGCGTGGTAGACGCCCAGCTCGCCGTAGACGGTGGTGACGTCGTCCAGGTCGTAGTGGCCGCTGAGGAACATGTTCTGGCGCTGGATCGCCGGCGACACGGTGATCGCATCGTTGGCCGCGTTGTTGTACTTGAGGATGTTGCCGGCGCCGGTCGTGCCCTGCGCATTGCCGGTCGTGCCCAGGCACAGGTTATTGCCCAGCTGCGTGACGCAACCGGCGATATTGTTCGGCTGGATGTGGAAGGCGCCGGCCGCCGTGGTCAGCGACGTCGTGCCCTGCTTGATCGCCGACGTCACCGGACCGCTGCCGTTGAACACCGAACCGTTCATCCATGAGCTTTGGTTGCCGCGTCCGTCCGCCGTGCCGTTGCCCGCCCACGGCGTGCCCACAAACAGCGCGCGCTTGTCCTGGTCGGCGGTGAACGGCATATCGCTGGGGTTCTGGTGGCTGCGGTTGAGCACGCTCAACGACATCGACAGGTTGCCCCGGCCATCGGCGAAATTCTTGCCGCCGAAAATATTGGTATTGGTTTCCGAGCGGCTGGTGCCTTCGGCGTGGCCGTACTGGCTGCTGACGGTCAGTCCGTTGAAATCGGTTTTCATGACGGTGTTGACCACGCCGGCCACCGCGTCCGAGCCGTAGATCGCGCCGGCGCCGTCGAGCAGGATCTCCAGGCTCTGGATGCCGGACGCGGGAATCGCGCTGGAGTTGTAGGTGATCAGCGGCACGGTGTTGTTGCCGTTGCTGGTCGGGTGCGTGACCAGGCGGCGGCCGTTCAACAGCACCAGGGTATCGCCGAGGCCGGCGCCGCGCAGGTCGATCGAGCTGACGTCGCCGCGCGCGGTGTTGCTGGTCTGCGCCTGGTTGGTCGGATTGAAAAACACGTCGCCCACCTGCGGCACCTGGCGCAGCAGGTCGTCGCCGTCGACCGCGCCGGTGGCGGCGATCTCATCGGCGGTGATCACGGCGACCGGCAGCGCGGTGCTGATGCGGGCGCCCTTGATGCTGGTGCCGACCACGGTGACCTTGGTCATTTCCTCGGCCGGCTTGGCCGGTGCATTGGGTGTTTGCTGCGCCTGCGTGGACACCGCAGCCGAGCATAGTGCGACTCCCCACAGCAGTTGCCTGCGTTTTTTCTGATACGTCATTGCTATCTCCAATATTTTTTTGTTGTACGCCGCGTCTGTAGCGCAGCGAAGCCATCCTAGACGGCGGTCATCCTGATGTAAAATATCTTAACTTCGCATGTTCGATACTTAATAAATATGGAGTCCTCTTGGAGCTCAGGCATTTGCGCTATTTCATCGCCGTCGCAGAGGAAGAGCATTTCACGCGCGCGGCCGAACGCCTGCAGATCCAGCAGCCGCCGCTGAGCCAGCAAATTCGCGCGCTGGAGGAAGAATTGGGATTTCCGTTGTTCCGGCGCCACCCGAAAGGCGCGGCGCTGACGCCCGGCGGGGTCGCCTTCCTACAGGAGGCGCGCGCCATCCTGTCCAGCGTCAGCGAAGGTTCGGCGCGGGCGGCGCGGGCGGCCAGCGGCGCCGAAGGCCATCTGTCGGTGGGCTTCACCAGCTCGGCGGCGGCGCATGCGATGATTCCGCGCCTGATGCGCGCCTACCGCGCAGCCTGGCCGGCGGTGCGGCTGGACTGCCGCGAAGGCAACGCCGCCGAGCTGACCGAGGCGCTGACCGCCGGCACGCTGAACGTGGCTTTTTTACGCCAGCCGGTCAGCCGGCCGGACGGCATCGTCTTTCATACGCTGCTGGAAGAGGAAATGCTGCTGGTGCTGCCCACCGGCCATGCCGCGCTGAGCGGCCATGGCGGACGCGGCATGCCGCGCATCGCCTTGTCGGCATTGCGGGACGAACAGTTCGTGCTGGTGCGGCGCGGCGGTGCGCCGGGCATGTATGCGGATCTGGTGGCGGCCTGCGTGCGGGCCGGCTTCACGCCGAAGATCGCGGTCGAGGTGGACCGCATGCTGACCAATATCAGCCTGGTGGCGGCGGGAACCGGCGTGTCGGCGGTGCCGGCATCGATGCGCGGCTTCCACGAAGGCAGCGTGGTCTACTGCAGGATCGCCGACGGCGGCCTGGCAGCGCCGCTGACGCTGGCCTGCCGCGCCGCCGACCCGCCGCCGACCCTGGTCAATTTCCTGGCCGAGGCCGAGCGGTTGGCGGAAGTGCGGCTGAAGTACGACTGACTAAGCCCGGTGCAGGTTGATGGCGTTGCGGGTTTCCTCAGCAACGCGGCGGGCGGCTGCGGCAAAGTCCTCGCTGCTGCCCTGCGGTGCCGCGTACAGGATCGCGCGCGACGAGTTGATCATCATGCCGGTGCCGGCGGACGTCTTGCCCGACTTGACCGTGGCGGCGATATCGCCACCCTGCGCGCCGATGCCGGGCACCAGCAGCGGCATGTCGCCGACGATGGCCCGCACCTGCGCCAGTTCTTCCGGGAAGGTGGCACCGACCACCAGCGCGCACTGGCCGTTGCCGTTCCATTTTTCCGCCACCAGGCGCGCCACGTGCTGGTACAGCGGCTTGCCGTCGACGTTGAGGAACTGCAGGTCCGAGCCGCCGGGGTTCGAGGTGCGGCACAGGATGATGACGCCGCGGTCGCTCCACTCCATGTACGGCTCCACCGAGTCCGAGCCCATGTAAGGATTGACGGTGACGGCATCGGCGCCGTAGCGGTCGTAGGCTTCGCGCGCGTACTGACGCGCGGTGGCGCCGATGTCGCCGCGCTTGGCGTCCATGATCAGCGGGATGTGCGGGTAGTTGTCGCGCACGTAGTGGCAGATTTTTTCCAGCTGGTCTTCCGCGCCCAGCGCCGCGAAGTAGGCGATCTGCGGCTTGAACGAACAGGCCAGGTCGGCCGTCGCGTCGATGATTTCGCGGCAGAAGTGGTAGATGCCTTGCGCATCGTTCTGGAATTGCGCCGGCAGCCTGGCCATGTCCGGATCCAGGCCCACGCACAGCAGGGAGTCGTTGGCCGTCCAGGCGGCGGATAATTTGTTGATGAAAGTCACGACGCACCCTTCTATTTTGTTGCAAACCCTCTATTGTACCGCGCCGGCATCGGGCGGTTCGCATCGGGCTGTTAAAATTTGCCCTCTCTCCATAGAAAGCGTATTCCATGAAATTATCCCAAAAAGTCGCGATCGTGACCGGCGCCACCCAGGGCATAGGCCTGGCCTGCGCCCAGCGCCTGGTGGCCGAGGGCGCCAAGGTCATGCTGGTCGACATCAAGCCGGAAGGCGCATCCGCCGCCGCCACGTTGGGCGAACAAGCGCGCTTTTTCGCCGCCGATGTGAGTCAGAAGGCCGACGTCGACGCGCTGGTGGCCGCCACCATCGCCGAGTTCGGCCGCATCGACATCCTGATCAATAACGCCGGCGTCACCCACGCCGCCGATTTCCTCGACCTGACCGAGGACGATTTCGACCGCGTGCTGCGCATCAACCTGAAGTCCATGTTCCTGTGCGGCCAGGCCGTGGCGCGCCAGATGGTCAAGCAGCAGAGCGGCTGCATCATCAATATGTCCAGCGTCAACGCCGAGCTGGCGATCCCGAACCAGGTGCCGTACGTGGTGTCGAAGGGCGCGATCAACCAGCTGACCAAGGTCATGTCGCTGAATCTGGTGTCGCACGGCATCCGCGTCAACGGCATCGGCCCCGGCACGATCCTGACCGAACTGGCCAAGCAGGCGGTGATGGCCAGCCCGGAAGCGCGCCACACCATCCTGTCGCGCACGCCGATGGGCCGCTGCGGCGAACCGGAAGAAGTGGCGTCCATCGCCGCCTTCCTGGCCAGCGACGACGCCAGCTACATGACCGGCCAAACACTTTATGTGGACGGCGGACGCCTCGCCTTGAACTACACGGTGCCAGTTAAATAAAGGCTTGCGGGGCAGTTATGCGCATTGCTGATGTCTGGTATCTGAAACGACAATTAGACACATATCTATCACGACGGCATAATTACACCTGTCTCCACTATTCTCCTCCAAGAAAATAGTTTTAAGCCCGCTTTCACCAGCGGGCTTTTTTTTTGCCCATTTTTTTGTCCACTGTCATAGCCGCGTCATATTCGCTCCATATACTGATTACATCTTGAGTACATGCAACCGATAGGCATGACTGAAGAAAGGTGCACCGGGGTCCCGGTGCACCACTCCCGCTTTCTTCCGCTGCATGGTATTGTCTGGTTCATGATCAAGCAATTCATCCTGACGAATTCCCACGCACGACTACGCTACTGGACCGCGATCGTCCTGTACCTGATGATACTGGTGCTGGGCTCCCTGCCCGGCGCCCGCCAGGACATCGCCCAGGTCGCTCCTGGCCTGATCCTGCATTCGGTCGCCTACGCCGGCCTGACCTTCCTGCTGTTCACCGGCGGCACAGGCAGCCTGGCGCAACGGGCCGGCAAGGCGGTACTGACCATCGCCCTGATGGGTGCGCTCGACGAATACGTGCAGAGTTTCTTCCCGTACCGCCATGGCGCCGTGTCCGACTGGCTGGTCGATTGCAACGCCGCCGCGCTGACGGCCGCCTTTATGTGGGCCCTGTGGACCCGCTTCCGCATCCAGCCGTCGCGCTGATATCGCCTGTGCAGTCCGCGGACGCACACAAGGCCAGCTCGACATCCAAACGCATCTGCTGCAACTGCTCGGCCTTGGCCACACGTACCAATTCATGCAATGAATGCGCCAACAAGTGCCGGCTGCGGGGCGTGCCGCAGGTTGCATTAATTAACTCTTCGATAATAGTATCTGTCACGTGTGTCAACATATCGATGTCCTATAAAGTGATACCCGACAATTATTGCTTGCGACTAGCAACTTTCAATTGATGTACATCAATTGGCCGTCCGTAGAGCGGGAACAAAACGGCGGCGCCGCCCTCTGACTCAAATGGGGAGCCATTTTGATTAATCGAACGGGGGAGGAACTATGAAGATGAATATGACCCAAAAAGCCATCGCCGCACTGTGCATGCTGGCCGTGGCCGGCTGTGCGGCGGATCGCAGTAGCAGCAGTAGCGACAGCGGCATGTCCAGCAGCAGTTATCCATCCAGCAGCGGCAGCACCAGCAGCAGCGGCAGCATGGCCAACACCACCGGCTCCGGCGCCACCGGCACCTCCGGCACCTCCGGCAGCAGCCCGAGCATGGCCGGCAGCGGCACCGCGTCCACCGGCAGCAGCTATGGCAGCGGCGCGCAGTCCGGCACCAGCACCTCCAGCTCGGCGCAAACCTCGTACGGCGTGGTGCAGGCCATCGACCAGATGCAGCGTCAGGATGTGGGCGTCGGCGCCGTGGGCGCGGCGGCGGCGGGCGGCAGCGCCGGCTTGCCGACCGATAAGGTCTACCGCGTCACCGTGCGCATGGACGACGGCACCAGCCAGATGGTGGTGGTCGACTCCATGCCCTCGTACAAGATCGGCGACCGCGTCCGCTACAACAACGGCATGCTGAGCAGCTATCAGTAGAGTTGTTCGACCTGGTAGCCGCGTCGCTTCAGCAGTTGCGGCAGGCCGTCGTCGCCCACCAGGTGCAGCAGGCCGACGCCGACAAACGCGACCTGGTCCTGCTGCATGATGCGCTCGATATTGCTGGCCATCTCGGGATTGCGCTTGCCTAGCAGCACGCGATTCATGAAGCCGGCCGAGATCGTGTCGCCGCTGGTGGCGGACTGCCACGCCGCGTGGATGCCCGGGGCGTCCGCGGCGCTCCAGGCGTCGATCAGGGCGGTGGATTTCTTCAGCGAGGCGCCGTCGGCCAGGTCGGCCAGGTTTTCGAGCAGGTACTGCTCCTGCTGGCGTTCGTCCAGCGTGTCGAACAGGCTCAGCTGGTAATCGGCGCTTTCCAGCTGGCGCACGGTTTTATCCTGCTTTTGCGCCGCCGCCAGCAAGGCATACTCCACCGCCTGGCTGCGCTGGTAGCCGTGGACTTCCATTTCCGCGCCGATCAGCAGGTTGGCGATCAGCCACGGCTTGTATTGCTGAACCGATTGCAGCGACAGCCCGGCTTGAGCCAGCGCCTGCACCGTCAGCCGCAGCGTGGCCGGGCTCAGATGATTTTGCACCGTATCGCCGTCGGCGTAGCGGCCATGGCGGGCCAGCGCCAGCTGGAATGGCGCGGCCTCGCGGATGTCGAGTTCGATCACCAGCGCCTTGGAATCGAGCAAGGCGCGCGTCACCACCGGGTCCAGCGGGTCAACGCCGTCCCTGCCGACATGAATGGTCCCAAACAGATAGCTGGTCTTGCCGTCGTGCGTGACCCGGTACAGCTGGCCGCGATGCGCGGCCGGCGCCATCTCGGTCAGGCCGGCGCCGAACGCCGCCTGGCATACACCAATCAACACGCTAAATAAAATGGCAATTTTCGACGGCATGAGTTTTCCCCGCGAGGGCACGGAATGCCATCGAGATAATATTTACATTGAATAAGGGATTGGTAACGCGGCTTGGGTTACTGTTTCCAATAGTAAATCAGGAAAACGCCAAAGAAAATATCTTTTTAAAGGCCGATGAAAATATCGGCAAAAGCAACACATTTAAATATCAGGCCGCCAATAAAATAACTATTAAAAGATCAAGTTATTAGCGCTTTAATACTTTAACTGATGTCATACCCACATTCTTGCCATGGGTTTCATTGATAAATGTCGTACCGGCCCGACATACCGCCCATGATCCCATTTTCCATACTCGACCTTTCCCCGATCGCCGAAGGCAGCAATCCTTCCGCATCGTTCCGCAACACGCTGGACCTGGCGCAGCACGGCGAACGCTGGGGCTACCAGCGCTACTGGCTGGCCGAGCACCACGGCATGCCCGGCATCGCCAGCGCCGCCACCGCCGTCGTCATGGCGCACGTGGCCGGCGGCACCTCGACCATCCGCGTCGGCGCCGGCGGCATCATGCTGCCGAATCACTCGCCGCTGGTGATCGCCGAACAGTTCGGCACGCTGGAAGCGCTGCATCCGGGCCGCATCGACCTCGGCCTGGGCCGCGCGCCCGGCTCGGACCAGACCACCGCCCGCGCCTTGCGCCGCACGCTGGAAACCGACGCCGACGCCTTCCCGCAGGACGTGCTGGAACTACAAGATTACATGTCCGACACGCCGCGCCAGCGCGTGCTGGCCGTGCCCGGCAAAGGCGCCAAGGTGCCGCTGTGGATACTGGGATCAAGCACCTTCGGCGCGCAACTGGCTGCGCACCTCGGCCTGCCGTTCGCCTTCGCCTCGCACTTCGCGCCGCAGATGATGATGCAGGCGGTGTCGCTCTACCGCAGCAACTTCAAGCCGTCGGCGCAGCTGGACAAGCCGTATGTGATGTTGGGCTTCAACGTCTTCGCGGCCGACACGGACGAGGAAGCCCACTTCCGCGCGACGTCGATGCAGCAAGCCTTCGTCAACCTGCGCACCGGCAAACCGTCGCAGCTGCCGCCGCCCAAGGCCGGCTATCTGCAATCGCTGGGGCCGCAGGAGCGGGCCATGCTGGACACGGTGCTGTCCTGCGCCGCCATCGGCGCGCCGGAGACGGTCGGCCGCCAGCTGCGCGAATTCATCGAGCGCACCGGCGCCGACGAGCTGATGATCACCTCGCAGATCTTCGACCATGCGCAGCGGCTGCGCTCCTACGAAATCACCGCCGAAGTGCGGCAGTCGTAAGAAAATACCTGCGCTCAGCAGCAATTTGTTATCGCCGGTAAAATTACGGCCTGCAAATTGAAGGAGCGCCCAGTGAGCCAGTCCCACGCCCAGCAAGACATCTCCTCCGGCATGGTCTGGCTGTTCGCCACCGCGACCGGCCTGATCGTCGCCAATCTGTATTATGCGCAAACGCTGATCGGCCCGATCAGCCGCGCCACCGGCCTCGACCCCGGCGCGGCCGGCCTGATCGTCACGCTGACGCAAATCGGCTACTGCCTCGGACTGCTGTTCATCGTGCCGCTGGGCGACCTGCTGGAAAACCGCCGCCTGATCTTCATCGCCCTGCTGACCACCGCGGTGGCCCTGCTGGCGGCCTCGTTCACCAGCAGCGCCGCCCTGTTCCTGCTGGCCGCGTTCTGCATCGGCCTGGGCTCGGTGGCGGCGCAGATCGTGGTGCCGTTTGCCGCCCACATGTCGCGTCCGGAAAAGCGCGGCCAGACGGTGGGCAAGGTGATGAGCGGCCTGCTGATGGGCATCATGCTGGCGCGTCCGGTGGCTAGCCTGGTGGCCGATGCGCTGAGCTGGCATGCGATCTTCGTCATCTCCGCGCTCACCACCACCGCCTTGGCGTTCTTGCTGCGCGCCAGGCTGCCGCAACGCCAGCCGGATTCCGGCCTGCACTACTTCGCGCTGCTGGGTTCGATGTGGCAGCTGCTCAAGACCACGCCGATACTGCGCCGCCGCGCCGCCTACCAGGCCTGCATGTTCGGCGCCTTCAGCCTGTTCTGGACCTGCGTCTCGCTGGAGCTGACCGGCCCCTACTTCCACCTGAGCCAGTCGGGCGTGGCGATCTTCGCGCTGGTGGGCGTGGCGGGCGCGATTGCCTCGCCGATCGCCGGCCGCCGCGCCGACCAGGGCAAGAGCCGCTCGACGACGGCCGCCGCGCTGACCTTGGGCGCCATCGCCTTCGCGCTGCCGCTGCTGATCCATTCGACGCGCCTGGTCGACCTGGGGGTGCTGGTGCTGACCTCGATCATATTGGACATGGGCGTCTCCGCCAATCTGGTGACGGGCCAGCGGGCGATCTTCGCCTTGCCGCCGGAAATCCGCAGCCGGCTGAACGGCCTGTACATGGCGCTGTTCTTCATGGGCGGCGCGCTGGGATCGTCGCTGGGCGGCTGGATGTTCGCCGCCCACGGCTGGACCGGCGTGCTGTGGACCGGCCTCGCCTTCCCATTGACCGCCCTGTGCATCTTCGCCACCGAATAATCCGTAATCCGGGGTCAGATCTGACCCCGGATCCAGACTCCGGATTTAATGCGACCAGAGGCGGACCTGGCCTTGCAGCGAGACGTTGCCGTTGATGTTGAGACTGCCCAGGTTGCCGGTGACCGGCGCGTTCGGGTCGGTCTGCACGCTCAGCGATTCGAAGCCGAAGTTGGTGTAGCGTACATATCCCGGCAGGCCGATGGCGATGTAGTCGCCGCCGCCGTCGCTGCGGTTCTGCACGCCCAAGGTGACGGCAAACATGTCCACCATGCCGCGCACATTCTTGAACACGATGTAGCGGTTCTGCCCGTCGCCGTTGAAGCCCAGCGACAAGCGGCTGTCGGCCACCGCCCCCACCAGCGTCGGATCGTTCAGCGAAATGTGCGCGGCAAAGCTGATGCCGTCCTGCCCGCTCACCTGCGACAACTCCTTGTCGTCGAGCGCCTGCAGCGTGCCGCCCCGCGCCACGCCCGCCGCCAGCATCAACAGTAAATAGAGTGCGCGCACCATCAGTGCTTGAACTTGATATCGAGGTACTGGATCTGGATCGAGCCTATGCGCGACGATCCCAGGTCCACCGCCGGCTGCCCCGGGCTGACGAAGGAAATATTGTCGACCACGATCCCGCCCGCCGGCGCCACGCCGCTGCCGTAGCGCGGGTCCGGCCAGTCGATGCCGATGTGCAGCCGCGGCCCCGTCTCGTCGGTCAGCGCGTTGATCACCGCCGGCTGCGAGGCCACGTTCGCCAGCATCCACGGCGAGTTGTTGAACACGCCGTTGCCGTCGACGCCGCCGATGTGCACGCCGCTGAGCACCATCGCCTCGGTCGCATCCGTGCGTCCGCGTGGCTGGAACGACAGCTGGCCGATATCCATCCGCAGCGCCGCGCCGAAGGCGATGCCGTCGTTCACCTGCGGCGTCGAGAACTGCAGGCCACCGCCATAGAACACCATGTCCTTGACCACCACGCTGCCCTGCTCCCGCGTGACGCCGTCCGCGCCCACGCCCCAGTCGTAAGCCATCTGCCAGCGCTGGTCGGCACTGGTGTTGCGCGGGAAGGCGATGTTGATGACGTCGGCCAGCCCCGGCGCGCCGGACACGATGTCGAGTTTGTAGGGGTCGGAAAACGGCAGCGGATTGTCGCTGCGCGAGGCGCTGAATTTTTCCGCGTACAGGCTGGTGCCGGTCGGCGTGGTGTAGGTGACGCGCGCATCGCCGCTCATGGCGAAGCCGCTCAAGTCGAAACTGACGCCGTCGCGCCCGCGCACCGACGACAGCGCCGCGTCGTTCAGCGGCTCCAGCGCCAGCGCCGGCAAGGCCGCCAACAACGAAGACAACAACAACGCGCGCGCCGCGCCCATCACTTCACCTTGGGCAGGTTGGGCGGAACGATGCCGGTGGTGTTCAGGGCCTGCAGCTTGTCGCGCCAGTTCAGCCAGACGCCGGCCTGCGCCGGATCCGACACCGGCGCCCCGGCCGCTGTCGGGAATTGCACGCCGTTCTTCAGCACCGACACCCAGAAGTCGCGGCTCGGGCCGCTGGCGTCGCCCGCCGTCACGCCGCCCAGCTGCGCGAACGACAGGCACGGCGCCGTGCACGAGCCGTCCCAGCGCTTTCCGCCCAGCGCATCGGTATGCGAGTCGAGCAACACGCCCGTGCCGTCGGCCGCCAGCCCGCTCACCTTCATCGAGCCGGACAGGGTGTTGATCTTCATGCCGACGTCGCCGCTGATGGCGTCGAAGCCGAAGCGCATGCCGATCACTTCACGCGCCGCGCCGTCGCCGGCGTTGCGGTACACAAATTCAAAATAGGGGTTGCTGATATGCACCAGGCGCTGCGCCTCGGTGCCGTCGCTGCGGCCGAACTGCAGCAGGCCGATGTCGATGTCGGCGCCGCCGCCGTTGCGCAGCGAGTAGTTGTATTCGCCCAGCCGCATGTTGCGCAGGTTGGCGCTCAGCGTGATGTCGGCGTCCAGCGCGATCTTGCTGAAGTCGTAGCCGCCCAGACTGCTATTGGTGAGCGCGACCAGGCCCTGGCCACGCGTGTTGGACAGTTCCTCTTCGCTCAGCGGCTGCATTTGCGCCGACGCCGGTTGCGTGCCGCAGGCCAAAGCCGCGCACAGCGCCAGCGCACGCCAGGTGGTGGGGGTTCTCATGATGGCGGGAGCGGCAGCCGCGCACGCGGCCGCCGCAGCTCAGCTGATTAGTGAGCGAAGATCCACACGGTGGTGCCGCGCATGTCGATCTGGTTCATCGCTACCGAGCCGAACGACGCTGCGTTGTTGCCCATCTTGATCGCATCGACCGACACGTTCAGGTAGTGGCCGTCCGCGACCACGGAGGCTGGGATCGCGATCTGCACGACGTCGCCGCCGGTCGCCGGGCTGTAGAAGGTGCCTGGGTTGGTCACGCCGGCGGCGCCGGCAGCGGCCAGGAAGGAGTTCTTCGACAGGATATCGATGTTGGCGGCGATCAGGCCGTTGACCTTGATGCCGTTGAACGATACCGAACCGCCACCCAGGCCGTTGGCGTCGAGCGCGTCGGTGTCGGTGTAGGTGAACGAGTTGATCTTGATGTTCAGGTTGGCCGCGATCGACACGCCATCCTGGCCGCTGACGGTGCTCAGTTCAGCGTCTTGGATTGGGGTCATGGCCGATGCCGAGAAGGCCAGGGTTGCCAGGGCTGCTGCTACTGCGGTCTTGATGAATTGCATGTGTCGTCTCCGTGATGGTTTTGGTGTGGTTTTTTTTATACTGCGGGACCATCTTATGGCCCCGCAGCTGCTATCGTCCATGACTCGTCAGGCCAAGCTACAGGCCTTGCGAGCCGCCGGCATTAGTGTGCGAAGATCCACACAGTGGTGCCGCGCATGTCGATCTGGTTCATCGCGACCGAACCGAACGACGCTGCGTTGTTGCCCATCTTGATCGCGTCGACCGACACGTTCAGGTAGTGGCCGTCCGCAACCACGGAGGCTGGAATCGCGATCTGCACGACGTCGCCGCCGGTCGCCGGGCTGTAGAAGGTGCCTGGGTTGGTCACGCCGGCGGCGCCGGCAGCGGCCAGGAAGGAGTTCTTCGACAGGATGTCGATGTTGGCGGCGATCAGGCCGTTGACCTTGATGCCGTTGAACGATACCGAACCGCCACCCAGGCCGTTGGCGTCCAGTGCGTCGGTGTCGGTGTAGACGAAGGAATCGATCTTGATGTTCAGGTTAGCTGCGATCGATACGCCGTCCTGGCCGCTGACGGTGCTCAGTTCAGCATCCTGGATCGGGGTCATGGCCGATGCCGAGAAAGCCAGGGTTGCCAGGGCTGCTGCGATTGCGGTTTTAACGATTTGCATGGTGGTATCTCCGAGTTAAAGTTGGAATTTTTTGTCTGGGCTCACGACCGTCAGGCTGATCCTGGGCTCCGGGTAGGAGCCGCGGCGCGCACTGTCCGGTGCCGTGAAAATCTTAATATTTGACTATTAATTAAGTTAATCATATGAGTCGGCCCCGACACGGGTCCATCTTTTCACGCTGACTTGGAAAGCCAACGTCTTGGCCTTGAGAGCCATACAGAGTGGGGGCTGTGCCACGCAAGTGTTGTCTGCGATAGCATAAGTTCAGTCCAAAATTTCTAGAGTCACATTTCTAAAAAACTTAATGCCTGACACAGGCAAAACATGCGTTAATAAGTTACAAAAATACAAAGACGAGTTGTCGCCCTAATAAAGCACGGTCGTTCTAATCTAGAATATTGGAGACAGCATGAAACCAGCATTGGGGCGCCCGACGCCTCTGGGCGGAGCTTATTCGCGAGCTTTGCCGGCATCCTCGCTTCATCATTTTTTACGCGCGCGCTTGAGTACGCCGTCGCGCATGCGCAGCTGCCTGAGCTCGGCAGGCTGACGCCATGCTGATGCTGTTGCTGGGCGTAGTCGCCGCCCTGATAGGTGGCGCCGGTGTCATGTCCCGACACGAACCGCAGGACCGTCCGAAGAGCCAGTTCGAGATGCCGCAAGCCATGCTGGGCGGCGGCGCCTACGTGCAATCGGTGAGCCTGGAACCGTTTTCCGAACTCAAGTACAAGCACATCGTGCGCCAGGCGTTCGACTACAGCTGCGGCTCGGCCGCGCTGGTCACCATCCTCAACTATCACCTCGGCGTGATGGTCAACGAACAGCAAGCCATGGAAGGCATGCTGGACAAGGGCGAGAAGGAAAAGATCATCGAGCGGCGCGGCTTTTCGCTGCTCGACATGAAGCGCTACGTCGGTTCGCTGGGCCTGTCCGGCGCCGGCTTCAAGGCCGAGATCAAGGACCTGAAGACGCTGGAGGAACCGGCCATCGTGCCGATCGACTACGCCGGTTCCAAGCACTTCGTGGTGCTGCGCGGCATCCGCGACGGCGTGGTCTACATCGCCGATCCGTCGGCCGGCAACATCGTGTTCTCGGTCGAGGAGTTCGCGCGCTGGTGGGACAAGAACACGCTGTTCATCATCTCGCCGGCCAAGGGTCAGCGGCCGGTGGCGCAGCTGGCGCTGACCGACCAGGAACTGGGCGTGACCGACATGGACCGCGTGACCGGCAAAGGCCAGCAGACCGGCATCAGCAACTCGGCCCAGCTGTTGCTGCGCGCCGTCAATTCGGGCGCCGCCGGCACCTGGATGCATCGCAATTAATTCCGCAGCGCCCACACTTTCTCGAGGATGACGATATGATTTTCCGTACCATGCCTGTTGCTGCAGCCATCGCAACCATCATGATGGCGCTGCCGGCCACGGCGCAACAGACCAGCACCGGCAACGCCGCCGCCACCGCGCCGGCCAGCGCCGACGCCGCGCGCGACGCGCTGGCCAAGAAGGAAGGCGAAGGCGACCAGAGCGCGCTGCTGAAGCAGACGCTGACCGCCGTCGACAAGCAATATTCGCTGATACGCCGCAACCAGCTGTCCGTCACCTACGACCTGAGCTACGCCTACGTCGGCGAGGAGCGCATCGTCACCGACCTGGCCAACGGCAGCACCACGCTGTTCAACATCGAGAACACCAGCTCGCACACAGTCACCAACACCTTCTCGGCCGACTACGGCCTGCTCGACAACCTGACCGGCAACGTCACCTTGCCGCTGATCTCGCGCTACTCGGACAACAACCTGTCGAACGGCATCTCCAACTCGCTGGGCGACCTCAGCCTGGGTGCCCGCTGGCAGCCATTCGAGGCGCGCCGCGACACGCCCAACCTGACCGTCACCACCAATGCCCGCCTGCCGACCGGCCGCAGCCCGTTCAAGATCATCGCCGGCAGCGGCGAGGCCACCGGCAGCGGCGTCGGCGCCTTCTCGGCCGGCCTCAACGTCAACAAGATCGTCGACCCGGTCGCACTGTTCGGCTCGCTCAACTTCACCGCCAGCCTGCCGGCCAAGCATCTGTACCAGGTCAACGGCACCCGCATCCTGACCCGCGTTCAGCCCGGCAACTCGGTCGGCTTCGGCATGGGCTTCGCGTATGCGCTGTCCTACGGCATTTCCACCACGATCTCCTTCCAGGAGGCGATCTCGGCCGGCTCGAAGCTGCGCTTTGCCGACGGCCTGGAAGCCAAGACCCATATGCAGACGTCGAGCATCCTCAACATGGGCCTGGGCTACCGCGTATCGCCCAAGACCACCGTCAACGTCTCGGTCGGCATCGGCCTGACGCCGGACTCGCCGCAATTCACCATCGGCATGAACCTGCCGCTGAATTTCTGATATGACCATGCACAGCAACGTCCTCATGCGGAGGCGCGCCACGGCCATGGCTGCAGCGGTTGCCGGCGCGTGTGCCGCGCTGTGTCCGCTTTCCGTCCACGCCGCGCTGACCGAAAACCTGACCACCAGCGTGGTCGCCATGTCGCTCGGCAACGCCGTGACGGCCGATCCGCCCGGCATCGCGTCGATCCACTTCAACCCGGCCGGCCTGGCGCGGCTGAGCGGCGACGGCGAGAGCATCCACAACTTCGTCGCCTCGATCCGCACCTCGGCCGCCTTCACGCCGGGACCGAACTTCGACATCGGCGGCTGGACCGAGGATCCGATCTCCAACACCCGCACCGGCCCGGTGCGCCAGGTGATGTACGTGCCCGGCTACGGCATGCCTGGCTGGCGCCTGCCGGCGGTGGCCGTGCCCGGCATCGGCATGTACTGGAACAAGGCCGGCTCGCCGTGGACCTTCGCCACCGACAGCTATATGTCGCAGGCGATGAGCCTGGACCGCACCACCGATCCCAACGATCCCGGCCAGTACCAGGGCCGGCAGGAGCAGATCCAGCGGCTGGTCTACCTGTCGCCGTCGATCGGCTACAAGTATTCGGACACCTTGCGCTTCGGCGTCTCGGTGCCGATCGCCCACGCCGCCTTCGTGGTCGACACCAATATGCGCTTCCCCAACGAGCTGCTGGGCGTGTTCGGCCAATTGCAAAAAGGCTGGTGCCCGGAAAACGGCGGCAACATCATCGACGTGTTCGGCTTCGGCGTGTGCGGCGGCGGCAAGGACGGCATGGTCAGCCCGTTCAAGAAGGCCGCCAACATGCGGCTGGAACTGACGGCGCCGGTCGATCCGACCATCAACCTCGGCGTGCTGTGGGAACCGGCGCCGTGGCTGGGGCTGGGCGCGGTCTACCAGGGCGGCTCGAAGACGCACTACACCGGCACCTATGTGTTCGACACCGAGCCGATGCTGCGCAACTTCGTCAAGGGCCTGAACGCCTCGCTGCTGGGACCGATCGCCGGCGCCGTGCTGGGCTTCCCGAGCTCGATTCCAGCCACGCAGCGGGGCAATATGAGCGCGATCATCCCCTTCCCCTCCCACGTGCAGCTCGGCATCAAGCTGCGGCCGGTGCATTTTGCCCAGCTGAACGTCGACGCCAGCTACGCCCGCTGGAGCGACTGGGACGCGCTGCGCTTCCAGTTCGACCAAAGCATCAAGCTGCTGGAAGTGGCGCGGCTGTACGGCATCCCGGATTCGACCCGGCTGGTGATCCCGCGCGGCTACAAGAGCGTGGTCAACTTCGCCTACGGCCTGCAGTTGTATCCGATGGAGCGGCTGGCGCTGCGCTTCGGCTTCGAGCCGCGCAAGTCCTCGGTACCGGCCGACAAGATCGACTTGCTGGCGCCGCTGCCCAACACCAAGCTGCTGAGCGCCGGCCTGAGCTTCAAGCTCAACAAGAACACCGAGATCAGCGTGACCGGCTCCTACATGACGGGCAAATTCAACACGCCGGCCAACACCGATTGCAATATGAACTGCAGCAATTTCCTGAACATCATCTACAACCCGTATGCCGGCCAGAACGTCCAGGGCGACATCCACGTGCGCTATTTCGGTTTTGAGATCAACAAGCGTTTCTGATTTTTTGAGGAGCAAAAACATGACATCGACGAATACTCTGTACAAACGCGGTTTGCTGCTGCTGGCCCTGGGCGCGGCCTGCGCCGGCGCCCAGGCGGCGACGGCGCCGGTATCGCCGGCCAAGCAGGCACTGGTCGACCAGGTCCTCAAGCTGTGGAACCCGGACAACATCGGCCAATCGATGCTGCAAGTGCCGGTGGGCGACGCGGTGCAGCAGGCGCGCGCCATGCTGCAGGGCCGCGCCGCGCCGGAGAAGCGCGACGCCGCGATGAACGACATCGTCGGCGAAGCCAAGCAGTTCATGGCCGAGGCCACGCCGATCACCAAGGGCAGCGCCGACAAGCTGATCCCGACCACCATCGCTCCGCTGCTGGCCGAGCGCTACACCGAGGACGAGCTGAAGCAGCTGATCGCCATCCTCGAATCGCCGGTCAAGAAAAAATTCGAGGCCATGCTGCCGGAAATGCAAAAGACCCTGGGTGAAGGCGTGGCCGCCGACACCCGCTCGGTCATCGATCCCAAACTGCAAGGCCTGAAAGAAAAAATCGGCCTGCGCCTGCGCACCGCGGTCACGCCATGACTTACTCCTCCGCCCTGCATCTGGTGCGCGGCGTCAAATCGCGCCTGACCCATTCCGGCGTGGAAGCGGAAGCGCTGTTCGCGCAAGCCGGACTGGACGAAGGAGACGGCCTCGCCTGCGACGCGCTGACCCTGTCCGACAAACTGAGCCACCTGTGGGAGCTGGTGGTGGAAAAATCGGGCGATCCGCTGATCGGCCTGAAGATCTCGTCGCCGCACCGGCTCGGCTGGCTGGGCGTGATGGGCCACATCATGCTGGTGTCGCCGACGGTGCAAAGCTCGATCGAGCGCTGCCACGGCCACACCCGCGTCGGCCTGTTGCTGCCGGGCGCGCGGCGCGACGTGCCGCAGCAGCGCTACGACTTTGTCTGGTGCGTACTGCTGCGCTCGCTGCGCTGCGCCGCCGGCCGCGACGACATCGCGCCGGTGGTGGTCGAATACACCTTCCCCGAACCGGCCAACGCCCACGTGTACCGCGAAACCTTCGGTTGCCCGGTCAAGTTCTCGATGCCGCACAACGTCATGGAGTTTTCCGACACCGACCTGGTGATGGCGCTGCCGGCCAACCCGCCGCTGATGCCGGGCAGCGGCGAGCGCGTGCTGGCCTCGCTGGCGCGCGCCGAACCGCCGACCTTCAGCGCCAAGGTGCAGGGCCTGCTGGCGAGCCTGCTGCCGAAAGGCCCGCCGCACCGCGACGACGTCGCCGCCCAGCTGATGATGAGCGAGCGCACCTTGCAGCGGCGGCTGGCCGAGGAAGGCACCAGCTTCACCAACCTGGTCGACGACACCCGGCGCGAGCTGGCGCGGCAGTCGCTCAGTTGCGGCGAGCTGTCGCTGAAGATGCTCAGTTTCCAGCTGGGCTTCTCCGAGCCGAGCGCCTTCTACCGCGCCTGCAAACGCTGGTTCGGCATGGCGCCGTCGGACATCCAGCATCTGGCGCACCAGCCGGGACCGGAGCCGGAATCGATGAACGCCACCACGCCGCGCAAGTCGGCATAAACAACAACGAGGGAGATGGCGATGGGATGGTTATCGAATAATCAAAGCAAGTCGATGCTGGGTCAGCTGCTGGTCAAGCAGAAGCTGATTACCGAAGAACAACTGGCCAGCGCGATCGAGCTGCAGCGCGCCACCGGCCAGCGGCTGGGCGACATTTTCGCCGAGCTGAACCTGATCTCGCAGCAGCACATCGAGCAGGCGCTGCGCAAGCAACGCCGCCTGCGGATGGCGGCGGCGATCGCCACCTCGCTGCTGGCGCCGATGGAGACCTACGCGGCGCAGGCGCTGCCGTCGCTGGCGATCGGCACGCCCATCATCCTCAGCAAGGACCAGCAGGGCTTGCAGATCAGCGAGCGCTCCGGCCTGCAGGCACTCAGCGAAGAAGAACTGGGCGAGACCTCGGCGCAAGGCCTCAGCGACGAACTGGTGACCGCCGTCAAGCAGGCCAGGAACAACGGGCTGGAAGTGGTCGGCGACATGGCCAAGCTGGTCAATCCGATACTGGGTTTCCTGGAGGCGGACACCAGCATGAAGAACGTCGTCTACGACCCGAGCAAGGCCTCGGCGACGATCAACAAGGACGGCTCGCTGACGCTGAGCATGCCGTCGTCGATCGGCGAGATCAACTTCAACAACATCCGCGTGAAGGGCACGGAAGGCGCCAGCTTCGGCAGCATCTCGATCAAGGGCATAGACCTGACCGGCACCACCATCACGATGGCCTTCCATCACTAAAAAATCCGGGGTCAGATCCGACATTTGGACACTAGCTCTGCCGTAATGGCGATTACGGCAGAGCTAGTGTCCAAATGTCGGATCTGACCCCGGAGTTGGCTTACTTCAAGTTGCGCGGCTTGGCGAAGGCGTCGCCGGCTTTCCATTCGGGCAGCTTGGCGCCGTTGGCGATCAGGCGGCCCAGGTTGAGCGTGTATTGCGCCGTCTGCACCATGCCCGACAGATCCCAGCCCGCATCGTACTCGTCGCTGACCTGGTGGTAGCGCTTGTCGTACGCGTCGGCCTTGGCTTTCGAGCCGGCCGGATCCTTGATGTACTCGCGGCCCGATTCGATCGAGAACGCCGGCACGCCATTCTTGGCGAAGTTGAAGTGATCGCTGCGGAAGTAACCGCCCGCCAGGTCCGGTTCCGCCTCGGCGATGTGCATGCCCATTGCCTTGGCGGCCGTCTCGGCCAGCTTGCCCAACTCGGTGCGCTCGCTGCCCTGCGTGCCGATGTCGCGCGTTGCACCGACGAAGTTCAGGCTATCCAGGTTCAGGTTGGCGGCGGTCTTAGCCAGCGGCCACAGCGGCGACGCGGAGTACGCGGCGCTGCCCAGCAGACCCTGCTCTTCAGCGGCCACCCACAGGAACATCTGGCTGCGTTTGGCCGGCGCGCGCACGGCTTCCTGCGCCATCGCCAGCAAGGCGGCCGAACCGGAGGCGTTGTCGACCGCGCCGTTGAAGATCGTGTCTCCACTATCCCCCTGCTTGCCCAGGTGATCCCAGTGCGCGCTGTAGATCACTACCTCATCCTTCAGCTTTGCATCCGTACCCGGCACCACGGCGGCGATGTTGAACTGCTCGACCTTGCGCACAGCCGCCTTCATCTCGCCACTCAGCCTGGCGGCCAGCGGCACCGGCTTGAAGTCCTTGCTTTCGGCGGCGGCGCGCAGCGCGTCCAGGTCCTGGCCTGCGGCCTTGAACAGCGCGCGGGCGGTATCGTCGGTCATCCAGCCCTGCAGCTCGGTGCCCAGCGTGCCCGCCGCCAGCTGGAAGCGCTCCACGCCCGACCAGCTGTTCTGGATCACGCTCCAGCCGTACGACGCGCTCGGCGTGGTGTGGATCAGCAGCACGCCGGCGGCGCCCTGGCGCTTGGCTTCCTCGAACTTGTAGGTCCAGCGGCCGTAGTAGGTCAGGCCCTTGCCGTTGAAGCGCTTCGGCTGCTCGGCGGTGGGCTGCGGGTCGTTGACCATCATGACCAGGATCTTGCCCTTGAGGTCCATGCCCTTGTAATCGTTCCACTGCTCGTCCGGCGCGGTGATGCCGTAGCCGACGAACACCAGATCCGCGTTGAAGCTGTGCGCGGCGGTCGCATCGCCGGGCGCGAACACCCAGTCCTTGCCAAAGCTGATCGGCAGCGCCTGGCCGCCCGCTTCCAGTTTCAGCGTGCTCTCGGCCGGCTGCGTCTTGACGCCGGCGATCTGCACCGACTGGCGATAACTGTCGCCATTGCCCGGCTTCAAGCCCAGCGCCAGCGCCTGCGTTTCCAGATAGGCAACGGTCAGGTCGGCGCCGCGCTGGCCGGTGCCACGGCCTTCCAGCACGTCGCTGGAAAGGAAGGCAAGGTGCGCGCGCAGCGGCGCTTCCTGCACGGTGGCGGCGTTTTTCGCGGCGTGGACAGGGAATGCCAGCGCCAGGCTTATGGCCAAGGCGGAGGCAACAAAGGATGGAGTCATTTTTTGCATGATTTCCTGGATAGGTAAGGGATGGGCGCGGTCCGTTAAATTGCCGCGCGCACATTGTATGCGATCGCCGCGCTAAAATGGCGGCATGACAGACCGCTCCCCCTACATCGGCCGCTTCGCGCCCTCGCCCACCGGCCCCCTGCACATCGGCTCGCTGGTGGCGGCCATGGCCAGCTACCTGGACGCCAAGGTGCACCACGGCCAGTGGCTGGTGCGCATCGAAGACGTCGACGGCGACCGCAACGTGCCCGGCGCCGACGAGCACATCCTGGCCTCGCTGCGGCGCTGCGGCATGCAATGGGATGGCGACGTCACCTGGCAAAGCCGCCGCACCGATTTGTACCAACAGGCCTTGCTGCAACTGGGCGACCTGGTTTATCCCTGCGGCTGCTCGCGCAAGGAAATCGCCGATTCGCAACTGAGCCTGAGCGGACGCCAGGCGCAAGCGCTGATCTATCCCGGCACCTGCCGCCACGGCCTGGCCCCGGGCAAGAGCGCCCGCGCGCTGCGCCTGAAGGTGCCGCGGCAACCGCACTGCGTCGTCAGCTTCGACGACCGCTGGGCCGGTCATGTCAGCCAGGACCTGACCGACGATGTCGGCGACTTCGTCATCAAGCGCGCCGACGGTTTCTGGGCCTATCAGCTGGCGGTGGTGGTGGACGACGGCGCGCAAGGCATCACCGACATCGTGCGCGGCGCCGACCTGCTCGATTCCACCCCGCGCCAGCTGTACCTGCAGCAAGTGCTTGGCCTGCCGCGGCCGACCTATCTGCACGTGCCGGTGGTGGTCAACGAGTTCGGCGAAAAACTGTCCAAGCAGACCGGCGCGCAAGCCTTCGACAACGGCGCCGCGCCGCAACAGCTGTTGCAGGACGCCATGCTGCCGGCTGCGCGTTTCCTCGGCATGGACATCCGCGCCGGCAACATCGAGGAATTCTGGCGCGCCGCCACGCCCGCATGGGAACAGGTTTTGCGCCAAAGATAAGGTGCGCTGCGCGCGTCCTACTTCATCTACACTGAAACGATGGAAGTCGAACTCAAACTTCTGCTGTCCCCGGCAGACAACGACAAACTACTCAAGCATCCGCTGGTGGCCGCCCACGCGCGCGCGCAGCCGCGCACCCAGCAACTGTCGGCCCGCTATTTCGATACGCCGGACCTGCACCTGATGCGCCACGGCGCCGGCCTGCGCGTGCGCAAGGCCGACGGTTCGTGGACGCAAACCATGAAGGCCGGCGGCAGCGTGCAAAGCGGCCTGCACCGGCGCAATGAATGGGAAGGCCCGGTGGACCGGCCGTGGCCGCGTCTGGGCAAGCTGCGCAAGCTGATCGGCGAGGACGGGCAATGGCAGGCGCTGCTGGATTCCGACGACCTGAAACAGCGGCTGGAACCGCTGTTCGTCGTGACGGTGGAACGCCACGTGTGGGACCTGGACGTCGACGGCAGCCATATCGAAATGGTGCTCGACCACGGCCGCATCGAGCGCCACGGCCATCAGGTGCCGGTCAACGAGATCGAACTGGAACTCAAGGACGGCGATCCCGCCAGCCTGTTCTCGTTCGCGCTGCAGCTGCAGGAGCAAATTCCTGTGCGCGTCAGCAACACCAACAAGGCGGAGCGGGGCTACACGCTGTGCCGGCAGACCGGCACCGTGCCCTATCGCGCCAAGCCCGTGCAGCTGGACGCCGGCGCCACCGTCTCCGACGCGCTGCAGGCCGTGCTGGGCAATTGCCTGCAGCACATCCAGCACAACGAGAATGCCGTCATCGAGGGCGACGATGCCGAGACGCTGCACCAGATGCGGGTCGGCGTGCGCCGCCTGCGCTCGGCGCTGAAGCTGTTCGATCCGGTCGCGCCGTGCCCGCCGGGGCTGCTGGACGACATCGGCTGGCTGGGCATGCAGCTGGGTGCGGCACGCGACTGGGATGTGCTGCTGACCTCCACGCTGGGCCAGGTGCAGGCGACGCCGGGCGGCAAAGGCGGCTTGCTGGACCTGCAGGCGCTGGCGCTCGACGCCGCGCGCACGGCGCGCCAGCGCGCGGCGCAGGCGCTGCTGTCGGCACGCTATTCGCGCCTGCTGTTGGCGCTGGGCTTGTGGATGCAGCAGCAGGCCTCCGAGCCCGGCCTGCAAGCACCCGCCGACGATTTCGCGCAATGGACGATCCAGCGCCTGCACCAGAAATTGCTGAAGCGGGCCAAGCGGATGGACGACAGCGACGCCACGACCATCCACCGCACGCGCATCGCGGCCAAGCGCGCCCGCTACGCGATGGAATTCTTCCACACGCTGTATCGCGGCAAGGCGGTGCGCGACTATCTGAAAACCCTGTCGACGCTGCAGGATGAACTGGGGCAGCATAACGACCTGGTCGTGGCAGACCGCATGCTGCAGGAATTGGCCGAGGCGCCGAACGGGGCGGCCGCCGGCGTCGATTTCGCGCGCGGCTACTTGCGGGCGATACATTCCCAGCGCAGTGTCGATCCCGCTGAAATACGCAGGCAGCTGCACGCGCTGCGGCAACCCCGCGTCATCTGAACGGGGCCTTTATTTGACTGGCTGCTGCAAGGCAGGCACCAGCTTCGACGCCACCGTCCACGTCAGCTTGCCGGGGCAGTTCGCATGCTGCACGGCGGACAGCGCATCGTCCGCTTCGCTGTCGGCCTGCGCATACTCCTTGCTGGCCGTCACCTTGAAATGCAGTACCGGATCGGCCGAACTAGCGGTTTTCGACAGCGTCTGCAGCAGGCCGCGCGCGGCGAGAATCTTGCCGCAGCGTTCAATGCCGGCACCATCGTCCGATTCGATCTCGATGCTGAACATCCAGCGCTCCGCATAGCCGCGCACAGCCAGGGCAGGCGTCGGACGCATCAGGTCCGATGGCAAGGTGGCGGCGCCGGCAAACATGGCGACGCCGGACAGCAGCAGCCCGGCAAAAATTCGGCGATACATCGGCACTCCTCGTTATCCGCTAAAACCCTATGTTATCAGGATAGGATACAAAGTAGCCACCAGCGCCAGCGCCATCACCACATTAAAGATCCGCACCGAGCGCGCGTCCTGCAGCACGCGACGCATCGCCACGCCGAACATCGCCCACGAACCGACGCAGAAGATGCCGATCACGCCGAACACGCCGGCCAGCAGCGCCACGTCGCCCACCTTGAAGCCGGGCGGCAGATAGGTGGTCAGCGCGCTGACCGCCATCACCCAGCCCTTGGGATTGACCCACTGGAAGGCCGCCGCGCCAAGAAAGCTCATCGGCTTGGAGATGGCGGCCTGCTCGGCGCTCATCGGCGCCGCATGGGCCAGCTTCCATGCCAGCCACAGCAGATACACCGCGCCGGCGTACTTGAGGATCACCTGCAGCATCGGCGCCTGTTCGAACACCGCGTGCAGCCCCATGCCGGTGGCGAAGATCATGAAGGTGAAGCCGCAGGATATGCCGAACAGGTGCGGCAGCGAGCGGGCAAAGCCGTAGTTCAGACCGGACGCCAATATCATCGCGTTGTTCGGTCCGGGCGTGATGGAACTGATGGCGGCAAAGGTGCACAGCGGAAACAGCAGATCGAGCGACATAAGAATATCCGGTGATGGGCATTAATATTCATTGTAGTGAAAGCGCACGATACTGCACCAGTACACTTTTACAAACAGTTGTTAGTGGTGTACTGGTCGTTTCGCCGATACGAGCGTGCAATAGCGTTCAAGACAGGCGCGGCGCTACATGAAACGATGAGGTTTTAACCCAACTGGAGCAAGCATGGAAACAGCAATCGCAACCCCGCGCTGCGTGGTGATAGTGAACAGCGACCTGGCCGCGGGTCGCGCCGCAAACGCGGCCGCCGTACTGGCCTTGACGATGGGCCAACGCCACCCGTGGCTGGTCGGCGGCGCGCTGGTCGACGCCTCCGGCTTCCCGCATCCGGGCTTGATACCCATAGGAATAGCCGTGCTGGCCGCCGGCACCGGCGAGCTGGCGGCGATACGCGGCAAAGGCATCGCCGCCGGCTGCGACGTGGTCGATTTCCCCACGCAAGGCCAGCAGACGACCGACTATGCGGCGTTTCAAACCGCGGTGCTGGCGGTGCCGACGGACGATCTGTCGTATGTGGGTGTCGCGCTGCTGGGCGAGAAAAAAGCTGTCGGCAAGATCGTCGCCAACCTGGGCCTGCTGAAATAGCCGGCGCCCCTAGCGGGCGGCCTTGCCCAGCACAGCGCGCTGATACTGGCCCGGCGTGACGCCCATGAAACGGCGGAACCAGCGCGTCAGGTGGGCCTGGTCGGAAAAGCCCGACATGACGCCTGCCTCCACCAGCGCATGGCCGCGCCGGATCAGCTGTATCGCCAGCCGCACCCGGGCCTGGCGCTGATATGCATGAGGCGTCATGCCCAGCGCGCGTTCGAAGGCGCGGAACAGTTGGAACGCCGGCAGGCCGGCAGCGGCGGCGATATCCTCCAGGCTGACCTGGTCATCCAGATGCTGATCGAGGAATTCGCGCGCGCTGCGGACCGCCGCCCGCTCCGCGCCGGCGTCCGGCGGCGTCACCGCATGATGCAGGTAGCGGCCAGTCAATCCGGCAGCAAAGTTAAGGTAAGCCTGGTCGCGCAACAGCGCGGGCCCCTGCTCCTGCGAACAGCGGTGCATGGTGTAGAGCGCGTCGGCCAGGCCGGCGTCGCGGATGATGGGCCCGGCCAACGGGCGGGCATGCGCGGCATGCTCCTCGCCGGCGAGGCGGCGCAAATGCAGCATGTCGACATAGAGCGTGCGCTGCCGCCAGCCGCCGTCATCCACCGGCCAGCCGGCATGCGCTTCATCGGCATCTATGGCATACAGGTCCCCCTGCCGCGCCACGAACTCGCTGCCGCGCATGCGGATGCGGATCGCGCCATGCGTCAGCAGCGCAAAGCATGCCGTTTCATGCGTGTGCACGTCGTAGCTGAAATCCACGAAGCGCCCGCGCAACAACTCCGCCTTCAGTTCGGGCGCGTGCCAGATGGCGATGTCGCTGGAATCCTCCCGGTCTGTCACTGTTTTCCCTTGCGCTGGCGGCCCAGCAGTTTGTAAAAGCCCTCCAGCTCGCGCCGCACCAGGTCCTGGCCATTCTCGATGACGAAATCCTGGAACGACGCCGCCACCTTGGGGATGGGCTGGTCGGTCAGGTGCATGATATGCCAATCCGCCTCCACCGGGTTTTCCTGCATCGGCAGGATCGCCAGCAGGCCGGCCTCGAATTCCAGTCCGCAGGCGTGCACCGACAGGAAGCCCAGCCCCAGCCCGGCAGACACCATGCGCTTGATCGCCTCGTTGCTCGACACCTCGGAGCCGAACTCCAGCGGGTGGCCGGCGTCGCGCAGCAGACGCTCGACGGCGGTACGGGTACCGGAGCCGCGTTCGCGCACCAGCAGGTTGGCCGCCATCACGTCGTTGAGCGTGATCTTTTTCTTCTTCATCAGCGGATGCGCGGGACTGGCGACAAACGCCATCGGGTGCCGCGCGAACTTGGCCGCGTTGGTGCGCAGCTCGCGCGGCGGCGTGCCCATGATGGCCAGCTCGATCTCGTGCCGCGCCAGCATCTGCACGATCTCGGCGCGGTTGCCTACCTGCAGTTTCAACCGCACGTCCGGACGTTCCATCGTAAACGGCACCAGCAACGGCGGCAACAAATGTTCCGCCGTGGTGACCGCGCCAATGCGCAGCGTACCGCTGGTGACGCCCTGCAGCGCGGCCAGCTCGTCGCCGGCCTGCTCCCACAGCCGCAGGATGCGCTCGGAAAATTCCACCATCACCTCGCCCGCCGCCGTCAGCTGGATGTTGCGGCCGACCTTGCGCGTCAGCGCGATGCCGGCGATCTCCTCCAGTGTGCGGATTTGCAACGATACCGCGGGCTGCGTGACGTGCAGCGCGTCGGCCGCACGCGACACGCTCTCGTGCCGCGCCACCAGCACCAACGACTGCAGCTGGCGAAAACTCGCATGATACATAAGCCATTCCTTATCGATTATCGAATATGTTTAATTTTTCTTTTGTTCATTCTACCTCTATATTCATAATCATCTGATATCGTTTTAAGCGAGACCGACATGAGCATCGACGTGATCTTCCTGGGCCTGGACGGCGTACTGTTCGACACCGAAGCGCTGCACCTGGCCGCGTGCAACGCGGCATTCGCCAACGCCGGGCTGTCCGTACGCTGGACCTTGCCGGCGCTGCGCAGCGCCGCCGCCACCCACGGCTACGCCCGCGCCATCGGTTCCGCCATCGCCTGCGAGCTGTTGTCGCGCGACAAGCAGCGCGTCGCCGAGCTGTTTGCCGACAAGCACCGCCAGTTCCACCAGACGATCAGCGCCCGGCCGCCGCAAGCGCTGCCGGCCGCGCTGGCCCTGATCGACGACGCGCTCAACGCCGGCTGCAAAGTCTGCGTGCTGACCGACCTGCCCGCCCCCGCCACGTCCGCGCTGCTGGCCAACTGCTTCGGCGCCGACGTCAACAGCCTGTTCACGGTGGTGACCGGCGGCGCCAATTTCGACGGCCCGTCCGGCACCGGCCCCTATGCCCGCGCGCTGCACGCGATGGGCGTGGCGCCGCAGGACGCGATCGCCATCGACACCGCCGTGCCCGGCCTGCGCGCCGCCGAGGAAGCCGGCCTGTGGACCGTCTCCGTCGCCCCTTACGGCAACGACGTCGTGCGTCCACGCCAGTTCATCACGTTTGACGCCTTGCGCGAACTGCATTCCAGTCCCTACACGCCGGACCAGCACCAGCGGGACGTGCTGGCCGCATAGGATAGACAGCAGCGGCAAGCTGCGCACAGTTTTTTACACTCGTCTGGAGGCATCATGGAAACCATCGTCATCGTAGGCGGAGGTGCGGGCGGACTCGAACTCGCCACCCGCCTTGGAGATACACTCGGCAGCGCCAAGCGCGCCCGCGTGGTGCTGGTGGACCGCTCACACGGCCACTTCTGGAAGCCCCTGCTGCACACGGTCGCTTCCGGCAAATGCGACCCGCAAGTGGTGGAGCTGGCCTTCCCGGCGCAGGCGCTGGAGCACGACTTCGAATTCGTGCAAGGCGAAGTATTGTGCCTGGACCGCGCGCACCAGACCATCACGCTGGCGCCCCGCCACGGCAAGGGCAGCGACGGCGCCTGCCGCACCATCGCCTACGACAAGCTGGTGCTGGCACTGGGCTCGGTGACCAATTTCTACAACGTGCCCGGCGCCGCCGGACACGCGCTCACGCTCGACAGCGTGGCCGATGCCGAAGCGTTCCGCCGCCGCTTCAACGAAGCCTGCATCAAGGCCGGCGAACAGGGCACGCAGGTGGACGTGGCGATCATCGGCGGCGGCGCCACCGGCGTCGAGCTGGCGGCCGAGTTGAGCACCAGCGCCCGCGCGCTGGCAGCGTACAAGGTGCACGCGCTGGACCCGGACCGCGACATCCGCATCAGTGTCATCGAGCGCGGCCAATACCTGCTGCCGCAATTGCATCCGCAGCAGTCGCAGCGCGCCGCGCGTCACCTGCGCTCGCTCGGCATCGAGGTGCTGACCGGCACCACCGTCGCCGAAGTGACGCAGGACGCCGTCATCGACGCCACCGGCGCCGTGCACCGCGCCGACCTGACCTTGTGGGCGGCCGGCGTCGAGGCGCCGCAGCTGTGCGCCACCTTCGGCCTGCAGGTCAACCACCTGAAGCAGATCGTCGTCGACGCCAGCCTGTGCTCGGCCAACGACAGCCAGATCTACGCCTTCGGCGATTGCGCCAGCTACACCTGCCCGGTCAAGGGCGCGGCGCCGCCGCGCGCCCAGGTCGCCCATCAGCAGGCGATGTTCCTGGCCGAGCTGCTGACGCGCCGCAACGGCACGCCGCGACCGCACTTCCGCTACCACGACTATGGTTCGCTGGTGTCGCTCGGGCCGCAATCGGCGGTCGGCGTGCTGACGGGCGCGGTCACCGGCAAGAGCGTGCGCGTCGGCGGCGCCGTCGCCGGCCTGCTGTACCGGCTGATGTACCAGAAGCATATGCTGTCGCTGCACGGCACGCTGCGGGTGGCGACTCAGGCTCTGGCCGACTGGCTGCGCGCACGCATCCTGCCGCCGGTGAAGCTGCACTAGGCTTGGGCATATAATGGGGTCATGAATACTCCAGACCTCACCATGCTGATGGCGGCGTACAACGCCTCGATGAACGAGAAGCTGTACGCCGCCGCGGCCAGGCTGCCGCACGCCGAGCTGGCCGCCGACCGCAAGGCCTTCTTCGGCTCCATCCTCGGCACCATGAACCACCTGCTGGCGGGCGATACCATCTGGCTCAAGCGTTTCGCCGCCCACTCGCCGAAATTCACCGCGCTGGCGCCGATGCTGGACATGCCGCAGCCGTCCGGCCTGACGCACACCTTCGGCGACGACCTGCCGCCGCTGCACGAACACCGCCTGCGGCTGGACGCCATCATCACGCAATGGGCGGCGCAGGTGGAGGCGCACGACCTGGCGCAAACCCTCGAGTACCGCAGCACCAAGGGCGACTTGTATCGCAAGCACTTCGGCAGCGTGGTGCAGCACTTCTTCAACCACCAGACCCACCACCGCGGCCAGATCACCACGCTGCTGTCGCAGGCGGGCGTCGACATCGGCGTCACCGACCTGCTGCTGTGGGTGCCGGACCTGCCGGCATGAAGATCGCCGTCTACAGCGCCCAGCCCTACGACCGCCGCTTCCTCGACGAAGCGTGCCCGCCGGCGGCGGAAACGGTTTACTTCTCCGATCCGCTGACCCTGGATACGGTGGCGCTGGCGCAAGGTTGCGGCGCCGTCTGCGTGTTCGTCAACGACGTGCTGGATGCGCCGGTGCTGGAGGCGCTGCATGCGCTGGGCGTGCGCGCCGTGCTGCTGCGCTGCGCCGGCTTCAACAACGTCGACCTGGGCGCCGGCGCCCGCCTCGGCCTGTTCATGGCGCGGGTGCCGGCCTACGCGCCGGAAGCGGTGGCCGAACACGCGCTGGCGCTGGTGATGACGCTCAACCGTAACACGCACCGCGCCTACGCGCGCGTCCGCGAAGGCAACTTCGCGCTGGATGGCCTGCTGGGCATGACGCTGCACGGCAAGACCGTCGGCATCGTCGGCGCCGGCCAGATCGGCACGGCCGCCGCGCGCATCTTCAACGGCATGGGCTGCAGGGTGCTGGTGAGCGATCCCTCGCCGTCGCCGCAGCTGGACGGTCTGGCCGCGCGCGTCGGCCTCGACGAGCTGCTGGCCGCATCGGACATCGTCTCGCTGCATTGCCCGCTGATGGACGCCACCCGCCACATGATCGACGCAGCCAACCTGGCGCGCATGAAGCGCGGCGCGATGCTGGTCAACACCTCGCGCGGCGGCTTGATCGACACCGCCGCCGTCATCGAGGCGCTGAAGTCGCGCCACCTGGGCGCGCTGGCGATCGACGTCTACGAGCAGGAGGCCAGCCTGTTCTTCCACGACCACTCCAGCGACATCATCGCCGACGACCTGTTCCAGCGGCTGATGACCTTCCCCAATGTGCTGGTCACCGGCCACCAGGGCTTCTTCACGGTGGAGGCGATGCGCGAGATCGCCGCCGTCACCTTCGCCAACCTGGCCTGCCACCTGAACGGCAGGCCGTGCGCGAACGCCTTGCCGGTCAGCTCGTGACGGGCAAGGTCAGGATGAAGCGGGTGCCTTGTCCCAGCGCGCTCTCGACTTCGATCTTGCCGCGCAGGAGGCCGTAGACGATGTTGTAGACGATGTTCAGCCCCAGCCCCGAACCGCCCCGTCCCAGCTTGGTGGTGAAGAACGGATCGTAGATGCGGCTCATGTTTTCCGGCGCGATGCCGGCGCCGTTGTCGCTGACGACCACCTGCACCCGCTCGTCCTCGAGCGCGCGGGCCGACACCAAGATCTCGCCGTCGGCGCGGCCTTCGAAGGCGTGCGTCAGGCCGTTGTTGATCAGGTTGATCAACACCTGGCCGAACGGGCCGGGATAGCTGTGCATCTGTATCGTCGCCGGAATGTCCTGGCGCACCGTGATGCCGCTCTTCTTGAAGGTCGGCACCAGCACCAGCAGGATCTCGTTGGCCAGGTCGGACAGCAGGAACTCGCGGCACTGCGACGTGGTGCGGTCCACCGCCACCTGCTTGAAGCTGGACACCAGGTCGACCGCGCGATGCAGGTTGCGCAGCACGATCTCGCCGCCGCTGCCCACGTCGTCGATGTAGGCCTGCAGTGTCGAGCGCTTGATGCCCTCCTCGCTCATGCGCTTGAAGACGCGGGTCTGGTCGATCAGCGTGCTGACGGCCAGCAGGCTGTTGCCGATCGGCGTATTGAGCTCGTGCGCCACGCCGGCCACCAACGATCCCAGCGCCGCCAGCTTCTCGCTGCGCACCAGCTCATCCTGCGCGCGCCGCAGCGTCTCCAGCGATTCAGCCAGCTCCCTGTTAGCCTCCTGCATCTGCGCCGTGCGCAGCTGCACCAGTTCCTCCAGCTTGTCGCGATACTGGATCAGCTCCACCTCGCCCTTCTTGCGGTCGGAAATATCGGTCGAGATGCCGCCCATGGCCCAGACATTGCCGGCCTCGTCGCGCAGGCAGAATTTTTCCGAGATATAGGTGCGCAGCTCGCCCTCGGCGTTCGGCACGGCCTCCTCGTAGATGTAGGAATTCGGCGACGCCAGCGCCATGCGGTCGCCGTCGCGTATCACCGCCACCGTCCGCTCGTCGAACAGGTCGGCGTCGCGGTGGCCGATCGGGTCCACCGAACCCGCCGGCAGCACCTGGCGCAGGCGCTGGTTGACCATCAGGTAGCGGCCCTCCAGATCCTTGACATAGATCACGGCCGACGACTTGTCGGCGATGTTGGTCAACAGCGACTGGCTGACCCGTAGCGCGGCGTCGCGCGCGGCGATGGTCGCCAGCATGGTGTTGAAGGTGGCCGACAGCCGTCCCACCTCGTCGTTCGAAGCGACCGGCGCGCGCAAATCGTAGCGCTGCTCGCGCGTGACCTGGTCGGCCAGCTTCGACAGCGCCAGCAAGGGCTGCGTCACCAGCCGCCGCAAGCCGATCGCCTGCAGCATGCCGCCGATCAGCAGCGTCAGCGCCACCATCACCAGCACCAGGCCGTATTTGCTCAGGCGCTCGGTCACCGGCGGCAGCGCGTAGTCGACCTGCAGGTAGCCCACCACCTCATGCTGGAAACGCACCGGCGCCAGCATCGACAAGCTGTCGCCGTGGAAGCTGTGGCCCGGCGCCGCCATGTCGTCCGGCCATGTGCAGCGCACGGCGCCGCTGCCGTCGCCATCGCTGCCGCTCGCGCGGCGGGAATAGCTGGCGAAGGTTTCGTGCAGCGGATCGAACAGGCAGGCGCTCTCGATGTCCGGCGTGCCGCGCAGCGCGGACAGCGTGCGGGCGGCCGCGCTGCGGTCGCCGAAATTCAGGTCCACGTCCAGGTTCACCGACACCAGCTCCATGCGGCTGGCCAGGTCCGCCACCAGCCGCGTGCGCACCACGCTGATGTCGTAGGTGACCAGCGCCGCCAGCGCCACCAGCATCGCCGCCAGCGCCGTCGCCAGCGAGACGATCAGCAGCTTGCGCTGCAGCGCCATGTCTTGCCAGCGCATCATCAGTGCGCTCATTTCGCGTCTCCGCCGACCACCCGCTCGGCCAGCGCCAGCATGCGCGGATTGAGGCTGACGCCCGAATGCTTGGCCGCCGTCAGGTTCACTTCGAAACGGATGCTGCCGTCGACCAGCATCAGGTTGATGATGCCGCCGTCGGCCAGGAACGACGACGAGTCGCCGATGGTGAGCACGGCCTGCCCGCGCAGGCGGGTCAGCCAGGCGGCCTGGCGGCTGCGCTCTCCCACGGCGAGGTAGACCGCGTGGCAGGCGTCGGTTTCTTCGATGCGGCTGATGATGCGCAGCTCCAGCGGATGGCTGCCGGCGGCGCGGCTGCGCAGCTGGCGCGCCACGTCGGCCGCGCCGGCGCCGGCCATGCATACCACCAGCGGCGCGTTCGGATCGGCCAGCGCCGGAGGCGGCCAGATGGCGTAGCGGGTGAAGTTGAGGATGTAGGCGGCCTTGACCTGCTGCTCGGGGATGGCCTGTTCGGCGCTAGCGCTAACACAACCCAAGACAGCCAGCAGGCAAGCCCGCACGGCCAGCTTCCTGATTTCGGCGGCGCCCAGTCGTCTCATCGTGCACGCATCTCCTTGTAGCGCAACCCGCATGTTCGCATGGTTACAGCACGTCACGATTCTATCCGAATAGCCCGCGGCGCAAGTTTTTTTTGCGTGGCGCAAGCCGGTTGTGCGCGAAACACAACGTAGTAGGCGCGTAGTCTGCAACACCGGCGCCGGCCGCTTGTGATCGTGTCGGAATTAGGCAATACTTTGTGAAAAATCGCAGCGGAGGGATGTTCTTTTGACCGACTGTAAAGAGCAGCATCGCATGTCCGCGGCACCGCTACGCCTTCATTGGCGCCTGGCCGCATGTGTGGCCGCTTGCGCCTTGCTACCGTTGACCTGCGCGGCCGCCGACGGCGACAACGACCTGTTCGACCTCAGCCTGGACCAGCTGCGCAACGTCAAGGTGCTCACCGCCACCAAGACCGCCACCCCGCTGCACGCCACGCCGGCCGTCGTGACCCTGGTCACGGCCGACGACATCGCCCGCTACGGCTACCAGACGCTGGCCGAAGCGCTGTCCCACGTGGCCGGATTCATCGAAAGCGACGACCGCCTCAATCACAACTTCGGCGTGCGCGGCATCAACGCCGGCGCGCAGTCGGCCAGCCGCGCCATCAAGATCCTGCTGGACGGCCAGCCGATCGCCTTCCGCAGCACACAGCAGCAGCTGATCGGACTGGAGTTCATCCCGATGAACATGGTCGAGCGCATCGAGATCGTGCGCGGGCCGGTGTCGGTGCTGTACGGCGCCGACGCGCTGCTGGGCGCGGTCAACGTCATCACCCGCCGCGACGGCACCGAACAGCGCCTCGCGCTCGGCCATGAATGGTCCGGCGGCGGCCGCGACGCCAGCGTGCTGGCCGCCAGCGGCAGCGCGCAGTTCGGCAACGGCGATACCGCCGCAGCAGCGCCGGCCTGGCTGGCCTGGGGCGTGCAGGCATCGCGGGCCGATCGCAGCGGCCTTGCGCTGCCGCGCATCTCGCCCGACTACAAGCGCTACGGCGCGCTGGGCGGGGCCCCGATCGACGATGCCGCGCCCCGCAGCGCCTACCTGCGCCTGGGCTGGAGCGGCGCGCAGGACGAGCTGCAGGCCAGCGCCTTCTGGCAAAGGCAGGACAGCGACAACGTCTTCGCCAGCCTCAATCCGCTGCTGCATCCGCCCAGCCACGTCGACCTGCAGCAGGGCTTTTTGCGCCTCAACGCCAACCACCGCTTCAACGACGAACACATGTTGCGCGCCGCCGTCAGCTACGGCGAGGGCGAACCGGGCGACGGCGACCGCGTGCAGACCGGCGCCAAGGACTATTACCTGGTGCGCGACTTCGGCTACAAGGCCGTCGACGGCAGCGTTGAATGGCTGTGGCAACCGAGCGCGCAAGCTAGCCTGCTGCTGGGCGCCGACATGCTGCGCGACCGCGAAACGCTGGAATCCTTCCAGCGCCACAGCCTCGTCGACGGCAGCATTTTCCAGCTCAGCCAGCCGTCGAGCAAGACGCTGCGCAACACCGGCCTGTATGCGCAGTGGCAGTTCCCGCTGCTGGCCCAGTGGCAGGCGATCGTCGGCGGTCGCCAGGACCGCCACTCGGTCTACGGCAAGCAGGAATCGCTGCGCGCCGGCGTGGTCGGCACGCTGCCCGGCGATTGGGGCGTGAAGCTCCTCAGCGGCACGGCGTTCCAGGCGCCGTCGGCCGAGCTGCTGTATCGCAGCGCCGTGCAGCCGGGCGACATCAAGGGCAACCCCGACCTGGCGCCGCAGAAGGCGCGCACCATCGAACTGCAACTGAGCACGCCGCCGGCGCCGCACTGGAACGGCGCCCTCACCGTCTACCACACCAAGGTCAGCGACCTGGTGACGCTGGAGCAGGCCTTCTTCAACCTGGTGGCGCGCAACAGCAGCGACAGCAAGGTCAATGGCATCGAGCTGGAACTGCGCTACCAGCAGGACTGGTTCAACGCCTACGCCAACCTGAGCCGCGCCAACACCGACCGCGGCCTCAACCGTTACACGCTGGCGCCGCTGGCACAACGCAGCGAAGGCGAACTGTTCCCCACCAACAGCGCCAACTTCGGCGCCAGCGCCAGCCTGCTGGAGCAAAAGCTCCTGCTCAGCATGGACACGCGCTACGTCGGCGCGCGGCCGGCCGCCACCGCCAACGTGCTGCTGGCAAACCAGGCATATCATTTATCCAGTTACACCGATACCACGCTGAGCGCGCGCTGGAGCCTCAGCCACCGCTCCAGCATCCGCCTGCAGGTGCGCGATTTGTGGAACAGCCGGTACGTCGATCCGGGCGTGGGCGGCATCGACTATCCATCGCTGGGCCGCCGCTATGGAGTGCAATATGAATACCGCTACTAGGTCCGCGCTGGCCGCCGCGCTGGCGATGCTGGTCTCCTGCGGCGGCGGCGGTGGCGGCGGCACCCGCGACGCCACCACGCCGCTGCCGGCCAATCCGGTCAAGGCACTGATCGATCCGGACGCCATCAACATCGGCTCGGTGGGCTGGCGCACCTCGACCCGCGACGCCTTCCTGCTGGCGGCCAAACAGATCAACGACGCCGGCGGCGTGCTGGGCAAGCGGCTGAACGCCATCGCGCTGGTCGCGCGCGACAACGCGGAGGCGCAGGACATGGGCCAGCAGCTGCTGGACGCCGGCGTCATCGCGCTCAACGTCTCGACCTCCACCCGGGTGCTGAACCTGCTGCCGCAGGCGATGGCCAAGGGCGTGCCGATACTCACCGAATCGAGCTCCTCGCCGGCGCTGACCAGCGTGGCCGACAACGACCTGGTCTACCGCATCGGCGTCTCCGACGTCGACGCCACGCCGGTGCTGGCCAGTGTCGCCTGGCAGGCCGGCAAGCGCCGCGCCGTGGTGCTGGTCAACGAGGGCGATGCCTTCGGCGCCGGCCTGGCCAGCCTGTTCTCGCCGGCCTTCCGCCAGATCGGCGGCGAGGTGGTGGCCACGGTCACGATACCCTTCGGCCTGAAAAGCGGCTTCGCCTCCTACCTGCAAAAAGTCTACGACACCAAGCCGGACGTGATCCTGAACGGCATCCTGGCGGCCGACATCTCGGCCAATGTGCTGAACGAGGCGCTGCCGTTCCAGAGCAACGCCATGTGGCTGCTGCCCGGCACGGCGGCCGGCAACCAGACCTTCATCGACAACCTGGCCGATCCCGGCAAGATCCTCGGCGGCGCGCGCGGCGCGGCGGCCACCATCGGCGCCTACGGCAACAGCTCCTACCAGGCCTTCCGCGCCGGCTACATCGCCCAGTACGGCGCCGAGCCGCAGGACTTCACCGCGCCCACCTACGACATCGCGATGGTGATGGCGCTGGCCATCGAACGCGCCGGCCTGGTCAACAACAGCAAGACCCCCACCGGCCTGATGGTGCGCGACAGCCTGCGCTTCGTCATGAACGCGCCGGGCGACAAGGTGAGGCCGGAAAACATCGCCGCGGCATTGACGCAGATCAAAGCCGGCAAGGACGTCGACTACGCCGGCGCCTACGCCGACATCGACTGGGACAGCCACGGCGACATCGTCGGCATGGTGCCGTTCACTGTGTTCCGGCTCGACGCGGCGGCCCGCAGCTGGGACGCCAGCCAGCAGCTGATCATCGCCATTCCCCGGTGAGCGGCATCGCTTGTGCTGAAAAAGTGATCGCTTAGATACTTTTTTAACGGTACCATCGAAGTTCCACACTTTATGGGGAAGGTCATGTCTCTCGCTTACCGCGCCAATGCCGATTTCGCCAAGCTGAATCACCCGATGCGGGTACCGCTGTCGGCGGAAATCCACTCACGCCCCTTCCTGCAGCTGCAAGCGCCGGAAAGCCTGACCCATTTCGCGCTCTATGTGCAACAGGACCAGCCATCCCAAAAAGTCCACCGCAGCACCCAGCACCAGATCCTGCAGCAGCTGTGCATGCACTACGGCGTGGCCGTGCCCAATCCGCAGGCGCGCTATTTCTTCCATGATTTCGGCCGTTTCCGCCTGAAATGGGAGTGCCACACCGAGTTCGCCACCTACACCTTCGTCGAGCGCGGCGATCCGGCCACCGGCTGCGTGGAAGCGTTCGAGCGCATGCCGCTGCAGCACGTGCCGCAGGAGTGGCTGGCCGGCCTGCACGGCAAGATCATCGTCGCCTCGCACGTGCTGCTGTGCAAGGGCGAAGCGGACGACAGCGGCGTGGTGGAAGCCATCCGCGACATGTTCCAGGGTAAATCGCTGGTCGGCAGCAGCGTCGGCAGCGGCGCCGAGGTGTGGACCGACTTCCTGATCCAGCCGGACGGCTTCAGCCGCTTTGTCGTGCGCGACCTCAACCTGCGCGAATTCCAGGCCGGCCGCCTGGTCGGGCGCCTGCTGGAGATCGAAACCTACCGCATGATGGCGCTGCTGGGCCTGCCGCAGGCCGAGGCCACCCAGCCTATGTTGAACGGCATCGAGAACGAACTGGCCGACCTGACCGCCCAGCTGGTACAGGCCGACCAGCCCGACGGCCAGCCCGGCGAGGCGCGCGAGGAGCAGACGCTGCTGCACCGTATCACCAGCCTGGCGGCGCGGCTGGAGAAGCTGTCGGTCAACAACAGCTACCGTTTCGCCGCCTCGCAAGCGTATTTCAGCCTCGTGCAGGCGCGCATCCACGAATTGCGTGAAGTGCGCATCCCCGGCATTCCGACGCTGGCCGAATTCATGGGCCGCCGGCTGGCGCCGGCCATGCATACCTGCACCTCGGTGTCGCAGCGGCAGGAAGGGCTGGCCAAGCGTATCGCCCGCAGCAACGACCTGCTGCGCACCCGCGTCGGCATCGAGCAGGAGCGGCAGAACCGCAAGATCCTGCAATCGCTGGACGCGCGCGCGGCACAGCAGCTGCGCCTGCAACAGGCGGTGGAAGGCTTGTCGGCGGTGGCGATCTCCTACTACACGCTGGGCCTGATCGGCTATGCGGGCAAGGCCATGAAGGCCAGCAACCTGCCCGTCAATCCGGACATCCTGACCGGCATCGCGGTGCCGCTAGTCATAGGCAGCGTGTGGCTGGGCTTGCGCCGGCTGCACAAGGAGCTGACCGGTCCGGGCGGCGCGCTGGCCCGCCACGGCGCCTGACGCACGACGGCGCGCCCGGCGTCAGGGAGCGACGCTGACGTCCAGCTCCTTCTTGCCGGCCCAGCGGCCGCGCAGCGCGCGGGCGGGTTCCGACCAGCTCAGCTGCAGCGTCGCGCTGACCTTCTCGCCGCTGTGCTCGTTCAGCGTCAGCTTGCCGTCACGCTCGGCGCCATCAAGCGCGATGGGCTGGCGGAACTTATCGTAAAAATACGTCCCCTGAATGGAGCCGTCGCTCTCTTTTTTCAGCGTCATCGTGATCGCCATCGGCCCCAGGCTGCCGTGCAGCACCTGGCCGGAATAGCCGCCGCCAGCCGGCACCGCCCCCGTTCCCACCAGCAGCGCCTTGCCATACGGGCTCAGGCGCGGCGACAGCTCGGCATAGGGAATGGCCAGCCTCACGCTGTCGACATCGTCCAGCGCGCGCTCGGCATGGCTGGAGCAGCGCGGCGCACTGACGTTGTAGTTCTGCGTGGCCGCCTCCAGCTGATAGGACTGGAATGCCGCAAGCAAGGCGGCATCGGACTGGCCATCCGGCTGATTTTCCGCGTCGGCGCAATCGCTGTTGAACGCCACACGCTGCTCCAGATCGTCGATATCGTCTTTGGACGCGTTCTTTTTCTTGCGCAGCGCGTCCAACAGTGTTTTCTGCCGCGCCGCCTCGTTGCGATAGCTTGCCAGGCGCTGCTTGTGCATCTGCCGCGCCAGATCGCGCATGCCGGTCACGCTGAACATGTCCTCCGCCTCCATCGACCGCCCGCTGGCCATGTCGAAGCTGTAGTAGGTCTGCGAGCTCTCGCAGTAGGCGGCGCAGAATTCGCTGTCGAAGGCGATGGTCAGGATGCGGCCGTCGTTGCGGCTGATCTTGAAGGATTGGGAGGTGATGCCGTCAAGGGCGATGCCGTCGGCCGCGCCCACAGACTTGCCTGCCTGCTTGGGCGCCAGCACGCCAAAGCGCGAGAGAAACAGCTTGTCGTTGATTTTCGCCGACACCAAGGGATCGCCGGCCTGCACCAGCGGCATGACGATATCGCCTGCGGGCACCGGCTTGCCATCGCCCTGCTTGCCCTGAACCGCCAGACTACGGACAACGGCGGGCGCGGCCGCCTGCGCCAGGCCGGCACAGCACAGCAGCAGCAACAAAGGAGAGAAACGCATGACCGACCCCGCTATGGTGGAAAAACCACAGCATGTCCTGATTGCCTGGCGTGGTCAACCTTTAAGGCGCCGTCAGCTGGCCGGCTGGCTGAACCGTCCGCTGAGGAAGCTGGCGATGCGGTCCTGCGTGGCCTCCAGGTAGGGGATGTTCATGTGGTCGGAATCGGGCACGGTTTCGTCCGCATGCAGCCGGCCCAGTTTCTCGACCAGCAGGTCCGTATGCGAATGGGGCACCACGTCGTCGAAGGCGGCGCGCAGCACATAGGTCGGCGCCTTCAGCTGGTGGGCGTACTTGATCGATTCGAATTTATGCTGCAGCACGTAGTCGATCGGCAGCGCCTTGAACCGGCGCTTGGCGATGGCCAGGATCGAATCGTAAGGCGTGATCAGCACGATGGAATTGGCGTCGCGCTCCATCGCCACCTGCACCGCCACGCCGGAACCGAGGCTGCGGCCGACCACGGCGATGCGCTTCGGGTCGACGTGGTGGCGTTCGCTGAGCCAGTCGAACAGCATGCGGCCGTCCTCGACGAAATGAGTTTCGGCCGGATCGCCGTGCGAATCGCCGTAGCCGCGATAGTTCACCGCCAGCACCGCCATGCCGGGGAACAGCTTGCCCGCGTCGCGCGCCACCCACGACACTTCTTCCGAGCGGCCGCCGAAATATACGACGCCCGGATGCGGCCCCTTGACCGGCGGCGTCATCAGCCAGCCGGACAGCCGCGTGCCGTCCTTGGCGCGCACCACGATGGGCCGCGTGCGGTGGCCGGAGCTGTACGGCTTCAGCACCTCGCGCTTGCTGCCGATGGGATTGAACAGCAGCCGCTTCTGGCTGGCCGCCACCGCCGCCGTGAGTCCGACCCACAGCACACTGACGATGCCGGCTAGACCGGCGACTTTTTTGGAATGATTCATACCCATTACTTTACTCTTGTCCGGCCCTGTCGCGGCGCCGATTTTGACCTTGATGCGTGGTTTAGGCCACACTGCCAGTATAATGTGCGCTCCGTTTTTTCATGCCATGTAGATAATGAAACCTGCCATCGTCCTGTTGCATAGCTCCATGAGTTCCAAAGCCCAATGGGCCGACCTGACCGCGCAACTGGACGCCGGTTTCCGCTGCATCGCCGTCGATCTGCTTGGCTACGGCGCCTCGCCGTTCCCAGCCGACGTCGGCGCCGGCTACACCCACACGCTGGCCCATGAAGTGGACGCCGTCAACGCCGCCATCGCCTCGCGCCTGGAACCGGGCGAAGCCTTCCACCTGATCGGCCATTCCTACGGCGGCGCCTCGGCGCTGCACATGGCGCGCCGCATGCCCGAACGCGTGCTGTCGCTGACGCTGTTCGAGCCGGTGGCGTTCCACCTTCTGGCGGACGAGCATCCGGCGCGCGCGGAGATCGTCTCGGTGGTGGCCTGCATCAACGCCAGCGCATCGGACCGGGACGCCACCCGCATCTTCATCGACTACTGGAACCGCGCCGGCGCCTTCGACGCCGCGCCGCCGGCCGCGCAGGAGAAGATGATCGGCATGATCGCCAAGGTGCGGCTGGACTTCCAGGCGCTGCTGGGCGAGCAGGCCACGCTGGCCGACCTGTCGGCGCTGACCATGCCGTCGCTGGTGATGTCCGGCCTGAACAGCCCCGCCTCCACCCGCCTGCTGGCAGAAGCGCTGGCCGCCGCCCTGCCCGACGCCACCGCACTGCAAACGCGCGGCGGCCACATGGGACCGATCACCCACGGCGCCGTCGTCAACCCGGCCATCGTCAACTTCCTGGCCGGCGCCGAAGTCACCGCCGATTGACAAAGCCGGCTCAGGTGTGACACTGTCTGGGCTTCGCCCTCAGCCGGAGTGTCATGCCATGCGCCGTTCTGCCTTGTTGTCCGCCCTTCTGGTTTCAGCCTGCGCGCAGGCGGCCGACTACAACCTGCCGGCGCGGCCGGACACCGTGGCCTGGGGCTACTACTCCGGCCAGTCCAAGCCGGTGCTGACGGTGCACAGCGGCGACACGGTGCGCATGCAGACCCTGTCCACCTGCGGCACGCCGGAACGCATGATCGCCAACGGCGTCAAGCCGGAAGACATCCCGCCCTACACCGCCGCCATCTACAACGAAGTGAAGGACAAGGGCCCGGGCGGCCACATCCTCACCGGCCCGGTGGCCATCGCCGAAGCGGAACCGGGCGACGTGCTGGAAGTGCAGATACTCAAGGTCGACCTGGACGCCAACTTCGCCTGCAACGGCTTCGCGCTCGGCAAAGGCTTCCTGCCGATGGAGTATCCGTACAGCCGCAGCAAGATCATTCCGCTGGACCGGCAAAAGATGATCGGCCACTTCGCGCCGGGCATCGAGATTCCCCTGAAGCCCTTCTTCGGCAGCATGGGCCTGGCGCCGGCCGGCGGCAAGATCGACAGCGCGCCGCCGTTCGCCCACGCCGGCAACATGGACAACAAGGAGCTGGTGGCCGGCTCCACGCTGTACATCCCGGTCGCAGCCAAGGGCGCGCTGTTCCAGGCCGGCGACGGCCATGCGGCGCAGGGCAACGGCGAGGTCGATATCACCGCGCTGGAGACCTATTTGAGCGGGAGCTTCCGCTTCATCGTGCACAAGGACCGCCACCTGATCTGGCCGCGCGCGGAAACGCCGACCCACTACATCTCGATGGGTTTCAGCCCCGACCTGAAGACCGCCACCGAACACGCGCTGCGCGACATGATCGACTTCCTCGTCACGGAAAAACACTTGAGCCGCGACGACGCCTACATGCTCTCCAGCGTGGCGGTGGACATGGAAATCACCCAACTGGTCGACGGCAACGTCGGCGTGCACGCCATGCTGGCCAAGAAGGTCTTCAAATGATGCGGACCACGCTGGCCATCGCGGCACTGATGCTCTCCACCGCCCACGCCGCGCCGGCGCAGGCGCCGGTCGAGGTCCACGCGCTGTACGCGCCGCAAACGGTGCCGGGCAGCGACGGCACGCGCCGCCTCTACTATGAACTGGACATCGGCAACTACTACGCCGACACCGGCACGCTGAGCCTGACCGAGGTTGCCGTGTATGCCGACGGCGACGCCAAGCCCCTGGCCACCTTCAGCGGCGCCGGCCTGGCAGGCCTGCTGCGTCCCAACAAGGAACTGGAGGCCGACAACAGCCTCGCCATCAAGGGTGGCGCGCATGCGCTGATCCTGATCGCCGCGCCGCTGCCGGACGGCCGCAAGGCGCCTCAGACGCTGCGCCACAAGCTGACCTTCAAGACCGACAAGGGCGTAGTGCAAACGGCGGACGACATTCCGGTCGCCGTCGCCGCCCGGCCCGTGGTCGTGCTGGGCGCGCCGCTGCGCGGCGGCCTGTGGCTGGCCGACGAAGGCCCCGGCCACGCACAATCGCATCACTGGGGCAGCGTGATCGCACAGAACGGCCGCCTCACCATCCCGCAGCGCTATGCCATCGACTTCTTCGGCCTGGACCCGAAAGGCCACGCCGTACAGGTGCCGGTGGAAAAACTGGCGGAGAGCCGCGTCGAAGACTGGACCGGCTGGAACACCGACGTACTGGCCACCGCCGACGGCATCGTGCGCGACGCGCAGGACGGCGTCGCCGACCGCAAGCCCTTGTCGCCGCAGGAGGAGCCGGAAGAACTCAGCGCCCGCACGCTGTACGGCAATTTCGTCGTGCTGGAAGTGGCGCCCGGCATATTCGTGCACTACGCGCATCTGCGCCAGGGCAGCGTGCAGGTCAAGCCGGGGCAGCGCGTCAAGCGCGGCACGGTGATTGGACATCTGGGACTGACCGGCGGCGCCGGCGCGCCGCACCTGCACCTGCACGTTTCGGACAAGCCCACCTTCGCCGATTCGCAAGGCCTGCCCTTCGTGTTCGACAGCTACACGCCCGCCGGCCGCACCACGGAAAGCGACGCGATGAACAACACCTCGACGATACAGCTTGCGCCGCAAGCGCCCCGGCAGCACGGCCGCATGCCGCTGGATGGAGACATCATAGGTTTTTGACCGTGGGCGGCGACAGGTTGGCATTGCTCAGGCACTCCTGTTTCGCCCACGCCTCCCTCAGCTTCTCGCGCGTGTCCAGCAGCGACTGGCGCTGGGCGCTCAAGGCTTCCATCATCTGGTCGATCTCGCCCAGCCGCATGTCGAAGTTCTGCATCAGGCCATCCTGGAGGGCCGCGCCTTCGAGCGCCATCACGGCGCGGATCGCGTCCAGCGTGAAGCCGAGATTCTGGCCAATGTGAATCAGGTGCAGCCGCTCCAGCGCCGCCTCCGTATAGACACGGTAGCCATTCGCTCCCCGCACAGCCTTGGGCAGCAGCCCCTCCTGCTCGTAGAACCGGATCGCCGACGCCGCGATGCCGGAACGCTCCGCCAACTCGCCTATTTTCATATTTCGCTTGACCTTAAAGTGAACTTTAAGCTTAGGATACATCATCTCCTTTTTCAAGCACGGAATCGACATGATGTTCACTCCACTGACACTGCCGAACGGCAGCACCCTTCCCAACCGGCTGGCCAAGGCGGCGATGGAAGAAAACATGGCGGACGCGGGCCAGCTTCCCGGTCCGGCGCTAAACCGTTTATACGAAAGCTGGGCGCAAGGCGGCGTGGGCCTGATCATCACCGGCAACGTGATGATCGATGGCCGCGCGATGACCGGTCCGGGCGGCGTGGTGCTGGAGGCCGGAACGCCGCTGGCGCCGTTCCGGCAGTGGGCACAGGCGGCGCGCCGGCAAGGCGCGCAGGCGTGGATGCAGATTAACCATCCCGGCCGCCAGGTGATGGCCGACATGGGCGGCAACGCGTGGGCGCCGTCGGCGGTGGCGCTGGACATGGGCAAGCACAGTAAGCTGTTTGCGCAGCCGGTCGAGATGAGCACAGCGCAGATCGAGGAAGTCATCGCCCGCTTCGCCGCCACCGCGCACGCCGCCGAGCAGGCAGGCTTCAACGGCGTGCAGATCCACGCCGCGCATGGCTACCTGATTTCGCAATTCCTGTCGCCGTTGACCAATCGCCGCACCGATGACTGGGGCGGCAGCCTGGCCAACCGCGCGCGCCTGCTGCTGGCGGTGGTAAGTGCGGTGCGCTCGCGCGTGTCGGCCGGTTTCAGCGTGTCGGTCAAACTGAACTCGGCGGACTTCCAGCGCGGCGGCTTCTCCGAGGACGACGCGAAGCAAGTGGTCCTGCTGCTGAACGAGCTGCCGGTGGATTTGATCGAGCTGTCCGGCGGCAGCTACGAAAGCCCGGCCATGCAAGGCCGCACCGCAGACGGCCGCACGCTGGCGCGCGAAGCCTACTTCCTGGAATTCGCCAAGGACCTGGCGGCCATCGCCCGCATGCCGGTGATGACCACCGGCGGCATCGCCCGCAAGGCCGTGGCGGAACAGATTCTGGCCAGCGGCGTCGCCGTGGCGGGCATCGCCACCGCGCTGGCCGAAGTGCCGGACCTGCCGCTGCAATGGCGCGACGGCCGCGAGCCGGCAGCATTGCCGCCGGCAGTGGAATGGAAAGACAAAACCATGGCGTCGGTCGCCGCCATGGGCCTGGTCAAGCGCCGGCTGCGCGCCCTGGGTGACGGCGCAAGCAAAAGACGCCGCTACTCGCCGCTGTGGACCGTGATACTCGGCCAGCTGCGCACCGCCAGCCTGACCAGGCGTTATCGCGCATGGCGCGTAACGGCTGCCGGCTGATGGCCGCCGGCTAGTCGCCCACCACGATATCGATGGTGTTCTCCAGCCAGATGCCAAGGTTGGGAGTGCGGGCACGCTGGCCGGCCGGCCCCAGCTCCTCCGGCGGATGGAACTTGGTGCCGATGGGGACGATCGCGTTCAGGAACGAGATGTCACCCAGCGGAAAATCGATGTGAGTGGCCTTGGGCTCAGAGCCCGCGCCGCTCGCTTCCGTCGGTGTGAACATGCGCAGCGCGATGTCGTCGCTGTGGTTGATGAAGGTTAGCGGCAGGTTCTTCGTCGCCAGCTGCGCCCAATACACCTTGTCGTGGAAGCCCTTGAATTCCGGATAGTTCCATGACAGGCCGGATACCGTGTCGTTGTAGGCTTTCTGCCAGACGTCGAATTCCACGCCCTGCGTGCGGTTCTTCCAGACGCGGTAAGGTCCCTTGCCGAGCCAGCGCATGGAGTTCACCTGGGTTTCAGGATAATCGAAGCTGACGCCCAGCGCATCGACAGGCTTGCCGCCTTCCATCTGATAAGCGTAGTTCACGCTCAACGTGCCGGACGCGCTCAGGCGCCACTTCACCTTGCGCAGGTTGCCGGTATATTCGGCCTGCACGACGACGGCGTCGCCGTCACGGTTGGCCTGGATGCCCTTCAGTACGGCCTTGCCGGCGACCAGGCGTGGGCCGTTGGTCAGCGGCGCGACGATGCCGCCCTTCTTCAGCTCCCGCAGATAACCGGTGGATTTATCGATGGCGACGCTCAGTTGGCCGGCCCGCATTACAAAGCCATCCGCCAACTCCGCGACCTCGGCCCCCGCCGACTGTGTCACGGGAGCTTGCGCCGGCAGCATGCGCTGGGCGACCTGCGCGGCGCTGGCGATCATCCACGACCATGTGTAGATCTCCCGCCCCTCGCTGTCGGCCGCCGTGAAGTACAGCACGTCCTGTTGCGCCCAGTCCTTGGGCAAGGCCATGCTGGCGTAACCACGCATGCCGGCCCCCACATCGGGCGCCTTGACGGCGCCCTGCGCCACCACCGTATGTCCGGGTTCGCGGCCGAACTTCGCCAGCTTCCAGCTCAGCTTCAACTGATTCAGGTTACGGAAATCGTAGCGGTTCTCCAGTACGATCTTGCCGTCGAACGTGGGCGGCAGGTATGACAACTCCCCCATCGGCAGATATACCGGCGACCATATCTTCTTGATCGCAAAGAAGCTGCCCTCTTTCTCACGGTACGGCCCGAGTATGCCATCCGGCGCCTGGTTGCCCGCCACGTCGATGGCACCGCCTTTGTCGCCGCGCACGATGCCCTCGTCGACAAACGCCCAGATAAAGCCTCCCGCGCTCAAAGGATTCGCGAGCATCGCGTTCCACCAGTCGTTCAAGCTCGCGCCCGCGCCGCCGTCGTACAGGCCATGCAGGAACTCGGTCGGCATGAACACGTCGCGGCCATGGAACAGGGAGGTCGCGCAGCAGTCGTAGCTTGGATAGTGCGCCGTGTCGATGCCGCCGAAGTTCTCCCACGGATGTATCACCGGCCGCCGCTGCGCATCCCACTTCGGATACAGCGCGTCCAGGTCGCGATTGAAGCCGCCCTCATTGCCGTTGGCCCAAAGGATGACCGAAGGATGATGCTGGTCGCGCTGTACCAGTTCCTTCACCAGCGGCGTGGCGACATCGGTGTCGTAGGATTTCTGCCAGCCGGTCAGTTCGTCGATAACATACAGGCCCAGCTCATCGGCCACGTCGAGGAAATGCGCATCCGGCGGATAGTGCGACATGCGCACCGCGTTCATGTTCATTTCCTTCATCAGCTTCGCGTCCTGGTAGCTCAGGTCCTTGCTGGTGGTACGGCCGGAAGTCGGCCAGATCGAGTGCCGGTTTGAACCTTTAAGGCGCACCTTGCTGCCGTTGACGTACAGGCCGTCGCGCTTGCGCAGTTCGATGGTACGGAAGCCTATGACCTTGCTCACTTCATGCACCACGCGCTTCCCGCTCAGCAGCTGGAAGCGCACCTGATAGCGTTGCGGATACTCGGCCGACCACGGAATGACGTGATCCATATGGCCGTGCAGATGTGCCTGTCCCGCCACAACCTCCGCGTTGATCTCCTTGCCGAGAGCTTTGCCGTCAAGCGTCGTGACGCGGGCGGTGACTTTGCCGTCCGCTTGACCGGCCAGGAACACGTCGGCATCGAAGTCGCCGGTGTGGCGCGCATCCAGACTCACGCGTTCGATATTGTGCTGCGGCTTGGCCTCCAGCCATACCGGCCGGTAGATCCCGCTGAACAGCCAGAAATCGGCGGTACGCTCGGCGCGGTTGACCGACTCGTTGGCGGAGAAGCGATTGACCGTTACCTCCAGCTGGTTCGCCTCGCCGACCTTCAGCAGTTTGGAGACGTCGTAACGAAACTCATAGAATCCGCCCTGATGCACCGGTCCCGCCGGCTGGCCGTTGATCTGGACCAGCGTATCGGTCATCGCAGCGCCGAACACGATGTCGATCTGTTTTCCTTGCCAAGCCGCCGGCACATTGAATTTGTAGCGGTAGATGCCGGTCGTATCGGGCGCCGGATCCTTTTGCCAGTCGCTGTAGTAGCGGTAGGTGCCGTAGCCTTCCATCTCCCAGTTCGACGGCACCGGGATGGTCTTCCATGCACCGCTATTGCGCCCTCCGTTGACGAAGAACTCCCAATCCACGCGGTGGTCCTTGTCTGTGCCGCTCAGGTACTGTACCCGCGTCGGCTCCGCAAAAGCAAAGCTGCCGGCCGCCAGCAACAGGCAGCACAGCGCGCCGCGTATCACAGCGCGCCCCCCAGGCGTTTGCTCTCGCCGACCTTCAGGTTCAGGGGAATGACCTTGTCGCCGTAGCGCACCTTGCCGGCGCCGGATCCGGCGGTGCGGCGTATCGTGGCGGAGGTCAGCTTGCCGCCGGCCCAGGCCAGGTCGACTTCGTAGCCGCCGCGCGCCCGCAGGCCCTTGACCGAGCCGGCCGGCCACGCCGACGGCAGCGCCGGCAGCAGATGCAGTTCGCCGGTCTGCGACTGCAGCAGCATCTCGCAGATGGCGGCGACGGCGCCGAAATTGCCGTCGATCTGGAACGGCGGGTGCGCGTCGAACATGTTCGGGTAGGTGCCGCCGGCGTTGTTGTTCTCGCTGCCCTTGCTGCCCTGCTGCGCCGCGCGCGCGCCCGGCTTGGCCAGCTGGCCGCGCAGCATCTTGTAGGCATGATCGCCATCCAGCAGGCGCGCCCAGTAAGCGGTCTTCCATGCCATCGACCAACCGGTACCTGCGTCGCCGCGCCCTTCAAGCGACTTGCGCGCGGCGGCCGCCAGTTCAGGCGTCTTGACTGGAGAAATCTGGCGGCCCGGGTAAAGACCGAACAGGTGCGAGACGTGGCGATGCGTATCGCCCGGAGTATCCAGTACCGGATCCTTCTTCTCGTCCATCCATTCCAGCAGCTGCCCCCAGCTGCCGACGCGCGGCGCGGCCAGCTTGTCGCGCATGGCTGCGATCTCGTTGCGGAAAGCCTGGTCGTCGCCCAGTGCGTCCGCCGCTTCCACGGTGTTGTTGAACAGGTCCCAGATAATCTCCTGATCATAGGTGACGCCGTCCTCGATCGGACCATGTTCCGGCGACCAGCCCAGCGGCGCCACCAGGCGGCCGTCCGGCAGCTGCTTCAGGTAGTCCTGCCAGAAGTGCACCGCTTCCTTCATCATCGGATAGGCCACGTTGCGCAGGAAGGTCTTGTCCTGCGTGTAGGCATAGTGTTCCCAGAAGTGTTGGGCATACCAGGCATTGCCGGTCTTGTTCCATACATAGCGCATGCCGCCGAAAGGATTCGACTCGGTGCGCACGGTCCAGCCGCGCACCGGCTTGCCGGCGCTGCTGACAAAAGTCTCCTCGCGCTGTACCGCCTTGCCGCTCAGGTCCGTCGGCGCCATCGGCACGGATTCGGGATGCGCGATCGCCTGCGCCGCCGTGTCGGCAACCAGCTTGCGGTACACCGGCGACACGCCCTGCACAAACGAGAAGAACGGCAACGCGTTCCCCGACAGGTTGGCCGGTTCCGCCGGCCAGTAGTTCATCTGGATGTTGATGTTGGTGTGGTAGTCCGAACTCCATGGCGGCGTCAGGCTGTTGTTCCACAATCCCTGCAGGTTGGCCGGCAGCGTATCGCGCGAGCTGGAGATCAGCAGGTAGCGGCCGAACTGGAAGAACTGCGCTTCCAGGCCGGGATCGTTGCCCTCCGCCGTGTAGGTCTCGATGCGCTGGTCTGTCGTCAGCGCCGCGCGTGCAGGTGTAGCGGCGCCGAAGTCCACGTTCATGCGGTTGAACTGCGCGCGGAAGTCCTTCTGGTGCTCCGCCAGCAGCGTCGCCCACGGACGCGCCGCCGCGCTGACTTGCGCAGTCACGCGCGGCAGCGGAGGTTCGCCCTGGAACTTCTTCGCTGCATCCAGCACGTAGCTGGTGCCCGCGCCGATGATCAGCGTAACGGCGTCGCAGTCCTTGAAGGTGATCTTGTTCCCGTCCAGCGCAATGGCGCCGCCTTCGTTCAACACTTGCACCTGGCTGGCATAGTTCATCGCATTGGGCAGCGAGCCGGTAGCGACGATGCGGTTGCCCAGCGCGTCGATCTTCGCGTCGTGCATGTCGGTCAGCTCTATCGATCCGGTGTACTGCCCGCGCTTGCTGGCGGTCAGGCGCATCGCGATCACCTGCGCCGGGTAGCTGGCGAAGGCTTCGCGCTTGAACTTAACGCCGCCATGCGTGTAGCTGACGCTGTGCAGGCTCTGGCCTATGTCCAGCCGGCGCGCGTAATCGGTGGTGGCCTGCTCGTGGCCCGGCAGATTGATGTAGACGTCGCCGAACGCCTGGTACGCGCCCAGCGCCTTGTCGTCGCCGGTCCACAGCGTGATGTCGTTGAACTGGATGCGCTCGCGCGCCAACTGCCCAAAGATCATCGCGCCTATGCGGCCATTGCCGATGGGGAGCGCCTCCCGCTCCCATCCCTGCGCGGTGTCCGGGGCCGGCTTGTTGTAGCGTAGCGTCAGGTCTGCGGCCGAAGCGGTAACGGCCACCAGCGTCAAGGCGACTAGGAAGGCGGCCACATAGACCGCGGCGCGCAGGAGTCGGTTCATTTGGGCGTTATCTGGATCAGTACGACGTCGTTCACCCGCATGGCCACCTTCAGGCTGGCGGTACCGGATTTGAGGACGCGCAGGTTGCGCAGTTCCGCGCGGTCCGTGGTCTTCGCCTGCAACTGCTGCAGCTGCGCGGCGTTCAGCGTCTTCGGCGATCCCATTTCCAGGTAGGCGGTATGCGCATCGTTGGCCTTGAAGCCGGTGCGCTGGATGCTGACCGCGTAGGCGCCGGGTTTGAAGCCTTTCAGCTCAAGGCTCAGCGCCTTGCCCGGGGTGGTCGGGAACACCGTGGTATAGAACGGCCGGTTGCTCTTTTCCTGCTTCGGCGTCTGGAAATCCCAGGCCAGCACCTGCACGCCGCGGCCGTCGCGCGCGACGTAGCTTTGCGCATCCGATGTTTTCAGCTCGGTATCGCCCAGCTGGTTCAGGTACTTGTACGCGAACCAGCTGGGCTTGCGCACGCCCTGCGGATTCATCAGGCCAAAGCCGCCTTCGAAGGGCGCGGTCGGCGGACCTGGTTCCTCGAACAAGTCGCTGTAGGTCCAGTAGCTCATGCCTTGCGCAAGCCCTTCGGTGGCTTTGAGCTTGCTCAGGATATAAGGCGCGCTGACATAGGAATCGTGCACCGGATCGCGCGGTGTGTAGCTGGTGCTCCACTCGGTGAAGTACAGCGGCAGGCCGGCCCTGCCGGCGTCCGTGATTTGCTGGCGCACATTGCGCACGTCGCCGACGATGGCGTCCGGCGACGGCGACAACTTGGTATCGCTTTGGCCCTTCTCGTCAAGGAAACCGCCATCGACGCCATAGGTATGCGTGGTGATGAAATCGACCGGCGCACCGGAAGCCTTGGTATGCGCCAGGAACTCCGGCACCCAGGCCGCGCCGGCGGTCGACGGGCCACCGACCTTCAGTTCCGGATCGAAGCTCTTGATGGTGCGCGCGGTCAGGTCGTACAGGCCGAAGTAAGCCTGCTGGTCCGCCTTTTCCCAGAAGCCGTCGAGGTTAGGCTCGTTCCATACTTCGAAGTACCAGGAACGCACTTCTTCCCTGCCGTAGCGCTGCTCGATGTGGCGCACGAAGGCGTCCACCAGCGCCGCCCATTTCTGCGGATCGGGGTGGGAGGTGTTGCCCTTCCAGTAGAAGATGCTCAGGTCCGAGCTGCGCATGGCCAGCGGCGTGAAGCCCAGCTCCACAAAGGGCTTGATGCCGATCTTCAGCAGGCGGTCGTACAGATAGTCCAGCTTCGACCAGTCGTACACGCCCTTGCCGTCGACTTCCTTGTACGTCCCCAGCACGTCGTGAAAAATGGCGTGGAAGCGGATGTAGCGGAATCCCAGTTCATCCCTGGCGATCTTGAGCTGGGCCAGGCTGTCGTCGCGTATCAACGTGCCCGGATAGTCGGAGCCGACCGACAGATCGGCGAAGCGGTCGCGCGGCGCCGAAGCGCCGCCCAGATCGACGGGGATGCGGCGGACATCGGCGGCGGCGGCCGCCGATGTTCCCAACGCCAGCAGCAAAGGTAGTACGGTTTTCAGTTTCATGCTCAACGCTTTACGGTAATGGCCTTGCCTTCGTAGCTGACGACCTTGTCGGCCGCGTCGAAGTCATCCGAACTCGATACGCCGGCCTTGATGAAGCGCACCTTGAACTGGCGCTTGGCCACCATGCCCTTGTACTGGCCGGCGCGCTCGCCGATGGTGACGGCGCCGGTCTTGTCGTTGTAGCTCAACGGGATGCGGCTGAACTCACCGCGCTGGTAGGCGTTCGTCACGCCGTCATCCTCGTACAGGCTGAATTTTCCGTCGGCGCCAGTGTAGATATTGAGCGTGAGCGGCGCGTCCGGCTTCTCGTCCACGTACTGCGTCACGGGGCCCATCGGCAGGATCGCGCCGGCCTTCACCAGCAGCGGCATGCGGATCTCCGGCGCGTTGATCGACGCCGTGGTGCCGCCCTTGTACAGCTGGCCGGTGTAGAAGTCATACCAGTTCGCGCCCTTCGGCATGTACACGCTGCGCTCGCGCGCGCCGTAGACATACACCGGAGCGACCATCATGTTGTGGCCGAACAGGTACTGGTCCTTGATGTCCTTGACCGCCTCGTCCTGCGGGAAGTCCATCACCAGGCCGCGCATGATGGCGCCGGATTCGTAATGGATATCCGCCGCGGCCGAATAAATATAAGGCATCAGGCGATAGCGCAGCTTGTCGTACCAGACCATCGAATCGCGCATCGGCGAACCGGCCGGCGAGATTTCGTGGATCTCGCGCTTGACCACCTCGCCGTGCGAACGGAACAGCGGCGAGAACGCGCCGAACTGGAACCAACGCAGATTCAGCTCGCGCCATTCCTTCATGTCCTCCTCGCTGCCCTTGGCGGCGCCGGTGTCGCGGTTCTCCTGCGCCGAGCCGACATCGCCGAACTGGTAGCGGGTTTCCTGCGCATAGCCGCCGATATCGTGCGTCCAGTTCGGGATGCCCGACATCGAGATGCTGACGCCAGCCGATATCTGGTCGTACAGGTTGTTCCAGCGGCTGGCCGTATCGCCGCTCCACACTGCGGCCGCGTTGCGCTGGATGCCGGCGAAGCCCGAACGCGACAGGATGAACTGGCGCGTGTCCGGCTGATCCTTCTTCAGTCCCTGATAGAAGCCCTCCGTATGCACCAGGCTATACGGATTGAAGGTGATCTCGCCGCCGCCATACACGGTCGGTCCGACCAGTTTCTTGAAGTCGGCAGGACGGGTGTTGGACAGCACGTCCGGTTCGGTGTTGTCCATCCACCAGGCGTCGAAGCCCAGGTCCACCAGTTTCGGCTTCATCTGGCGATAGTAGATATCGCGCGCTTCCTTGGTGTACGGATCGTAGTGGCTGTTCTTGTAGCCGGGGCCTACCCAGTCGAGGGCGCCGTCTTCGACGTTCTTGGTCCACATGTGGCCCTTGGCCGCAAGTTCCTTGTAGTTGGCGGTGTTCGAGTAGAACTTGCCCCAGATCGAAATCATGATGCGGGCGTTGGCCTTGTGGACTTCATCCACCATCGCTTTCGGATTCGGGAAACGGACCGGGTCGAAATCGTGCGAGCCCCACTGGTCCTGCGGCCAGTAGAACCAGTCCTGCACCATGTTATCGACCGGCCAGCCCTGCTTGCGGTATTCGCGCAGCACGCCCAGCAGCTGCTCCTGCGTTTCATAGCGCTGGCGCGACTGCCAGAAACCGTAGGCCCACTTCGGCATCATCGGCGCCTGTCCCGTCAGGTGGCGGTAGCCGGCGATGACGTTGTCGATGCTCTCGCCGTTGATGACGTAGTAGTCGATGCCCTGCGCGACTTCCGACGAGAAGGTCAGCGAGTGGCGCTCGGCGTCCGGCAACGGATCGTTATGCGTGATCGCGACCATGCCGCCGGTCGGCTTCCATTCCAGGTGCAGCTTAACCGGCTTGTTGGCCTCGAACTTGACCTCGAAATTGTGGTACCACGGGTTCCAGCCCTGGCGCCACACGTCCATCACCTGCTTGCCGTCCAGGCTCAGCGTCGCATAGTCCGACGAGTACAACTGCATCTTGTGCACGCCCGGCTTGTCGCTGCTCAGCGTCGCATCCCAGACGACCTTCACGCCGGTGGCCTTCTTCGGATCGCCCAGCTCCTTCGGCCAGTTCTCGGCCACGTCCTTCAGGTACTGGTAGGAGATGTCCTTCTCCTGGCGCGTCAGCACCAGTTTGTCGTTGACGTAGTAGCGCGCCGTCAGGCCGCCCGGCTTGCCCTCGTCGTCGACCAGTTTCAGGTCGCGGCTCAGGTAACCGTAAGGCTTGGCGTTGCCGAAGCGCGAGATGGCATTGTTGTCCCACAGGACGCCGTAGTTCTTGTCCGAGACGACGAAAGGCACGGCGATCGCCATGTTGTGCTGCATGAGCAGCACGTCCTCGCCGTTGAGGTTCATCTGATGGTTCTGGTGCTGGCCCAGCCCGTAGTAGGCGTCCTTGGTGCCGTGGTTGAAGCCTTCCTTGATGGCGAGGAAAGGCTTGCCGTCGACGTCGACCGGCGCCATGCTTTCCGAGGCCTGGCTCAGGAAGGCCTTGCCGGCCGCATTGAAGAATTGAACCTGGCCGGTCGCCAGCGACACCGCCACCGAAATCTTCTTCGCCTTCAGCGTGACCTTGTCCTTGCCCGAAGCGGCGACTTTGAAGTTACCGCTAACAGGAGCAGCCACGGTCATCAGCGATGGCGTCAGCGTCTTGCCGGCCTGGTCGAGCTTCACCACGTGGATGATGTTATCGCCCATGACTTCCAGCCGCACCTCTTTGGCGGCACCGCTGTCGGGCTTGACCACCACGCCGGTGGCGGTTTTTTCAAACGTGCCGGCCGACGCGTGGCCGGCCATCATCACCGCCAGGCACGAAGCCGCCGGCACCATCGATTTGAATCGCATTCTTTCTCCTGTTATTTTTAGTACGTACCCATTTTGACTTTGAGAACCACCGGATTGCCGGTCAGGTTCAGGCCATAATCCGTCTGGTCGCCGTTCCAGTTGCGCTCCATGATCCACTTGCCCGACGCATCGAAGTAGCCTTCCTCCACGCGCGCCAGCATCGACGGCTTGCCGTCGGCGCTGCCGAAGCTCACCCGTGCGTGCTGGCCCACGACGATAAATTCATTGTCGCCGATTTGCGCGATCGAGACGCCGCCATTGGGCTGCTCGGTATTGGCCGGCATGTCCTTCACCTTGGCCAGCCATTCCGCATCGCCGAACTGCCACAGGCGGAAACTGACGGTGGCGTCCCAGTTCTTCATCTTGATGGTTTGCGGCTTGCGGTCGTCGCCTTCTGCCACGCCGTGCGTGCGGCCCTCGAACGCCCACTTGGCCCACTGCCGCTCCATCGGCCGGAACGCCGCGTAGATTTTACCGAAAGGCTCGACCATGGTCTTGTCGACGGCCTTGGAGCCGAGCGGGAAGTTGCTGTAGTCGGCGTAGTCGATGCCGAACGGCGAGAAGGCCAGCGAACCGCGGCCCAGCACCAGGTAGGCATAGCGCACGTAATTGGCGGCGTTGCTCATCTCCGGCAGCATCAGCGGATTGTCGGCGCGCTGGAAGCGGTCCAGCGTGGCGGTGAATTTGTCCGACTCGGGTCCGTAGATGTCCGGCGCGGCGATGTCGATATGCGGCGCGGCGGCCTTGTAGATATCGATGACATCGTAGGTCGGGCCGCCGCTGGCGAAGTTGCCCTTCCACGGCATGACCGGCGATTCCAGCGGATCGCGCAACGCGTTGTTGACGTACATCGGCAGGTTGTAGACGGCGCGGCCGGCCTTGGCGATTTCCTCGATATAGCTGGCGATCGAGTAGGCGTGGAAGTATTCGTCGGCGTAGTCGCCGTAGACCTGCTTCCAGGTTCCCGACGCGGCCAGCGTCGGCTTCTTGTGATCGAGCACGGCTTGCGGCACCTTCTGCTCGAACGCCGCCTGCGCCTTCGGCGCGAAATCGCGCACGAAACCGTAGGTGCCGACTTCATTCTCGACCTGCATCATGATCACGGTGCGCTGCGCCGTATCGACCTTCTTGATATGTTCCATCAGCGCGACAAAGGCCTTCTTGTCGGCCTTCATCGTTTCCTCGCTGTTCGGGGACAGGCAGTAGATCGTCTTGCCGTCCTTGTCCACCATGCGCGGGAAGCGCTTGTTATCGAACTTGACCCATTCCGGCGTGTACTGCGGGCCGGTGTTCTTCCAGGTGCCGAACCACAGCAGCACCAGGCGCATCTTGTTCTCGCGCGCCTGGGCCAGCAGGGTGTCGACATAGCTGAAATCGAACTTGCCCTCGACCGGCTCGATCTGTTCCCATGCGACCGGGATTTCGAGGGTGTTGGCGTGCATGTCCTTCAGCGCCGGCCAGACCTTCTTCAGAGCTAGCGGATAATTGCTTGAATTGTGTGCCTGGGCGCCGAACATCACAAACGGCGCGCCATCGACCATCAGGGCGTGGCGGCCGTCCTTCTTCACAATCTGCGGCAAATCGGCGGCCGCCGCACCAGCTGCGGCCATCAAAAAACTCATGGAGGTAACAAGCTGGCGGGCGGTGTGCTTCATCTGGTTAAAGCCTTTCGTGATTTAGAAGTCGTAGCTCAGTTTTGCAACCACGCGACGGCCGGTCTTGAACCATGCGCGGCCCATCATACCGGTATTTTGCTGCATCAACTGCTTGTACATCGCATCGGTCAGGTTCTGCGCTTCCAGGCCCAGTTGCAGCTTGTCGGTGAACTTGTAGAACATCGACGCGTCGAGCTGGCCGTAGGCGTCGGACCAGGTAGGCAGGCCCCATGCGACGTTGGTCTGGCCGTAGGTCGGGCTGGCAGGATTGGTATCCAGGCCGTCAGTACCCTGGGTGCCGTTGACGTTGACCGCCTGCAGCGCCTTCGAACGCCAGTTGTAAGCCAGGCGCGCCGAGATCTTGCCCTGATCGTACAGCAGCGCGAGGTTATACGTCTGGCGCGACAGGTTCTCCAGCGGCAGATCGCCGAAGGTGGTGCCGTTGGTGTCGCAGCCGTTCAGGTTCAGGTTGACGTTGTCCGCGGTGTTCCCGCCGGTGCAGTACTTCTGATACACAGGCTTGTACAGATCGCGCTTGCTGTCGACGAAGGTGAAGTTGGCTTGCACGCCCAGGCCGGACCATGCACCCGGCAGCTTGTCGAAGTACTGCTGGAAGGCCAGCTCGAAGCCGCGGGCATAACCCTTGGCGCCGTTGACCGGGCCGGTGACCGTGAAGTCGTGCAGTTTGCCGGCTGTGTCAGGCAGCTGCACCACGTAGGTCTGGTTGACCACGATGTCTTTCAGCTGCTTGTTGAACAACGCCGCGGTGAACGAACCGGTAGGTGCGAAGTACCACTCCATGGTCGCGTCGAGCTGCTTGGAGGTGGCCGGACGCAGCATCGGGTTGCCGCTGCCGGTACCGGTCAGGCTGACGCTGTTGACGGTGGTGACGCCGGTGGCGGCATTGGTCGAGCTGTTGGCAGTTTCCGACAGCGTGGTGTAACCCTGCAGCTGCGTGAAGTCCGGACGCGACAGCGCCGATGCGGCGGCAAAGCGGAACTGCAGCGTGTCGGTCGCTTTCAGGCGCAGATTCAGGCTAGGCAGGAAGTTGTGGTAGTCGTTCTCGTAATCCTTGACCTGGGCGAATGGCAGGATGTTCGGGACCGGTACGCCGACCTGGTTGCCGCCGTTCGGCGCGGTCGAGGTGAACACCGTGTAGCCGCGCGCGCTCGAATCGGTCTTCACGTAGCGCAGGCCGATATTGCCGTCGATCGGATACTTCAGGTTATCCCAGCCGAAGCGCAACTGGCCATACAGCGCCTTGGTCTTTTCCGACTGGTCGTTGGTGCCGGCGTAGTTATCCGCGCCGAAGGTCGCTTGCTTCCACGGGGCACAGGTGCCGGTAGGATTTTGCTCCTTGCACAGGATGTCGTGGTAGGTGTGCAGCTGCGCGTAGCTGCCCGGGAAGCCTTGGGCCAGCGAGACGTTCGGGAACACCACGGACGGCACGGACACGCCACCGTTGAAGAAGTTATTGAACGAGTGCAGGTTGGTATTGCCGCTGAAGCGCGGGTCGCCCAGCGACGCCAGTTTGCTGATATCCCAGCCGACCTGCCATGGCTGGCTGATGGCCGCCCAGTTGTAGTTCGGGTTGGAGTTCTGCGTCACCGCGTCGCGGTCGGTCAGGCGCACACCAAAGCGGAAGTCGCGCAGCACAGGATTGTCGAAATCGTACTTGGCGTCGGTGCGCCACGCGGTTTCATTGGCCTTGCTCTGGTCCAGGTGTTCCATGGTGAACGCCCAGTAGTAGTTCTTCGGGTCGGCCAGGTAAGCACGGTCGGCATCGGTGAACAGGATCTTCGGCACGTTGCCGCTCAGATCCAGCGTCTCCTTCGGCATCGTGACGCCGGTGGCGACGGTGGAGTCCACGCTGTGGGTGGTGGCCTTGATGTGCTGGACGTCGGTGGTGATGGTCCAGTTGTCATGACGCCAGCGCAGGTTCCACGACAGGTCGGTGGTATCGGACTTGCGGTTCGAGGTGCGGGTGTCGTCGCCGAAATTGATGCCGCCGTCGGTCGGATCGGTCAGGGTACCGGTCTGCAGCACGCCCTTGGAATTGAAGGTGGCGTCAGGCGAGACCTTGATGTTGTAGGGGCTGGACTGGGCAAAGATCGCCTGCTCGTCCCACTGCATTTCGTACTTCGACTTGAAGTAGGTCAGGGAGCTGGACCAGTCGTCCTTCTTCCATTGCAGCGCGCCGTATGCGCCTTCGCGCTTGCGGTTGAATTCCAGCGTACGCCATTGCGCGCCTTTCGGTACGTAGACGGTATTGCCCTTGGCGTCTTTCAGCGGATAGTAAGGCTCGACCTGGAAGGCGTCGGTGCGGGTGCCGCTTTCCGAGTAAGCCAGGTCCAGCAAGGCGCCGATTTCACCGAGCGGGGTTTTCCAGCGGTTCGACACCAGGCCCGAAGCCGATGGCGAGGTCTTGCCCTTCTTCAGTTCCGACCAGGTGCGGTCGGCCGAGACGGAGGCCTTGAAGCCCTTGTAATCGAACGGCATGGCGGTGCGCAGGTTCACCAGGCCGCCGACGGCGCCTTCGACCTGCTCCGCCGATGGGTTCTTGTAGATGTCAACGCCGGCCACCAGTTCCGGCGGCACGTCTCCAAAGTTCAACGCGCGGCCGCCGTTGGCGGAGAACGAATCGCGGCCATTCAATTCGGAGCGCACATAGCTCAGGCCACGGATCGATACGCCCGAACCTTCGACCGAGAAGTGCTCCGGGTCGCCCTTGGCCATCGTGCGGTCGATGGTCACGCCGACGACGCGCTGCAGCACCTCGGTCACCGAACGGTCGGGCAGCTTGCCCATATCTTCGGCGACGATCGAGTCGACGATCTCGTCGGAATTCTGTTTGATCTTCTGTGCCGACTGCAGCGCAGCGCGCTGGCCGGTCACGATCACCGCCACCGGTTCGGTCGTCGGGGCGTCGGTCTTGGCGGGCGCGGTTGCGGTTTGTGCATACACCACCGTGCCGGACATCATTGCCATCACGCCCAGCGCGATCGCGGTTTTATTGAACTGTTTCATCTACACTCTCCAGAGTTATACGAATATTTCATGGCTCGTTGGCCATTTGTTATGGGTGCTAGTTACCTGCTTGTGGTTATTCAGTAGGGAAGCGCAGGGCGAATCTGCCCGCGGGCGCGAAATGGCGCTGGTAGTCGGTCTTCATTGATCTTGTCTCGCTCGTCGTTTTTTTTATCGTGATGGCGGTTCTGGCGGGGCGCCGGGCCATCCGATGCTATGAGACCATTTTGCAAGTTACCCCTCATGGCCGCAATTGCGAAATTCACCAACGCCGAGAATGATAATGGCCAAGCGTAGCGTGCATCCGACAGGGCATGCAGCATAAAGGCGCGGGGGGCCCGGCGGGGGGGCCCGCCGGGGGGGGGGGGGGGGGGGTTGGGGGGGGGGGGTGTTTGGGGGGTGGGGGGTTGGGGT
>NZ_JBGLYQ010000110.1:0-1115 GCF_047304105.1 Duganella sp. Dugasp56
GGGATGCAGTCGCAGGCGGTGGGCGCGCAGCAGATTTCGGAAACCATGATACAGCTCAACGACGCCACCCAGCAGACCGTCGAGTCGCTCAAGGCCACCAGCGAGGCGGTGCACCAGCTGCAGTACGCTGCGGGCAATTTGCAAACCAGTGTCGCCAACTTTGCCGTGGCCGCCTGAGCGTGGGACAATGTTATGTGAACCGTGCCGCGTGAACCGCGGCCACTGGAGAAAAAAATGTTTAAAGACCTGAGCATCAAGAAGAGGCTATACCTGAGTTTTGGCGCCATCCTGGCCATCATCCTGGTGCTGCTGTCGATCGCCTACAACCGGTTCAACAGCCTGTCCGACGCCAATGCCTGGGACAGGCACACGATGGATGTGCTGCAGTCCATCGACACCCTGCGCAACGACCTGCTGCAAGTACAGGTGGAGGCGCGCGGTTATTACCTGACCGGCGCGCCCGAGCGCTTTACCCGCACCCACAAGGAATTGGCGGACCTGCCCGGCTCCCTCCAGCAGCTGCAAAAACTGGCCTCCGACAACCCGGAACAGGTCGCCCGCTTCAAGAAGCTGGAAAGCATGATCGACGTATGGGCCAAGGACGTCATCGAATCGCAGCTGAAAATACGCCAGGACCTGGGGGACAAGCCCGGCGCCGCCGACGCCATGGGTCATACCGGATCGCTAGCCACCGGAAACACGGCCATCACCGATATCTACAAACTCATGACCGATGCGACCGACGACGAACGCCGGTTGCTGGCCCGGCGCACGGAGGCATCCGCCCAATTGCAGGAGACCATGCGCCTGCTGCTGTCGGCCGGCGGCCTGGCATGTATCGTGCTGTCGGCGGTGGTGGCGTGGCTGCTGGCAAAGTCGCTGCTGGCGCCATTGAACAACCTGACCCATGCCGTCGGCCGCATCGCCAGCGGCGTGCAGTCGGCGCGCGCAGAAGTGCTGTCGGCCGATGAGCTGGGCCAGGTGACGACGGAATTCAACCGCATGGCGCAGGCGATCCAGGACAGCCAGGCCAACGAGCTGGCGGCCACCAACCTGCTCAAGTCCAAGGTCGACTCGCTGCTGGCCGTGGTCTCGAAGGCGGCCGCCGGCGACCT
>NZ_JBGLYQ010000111.1:0-1067 GCF_047304105.1 Duganella sp. Dugasp56
CCATGTCAAGGGTAGGTAAGGTTTTTCGCGTTGCATCGAATTAATCCACATCATCCACCGCTTGTGCGGGTCCCCGTCAATTCCTTTGAGTTTTAATCTTGCGACCGTACTCCCCAGGCGGTCTACTTCACGCGTTAGCTGCGTTACCAAGTCAATTAAGACCCGACAACTAGTAGACATCGTTTAGGGCGTGGACTACCAGGGTATCTAATCCTGTTTGCTCCCCACGCTTTCGTGCATGAGCGTCAGTTTTGACCCAGGGGGCTGCCTTCGCCATCGGTGTTCCTCCACATATCTACGCATTTCACTGCTACACGTGGAATTCTACCCCCCTCTGCCAAACTCTAGCCTTGCAGTCTCCATCGCCATTCCCAGGTTGAGCCCGGGGATTTCACGACAGACTTACAAAACCGCCTGCGCACGCTTTACGCCCAGTAATTCCGATTAACGCTTGCACCCTACGTATTACCGCGGCTGCTGGCACGTAGTTAGCCGGTGCTTATTCTTCAGGTACCGTCATTAGCCACCTGTATTAGAGGCAGCCGTTTCTTCCCTGACAAAAGAGCTTTACAACCCGAAGGCCTTCTTCACTCACGCGGCATTGCTGGATCAGGCTTGCGCCCATTGTCCAAAATTCCCCACTGCTGCCTCCCGTAGGAGTCTGGACCGTGTCTCAGTTCCAGTGTGGCTGGTCGTCCTCTCAGACCAGCTACTGATCGATGCCTTGGTGGGCCTTTACCCCACCAACTAGCTAATCAGATATCGGCCGCTCCAGGAGCATGAGGTCTTGCGATCCCCCACTTTCATCCTTAGATCGTATGCGGTATTAGCGTAACTTTCGCTACGTTATCCCCCACTCCAGGGTACGTTCCGATATATTACTCACCCGTTCGCCACTCGCCGCCAGGTTGCCCCGCGCTGCCGTTCGACTTGCATGTGTAAGGCATGCCGCCAGCGTTCAATCTGAGCCAGGATCAAACTCTTCAGTTTAATCTCTGTTACTTTGCCATTTTCATGGCACCGTCATTGCTGACGGGTCGCTCACTCAAAATACTGACAGGCCACTA
>NZ_JBGLYQ010000112.1:0-950 GCF_047304105.1 Duganella sp. Dugasp56
CCGCGCCCGGATTTGCCTAAGCGCCTTCTATGAACCAGAAACTGCCTATTCCAACAGGCAGACAACCTTCCGCGATCCGTCCCCCCATCGCATCATACGACGGTGCAGGAATATTAACCTGCTTCCCATCAGCTACGCATCTCTGCCTCGCCTTAGGGGCCGACTCACCCTGCTCCGATGAACGTTGAACAGGAAACCTTGGGCTTACGGCGTGGGGGCTTTTCACCCCCATTATCGCTACTCATGTCAGCATTCGCACTTCTGATACCTCCAGCATCCTTTACAAGACACCTTCGCAGGCTTACAGAACGCTCTCCTACCATATGCTTACGCATATCCGCAGCTTCGGTGACTGGCTTAGCCCCGTTACATCTTCCGCGCAGGACGACTCGATCAGTGAGCTATTACGCTTTCTTTAAATGATGGCTGCTTCTAAGCCAACATCCTGACTGTTTTAGCCTTCCCACTTCGTTTTCCACTTAGCCAATCTTTGGGACCTTAGCTGGCGGTCTGGGTTGTTTCCCTCTTGACGCCGGACGTTAGCACCCGACGTCTGTCTCCCAAGCTCGCACTCATCGGTATTCGGAGTTTGCAATGGTTTGGTAAGTCGCGATGACCCCCTAGCCATAACAGTGCTCTACCCCCGATGGTGATACTTGAGGCACTACCTAAATAGTTTTCGGAGAGAACCAGCTATTTCCAAGTTTGTTTAGCCTTTCACCCCTACCCACAGCTCATCCCCTAATTTTTCAACATTAGTGGGTTCGGACCTCCAGTGCGTGTTACCGCACCTTCATCCTGGCCATGAGTAGATCACTTGGTTTCGGGTCTACACCCAGCGACTATCGCCCTGTTCGGACTCGATTTCTCTACGGCTTCCCTATATGGTTAACCTTGCCACTGAATGTAAGTCGCTGACCCATTATACAAAAGGTACGCAGTCACGGAAC
>NZ_JBGLYQ010000113.1:0-723 GCF_047304105.1 Duganella sp. Dugasp56
GGCTTCCCTATATGGTTAACCTTGCCACTGAATGTAAGTCGCTGACCCATTATACAAAAGGTACGCAGTCACGGAACAAGTCCGCTCCTACTGTTTGTATGCACACGGTTTCAGGATCTATTTCACTCCCCTCCCGGGGTTCTTTTCGCCTTTCCCTCACGGTACTGGTTCACTATCGGTCGATTACGAGTATTTAGCCTTGGAGGATGGTCCCCCCATATTCAGACAGGATTTCTCGTGTCCCGCCCTACTTGTCGCACGCTTAGTTCCACACATCGCATTTCGAATACGGGGCTATCACCCGCTATGGCTCCTATTTCCAGAGGATTCTTCTATGCGTCATGCTAAAACGTGCAGGCTCTTCCCATTTCGCTCGCCACTACTTTGGGAATCTCGGTTGATTTATTTTCCTGCAGCTACTTAGATGTTTCAGTTCGCCGCGTTCGCCTTGCATACCTATGTATTCAGTATGCAATACCCATAAAGGGTGGGTTTCCCCATTCGGAAATCTGCGGATCAAAGCTTGTTTGCTAGCTCCCCGCAGCTTATCGCAAGCTACTACGTCCTTCATCGCCTGTAATCGCCAAGGCATCCACCATGTGCACTTATTCACTTGTCCCTATAACGTTAGCCCCTTGCGACTAAACAAAGGAGCGGTTATAGAAATAAGAAGTACTACGTTGTTGCGTTTGTTGATACATACAATCATTACCCATCGTATCC
>NZ_JBGLYQ010000114.1:0-699 GCF_047304105.1 Duganella sp. Dugasp56
TTCTGCACCTGGTCCATCACGCCGGACAACTGGTCCGTCACCTGGCGCACCTCGCCGACGCTGCGGCGTATCTCCTCGGAGAATTTGTCCATGCCCATCACGCTGGCCGACACCGCCGACTGCATCTCCTTGAGCATCTGCTCGATGTCCCAGGTGGACACCGAGGTCTGGTCGGCCAGGCGGCGGATCTCGGTGGCCACCACCGAGAAGCCGCGTCCGGCCTCGCCGGCCTTCTCGGCCTCGATGGCGGCGTTGAGCGAGAGGATGTTGGTCTGGTCGGCCACCTTGGTGATGGTGATCAGCACGCTGTTGATGTTGGAGGCCTTCTCCGACAAGGCGGCCAGCTTGGCGTTGATCGAGTCGGTGGCCGAGACCATGTGCTGCATGGTGCTGTCCATGCGCTTGAGGTTGTTCTGGGCGTCGGCGGTGGCGCTGGTGGTGTAGTCGGCGACGGCGGTGGCGTCCTCCATGGTCTTGAGCAGCTGCGCCGTGTTGGCGGAGATTTCCTTGGTGGTGCTGAGGATCTCGACGCTGGTCTGCGCCTGCTCGATGCCGGTGGCCTCCTGCTGCTTGGCCGAGGCGGCGATTTCGGTGGCCGAGGTGGTGACCGAGATGCCGGCCTTCTGCACATTGTTGAGCAGCGCGCGCAGGTTCTCGAACATGCGGTCCAGGCCATGGGCCAGCTGGCCGATGGCGTCG
>NZ_JBGLYQ010000115.1:0-629 GCF_047304105.1 Duganella sp. Dugasp56
AGTGCTACTCTAGAAAGGAGGTGATCCAGCCGCACCTTCCGATACGGCTACCTTGTTACGACTTCACCCCAGTCACGAATCCTACCGTGGTAAGCGCCCTCCTTACGGTTAAGCTACCTACTTCTGGTAAAACCCGCTCCCATGGTGTGACGGGCGGTGTGTACAAGACCCGGGAACGTATTCACCGCGACATGCTGATCCGCGATTACTAGCGATTCCAACTTCATGCAGTCGAGTTGCAGACTACAATCCGGACTACGATACACTTTCTGGGATTAGCTCCCCCTCGCGGGTTGGCGGCCCTCTGTATGTACCATTGTATGACGTGTGAAGCCCTACCCATAAGGGCCATGAGGACTTGACGTCATCCCCACCTTCCTCCGGTTTGTCACCGGCAGTCTCATTAGAGTGCCCTTTCGTAGCAACTAATGACAAGGGTTGCGCTCGTTGCGGGACTTAACCCAACATCTCACGACACGAGCTGACGACAGCCATGCAGCACCTGTGTACTGGTTCTCTTTCGAGCACTCGCCAATCTCTCAGCGATTCCAGCCATGTCAAGGGTAGGTAAGGTTTTTCGCGTTGCATCGAATTAATCCACATCATCCACCGCTTGTGCGGGTCCCCGT
>NZ_JBGLYQ010000116.1:0-589 GCF_047304105.1 Duganella sp. Dugasp56
GCGCCGCCGCGCACCGCACCATAGGCATCGGTGCGCAGTTCGGCGCCCTGCCCGCGCAGGCTGCCGCGATAGTTGTCCGCGCTGTGGATCAGGTGGCCCAGCGATAATTCACTGGCCGCGTGCGTGGACCGCAACTGTACCCGGCCCTGTGCGTCGGTGTCGTCGAACAGCAGCTGGTTGTAGCCGGCGCCGCCGAACTCCTTGCTGCGCACGCCCCACTGCGCGGCGGCGTTGCGGTGGCCGGCGCTGTCGGCCGAGGCGCCGTGCCACAAGGGACTGTTGCCGCCGGCCAGGTTACCCTGCCCCGACGGCGCATGGTCGGCCGCCGGCTGGAAGCGCTCCGCCTGGTCGGCGCCGGCGCTTTGCGCGCCCGGCGTCGGCGTCACACCGCCCTCGCCCTGGCCGTTGTACAGCGCGCCGATGATGATCGGGCGGTCGATATCGTTCTCGATGAACTGCACCAGCACTTCCTGTCCGATACGCGGCAGGAACTGGCTGCCCATGCCGCCGCAGGCCGAGCGCTGCGCCACGCGCACCCAGCAGGTGGCGTCGGCATTGTCCTGCCAGTGGTAGCGGATGCGCACCCGCC
>NZ_JBGLYQ010000117.1:0-423 GCF_047304105.1 Duganella sp. Dugasp56
CGCGGGCTTTTTTTTTGGTGTGTGGTTGGTCGTTTTGGTGGTTATGGTGCCGGTGGGGCGGGCTGCCTCCTCGCCCCCCCCCCCGAGCGCGGTGTACAGGGCGACACCGGCGCTGAGCAGCGCGCGCCGCAGCTGCACCAGCTGTTGTTCGGCGCTGAGCAGGTCGCGCTGGGCGTCGAGCACGTCGAGGAAGGGCGCGGCGCCGGAGTCGTAGCGCAGCTGCGACAGGCGCGCGCGTTCGCGCTGCACCCGCAGCGTGCGCCCGGCGATGGCGACCTGGTCGGTCAGCCAGGCGCGCGTGGACAGCGCGTCGCCGACGTCGCGGAACGCATCCTGGATGGTTTTTTCGTAGTTGGCCACGGCGCTGTCGCGGGGGGGCGGGGGGCCGGGCGGGGCGGGGCGCCGGCGCCCCCCCCGCCCCCG
>NZ_JBGLYQ010000118.1:0-340 GCF_047304105.1 Duganella sp. Dugasp56
AGGGACTCGAACCCCCACACCTTGCGGCACATGGACCTGAACCATGCGCGTCTACCAATTCCGCCACGTGGGCACTGTTACTGCTTTGCTGCTTTCTGCCGCGTGTTCTGCAACAGAGGCCCGAATCTTAAAGGACGACAGTGTGGTCGTCAATAGTGTTTTCGTGCTTTTGTGAAATTATTTCATTTTTGCGCAAGCAACCACAATGAAAAAAGCCCCCATCGCGTTTCCGCTAATGGAGGCTTTTCTGCGTATCCGGTAGAGTGGTGCCCACGGAGGGACTCGAACCCCCACACCTTGCGGCACATGGACCTGAACCATGCGCGTCTACCAATTCCGC
>NZ_JBGLYQ010000119.1:0-335 GCF_047304105.1 Duganella sp. Dugasp56
AGGTGCCAGCGCGGCTGCCATTGCAGGCGGCTGCGGGCTTTGGAGCAGTCCAGCTTGAGGTAGTGCGCCTCGTGCGGTTGGGGTGCGCTGTCCAGCTCCCAGCTGGCGCCCTTGCCCCAGCTCTCGCACAGGCGCGAGATGATCCATTCCACCGGGCGCGCGTCGATGTCGTGCGGGCCGAAGTTGAAGCCTTCGGCGTACGCGGCGCCGTGGGTATACAGGTGCTCGGCCAGGGTCAGGTAGCCCGACAGCGGTTCCAGCACGTGCTGCCACGGGCGGATCGCGTGCGGGCTGCGGATGCGCACCGGCTTGCCGGCGGCGATGGCGCGCACCAT
>NZ_JBGLYQ010000011.1:0-170291 GCF_047304105.1 Duganella sp. Dugasp56
GACCGAATATACGTGAGCAGTCGTACCTGAAAGTCAAAGACGGAATGTTTGCAAACGAGGAGGAGTCCATATACAGATGCCAGTATTTTCAAGTTTTTTTCAGGATTCATTCAGGTTCGCCGCGTATTCTTCGGATATGAAAATATTTGGCTGCCGACGCAATAGCAATAAGAGAGGGCTCCGATAAATGCCAACACGATATGACCCTAAGACCATCCGTCTGCATTGGCTGGTTGTCATTTTGCTTGCATTGGTGTGGGGATGCGCGCAGATTATCGATTTTTTTCCCAAAGGACCGCCGAAGATTACTGTGCGCAGTATTCACATGGGGGTGGGCTTATTGCTTGGTTTCGTGATGCTGTATCGGCTCTGGTGGCGCGCCAGACATGGCGAGCGCTTTTCTGCGACGGGGCTACTACCATTCATGTCCAGACTGGTTCATCTCAGTTTGTATGCACTGATCCTTGCAGAAGTGATCCTGGGCCTGGCGAATGTTTGGGGCCGCGGTGATGTCATCTTCAATTTGTACAAAATTCCTGCTTTCGATCCGGCTAACCGAGCGCTGAAAAACCAGATCGAATTCATTCACGCAACCGTGGCGGACGTCATTCTTGCCGTCGTCGGTCTGCACGCAGCAGCAGCGCTGGTTCATCACTTTATCCGGAAAGACGACGTGCTCAGGCGAATGCTTCCTGGCCGCATTGAGGACTCAAAAGTCATCGACGCATAAATTCCCGGCAACCCGGGACGCATACTCCTTTTTGGCTTGCTGCTACCACCACCACTACTTGGGGAAAAATAACATGAATACGTTGCGTCGCGCTTTCGCTTCCGCCTGCATCACACTCGGCATCGTGCTGCTTGGCCTATCTGGTTTTTCCTCTGCCGCGACGGTGGATCCAGCGGCCGCGCACGGCAAAAAAGTGCTCTATGTTTATAACCGGACCAAGCTGGAAAGAGTCAAGGCTACGGTGCCGCCACCGGCAGACCCCAAACGCATACCGGCATTGGAAGCTTGGCGCCGCAATGACAACAAGGTCATTGATTTTCTCAAGTCGTTAGGCTTCACGGTAACCGCTGCCGATGAAAGCACGCCGCTGGAAGCCGCTCAGAATCAGGATCTGATCATCATTTCCGAATCGGTCGATGCGCTTGATGTTGGTAGTAAATATCGCTATCTGGAGGTTCCGCTGATTACCTTTGAAAATGATCTGCTAGGTGAGCTTGGCATGACGGCGCTCAAAAATGGTCGTGACTATGGTACCGATGATAATCAACGTTTTCTCTGGTTAGTCAATGCGCCGCATCCGCTGGCGGCGGGCCTGACAGCTGGCATCCAAAATGTACTGAGCGATGAAAATCTGAAGATGAATTGGGGTAAGCCGGGTCTGGGCGCCATTACCATTGCATCCTTGCGCGGTGAGCCCGACAAGGCCGCAATCTTCGCGTACGAGAAGGGTGCGACGATGAACAGCGAGTTCCTGGCTCCGGCCCGGCGTATGAGCTTTTTCCTCTGGCAGGACACGTTTGAACAAATGCGCCCTGAAGGACTGGCCCTGTTTCGGGCCGCAGTACTTTGGACCGTGACGCGCCCCGACTGAGAACGAAAAATTTACGCGAAATTTCAACGACGCTCGACCCCTGACTCAAGGGTTCTGTCGCGTCTCAGTCGAGACACCTGAAGCTATTTTAAAATGACCACAGCGGGATGTTAACTTTTCTCATCGTGATTGACGGGGCGAGGAGATAGGGAAAGCAGATACAAGACGAGCTAGCGATTGGAGGCGAGAATCGCGCTAGTACGCGTTAGACGGGGCTACTGCCCGGGTGGTAGCGTATCAAGGATGATTGCCCGATCGCATGGGCTATTTGTCTGCGGGAGCGACCACCAGCACCTTCAATGTGCCGTCGATTGCCGCCGGCAAATAGGCGTACTTGGTCGAAGGATCGAATGCCATCGTCTTCGCGCCGGCAGCGGTCGGCACGTTGGCCAGTACGCGATAGCGATCAGGCGATAGCTGCTGGGCCACGGTCAGCGTGGCGCTGTCGCCGTTGGAGACATATATGCGGCCTGTCGCGGCGTCGTAGACGACGGCATCGGGATGGGCACCGATGGCAAAGTCGGCCACGTGTTTCCCGTCCCGCGCATCGACGACCATCGCCGTTTTGTTTTTGCAGATGGTAAACAACCGCGCATGGGCAATATCGAGCGCCAGTCCAGTCGGCTCTTCGCAGCCTGCCAGTGGCCAGTGCGCGACGACTTTGCCGGCCGCGATGTCGATCACCTCGATCGCATTTTTGTCCTCAATGTTGAGGTAAATGCGACCGGCGCCGTCGCTCACGGCAAATTCCGGTCGGCCGCCGACTTTGATGGTGGAGATGATCCGCATGTCAGGCACATCGAATACTGTTACGTTGGCGCTGCCGCCATTGAAGGTGTACAACTGATGGGCTTGCGGAACGTAAAGGATCGCGTCGGGATTTTTTCCGCTGACCTTGACTTGCTGCTTGACGGCCAGACTGTCGAGCGCAAAGACGGTGACGCTGTCCGAGCGTCCATTGCTGGTGAAGCCCAGGTTCCGTTCCGGTGCGAAGTCGACGCCGTGCACGCCTTCGGTGCCGGTGATGGCACCCGCCATTTTATGCGTAGCCAGCTCGACCACCTGGACCTGGTTGCCATGGGTGACGTACAGCCGGTGCTGGCTGGCGTCGATGCTGGCATAGTCCCATTTGCCGTCGCCGCTCAAGGCGATGCGGTCATGGACGGCATAATCCGGCGTGGCCGCCGTACTGCACGGCGTGAGGAAAGGAGCCAGCAGCAGGGCAAGCAGGGTGTGGGCAAAGCGCGTGGTGTGTTTCATGTCATGGTTCAAAATGGTGGGCAAGGTCAATAGGTGAGGTTGACGCCGGCCTGATAGGTGGCGCCGTAGTATTCCCGCTGGATGGTGCGATTCGTAGTGCCTTCGGCAAACTTGAGCGGCGTGTCGCTGAGGTTCTTGGCGTTAATATACAGCGACACGTGCTTGTTGAGTGCGTATGACCCGCCGAAATCGACCGAGGTACGGCGTTCGGCGTACACGTCGAGCGGCGCGCTGCTGCCGATTGCCCACAGGTTGCGCGACAAGGAGTACATTCCCAGACGCAGATTCCATGGGCCGGTTTCATAGAAGAGGGCTGCATTGACCGTGTTGCGTGAAGTCGATGGCAGGGTCGAGGTTTCGCCGGGACGGATTTCGAAACGCGAATCGACAAAAGTATAGTTGGCGCTGGCGCCAAGGCCGCCGAGCCAACCAGGCAAGGTGGTGAAGCGCTGCTCATAGTTCAGCTCCAGGCCGCGCGCGGTCGACTTCCCGACATTGGCAAACGAGTAGACGTGGGCGACGCCGACAAAACCGGCAAACAAGCCATTGTTGGGGAAGGTCTGGCTGGTCTGGCTGGCAGCGATGTAATGGCTGATCTCCTTGTCGAAGATGCCGATGGAGGCAATGCCGGCGTTGGGCAAATAACGTTCGAGCGACAGGTCGAACGAATTTGCCGTGGTCGGCTTCAGGTCGGGATTGCCGCGGGTGACGGTGTTGGCGCCCGGGTCGATATTGAGCGAAGCCGATACCTGGCTGAAGCCGGGCCTGGCGATGGTCGACGAGTAAGCCGCGCGCAATAACGTCGCCCCGCCAAGTTCATAGCGTGCCTGCACGCTGGGGAACCAGTTGACGTAGTTGCGGTCCCGGCTGTCCGGCTGGATCAGGGTATTCCCGTCGGCGTCGCTGCCCTTGGCATTGGCCGCGTAGTTGGCACGCGTCGTCTCCACCCGCAGGCCGGCGGTGATGCCCAGTGGGCCGGAACGCATCTGGTATTGGCCGTAGCCTGCGTAGACGTCTTCCTTGTCTTGCAAATACTGAAGCGCGGCGTTTTGGACGTCGGAGGCGGACACGAACTGCTTGCTGCCATACAGGCTTTGCAGCAGCCCGGGCATCAACTGCGGACCATTCTGATAGAGGCCGTCATAGAACACGATGCCGGGACCTCCCGCCGCCGCGGTCAGCGGCAATGGCGGAAGATTGGCGAACGAATAGGGCTGGCCGTTCACCACGCGCTTGCGCAGCCGGGCGCTGGCGCCTGCCTTGAAGCTCTCCTCGTCGTAGCCGCCTACGCGGGTATCCCATCTGAGATTGGCGGCCAGCGACCATTCGTGGTCCGATATGTCGGTTGTGCTGTTCTGGAACTTGACCAAGCCGTAATTGGCCGGATTCAGATAGTCCGCACCGTTCACGGTAAACGCCGGCACGTTGCCCGGTCCGCTATTGGCATAGCTGACGGTGGCCGTGGCAGAGGGCGTGTAGTTAAAATCGGAATTGTAGTCATGCAGCTTGTTGTAGGAACCGCGCGTATAGCCAAGGCGGTAGTCCAGCACCGCGTGTTCCAGTTGGTTTTTGCCGCCGGCCACGAAGATCTTGTTGTTGATGGTTTCTTGCTCGTCGCGTAAGGTCTTGTCGAAGCCATTGGCGCCCATGCCGTCGATGAAGCCGTTGGCGGCGGGCTGCGGGTTGCCGTCCGGCGTCACGGTCAGCCGCTGGCGCAGAACCGACTCGGTGTAGCCCGCGTCGAAGCCGCGGAGGTAATAGCTGTTGTGCGCATCCGGCTGGTAGCCCAGATCCAGGCCGACGCCATGGCGGCGACGGTGATACTGGTACCATCGCTGATCCCAGCCGGCGTAGGTCAAAGGGGAGTGGATACCATCGTCGAGAAACGCCGGTTCGACGTCGTCGATGCCGCGTTTGTCCTCATAGTAAGCCGCCGTGGCGACGATCGAGAAGGGATGGTCCGAATAGGCCGCTGCGCCGCCTTTGCCCGGTTCGCCGCCGCCGAAGCGGGTGCCGGCGGTGAGCGACAGATCGGCGATATTCGTGCCGCGCAGCGATTCGCGGCCGGTACCGATACGCGCTTCGAGGAAGGGTTTGCCGTTGCGCGGCGCGGTTTTCGGGGTGATTTCAATCGTGCCGCCCAGCGCTTCGGCATCCTGTTCAGGAAGATTGGATTTGGTAACCGTAATGGCGCCGACGAGGCCCGTGGGAATCGCGTCCAGCGCCACCGCACGACCGCCGCCGAACGGCGAGGCGTTGTTTGATGGCGGAAGCCGCAGGCCGCCGAAGGTCGTGCTGTTCAGATCGGCGTCCAGACCGCGGATATTGACGAAGCGTCCCTCGCCGGTGTCGGTCTCCAGCGAGATGCCGGGAATGCGCCGCATCGACTCGGCGATGTTCACATCCGGCAGCTTGCGCATCTCCGCCGCCGTCATCAAGTTGATCAGGTTGGGAGCCTGCTCCTGGGCTTGGCGGGCATTGGAGTTGGTCGCGCGCTGGGCATCCACCACTATCACCTGGATAGCGTCACCGGACGGTGCTGGATCGGCCGGGTCGGCCGCGTAGGCCGGCATCAGGAACAGTTGGCTGATGAGAGCGGGAAGGATGGCTTGCTGGAATGGTCTGGTTTGCATACGTGCTTTCGCTGAAAATGAAGTAGGTCCGTGGCTGGGGCGAGGAAGGGAAGGCGTCAGTGGGTGCGGCTTTGCTGATCTGATCGGGGCGAGCCGGAGCTTGCCGAAGGCGCGATGGGCAGGACAATGCGCACCGTCAAGCCGCTGCCATCGGGCAGGCTGGAACTCAGCGTGATCGTCCCCGCCATGCGCTGGACGATGTTGTGGACGATCGCCAGTCCCAGGCCGGAACCGGATTCGGTGACTGCCGCGCCGCGATAGAATGCCGACAGCACCTGCTCTCGTTCGTGCTCCAGCACGCCGGGTCCGTTGTCGCTGACGCTTATGTGCAGCGCCGCAGCGATGTATTCGATATGGATGTCCACCTGGCCCCCTGCCTGGGTGTAGCGGATGGCGTTGTCTATCAGGTTGCACAGCACGGCGTTCAAGTCCATGGCGTTGGACTGCACATTGCAAGCCATGTCCACGCTGGCGGTGAGAGCGATCTGCTTTTGGTCGGCCAGGGGCAGCAGGTCCTCCAGCACGTTCTGGCATACCGCGCCGATCGCGACGGTATCCCTGCTCAAGGGATCGCGGCCTTGCAGGCGGGCCAGCAGCAGCAACTGGGCGACCAGATGGCGGGCCCGCAAGATGCCGCGTTGCAGGGATTGCAACCTGGGCTGGGCCTGCTCGCTCAGATTCAGGCTGGCAAGTAGTTCCGCTTGTAGCGAAATGGCGGTCAGCGGTGTTCGCAATTCATGGGCCGCATCAGCGACAAAACGCCGCTGTTGTGCCATCGTCTGCTCGACGCGATGCAGCAAGCGGTTGATGGCGGCGGTGAATGGCAGGACTTCGCTGGGCACGTCGCGGTCGTCGAGCGCGGTCAATTGATCCTCGCCGCGCCGGTCCAGTTCGTGGGCCAGGCGCATGACCGGTGCAAGCATGTGCCGTATCAGAGCGATCGTTGCCAGCACCAGGACTGGAATCAGCACGGCGATGGGGACGATGGTGGTCTTGCCGGCGTTGTGCGCCACTTCATCGCGGACTGCGGTGCTCTGGCTGACCGCCACGCGATCGCCACCGGGCAGGGTGCGAATGAACAGGCGCAGCTGCCGGCCTTGCACCTCCAAGGTCTGCAAGCCGTCTGCAACGCCGACCGCCAGCGGGAGTGGAACCGCGCCGCCTTCCACTTCGCCCCAGACACCGTTGTGCAGCAGCTGGACTATGATGCGTGCGCCAACGTCCACCACGTGGTTGTCCAGGTCTTGCAGGCCGTAAGGCGTGGCCATGTGCCGCCGCTTCGCCAGCGCCGACATCTGGCGCAACTGGTCGTCCTGCAGCTCGTTGACTTCATGGAAGGCCGTGCGGTAGGACACGGTGCCGGCGATGCCGGCGGCGACCAGCATCACGCCGGTGAGGCACAACGCCAGTCTAGCTTGCAGTGACCGCAGGTGCCTCATTTGGCTACCGCCCAGCCCATGCCGCGCACGTTGCGGATGGTTGACTGGCCGAATTTACGGCGGATGGAGTAAATCAGGAATTCCAGCGCATTGCTCGACACTTCATCGTCGCCATGATACACCTCGCGCTCCAGCGCTTCGCGCGAGCGGATAGCTCCCGGCCTGGCGAGCAGGGCTTGCATCAGCGACGCTTCGCGCTGGGACAGCGGGGCCTCCAGTTCGCCCACGCACATGCACAGGGAGTCGAGGTTGAGCCGGATCGCGTCGGTGCCGATGTGGCGTTCGTTCTGCTTGCGGTAGCGGCGCTGCACGCTGCGCATGCGCGCCAGCAGTTCCGGCATGTCGAAAGGCTTCAGGATATAGTCGTCGGCGCCAAGGTCCAGTCCGCGCACCCGGTCGCCGAGCGCGTCGCGGGCGCTGACTATCATCACCGGCAACAACGGCGCATTCTTCTGCAACGCTTGCATGACGGTCAGGCCGTCGCAGCCCGGCAAGCCGAGATCGAGCAGCACCATATCGTAGTTGGCGAAGAGCGCCTCCAGCGCCTCCCTGCCGTCGCGGATCCAGTCCACCACGAAATGTGCCTGCCGCAGCGCCAACTGCATCGCCTCGCCCACCATGTCATCATCTTCCACCAGTAGTACGCGCACGCTGGACCATCCTTTGACTTGGCGAGCACCGGACGATCCGGCACCTTGAACAAGCGGCAAGTATGGCAAGCAAATATGTAGGCTTGATTACAGCAAACTTAGCTGAAAGACAGGTAGGGGCGAGAACATGGCATTGCATCGCCTGCCGCGGCGTTCGGTCGCGGCTTAACGTGCACTTAATTCTTCCGCAAGTAAGCTGCACTCATTGTTGGCTCTGCTTGGATCCCACCTATGTTACTGGCATTGAAAATTCCGCTGTTGCGGTGCGGCCCGCTGCTGGCTGGCGTATTGATGTCGGCTTGCTCCAGCTACCAGCCGCTGCCGTTACGGGAGGGCAAGCCGGCCGACCTGGTGGTGGATACGCGCAGCCTGCCGTTTCCGCCGATGGCGGCACACCGTTTTCATCCCGACGACGGCCTCGATATCGTCGAAGTGGCGATGCTGGCCGTGGTCAACAATCCTGATTTGAGGCTGGTGCGCGATGATGTGATGATCTCGCACGCGCAATCGTTCTCTGCCGGCTTGCTGCCCGACCCGCAGCTCTCCCTCAGCGGCGATCTGTCCAACAGCGGCGGGATCGGGGCGACCCGCGCGTTCAGCGCTGGTCTGAGCTATGACATCACCAGCCTGCTGACGCATGGCGCGCTCCACCGTGCGGCCGATCGTGATGCGGCCAAAACCGATCTCACGCTGCTGTGGCAGGAGTGGCAGGTGGCCTCGCAAGCACAACTGCTGTTCGTCAAGGTCGTGCAGGGCCGCAAGCAGATGGCCGTCTTGAACGATACCCGCCAGGTGTTCGCCGACCGTTATGCGCGCACTCGCCAGGCGCTCGATAGCGGCTTGCTCAACAGCGATGCGGTCACGCCGAATCTGGCGGCGCTGCAGGATGTCGACCGCCAATTGTTTGACCTGAAGAAATTGCAAAACCAAGCCGCCCATGAACTGAACGCCTTGCTCGGAATCGCGCCCGACACCGTGCTGGTACTGCAGCAAGGCAGCGAGGTCGGCATCGTGGATGCGACCTTGGTGCAGTCGGCGCTGGCCGATATTGCCCAGCGGCGTCCCGACCTGCGCGCGTTGCAAACTGCCTATCAGGCAGAAGACCAGCGTTATCGCGGCGCGCTACTCGCACAGTTCCCCGCGATAAACCTCGGTTTTACGCGCGCGCGCGACTCCAGTAACGTGTATTCGAGCGGTATCGGCATCAGCATGTCGCTGCCATTTCTGAACCGCAATCGTGGCAACATCGCGATCGAACAGGCCACCCGTCAAAAGGCTTACGACGAATACCAGGTGCGGGTGCAGGCTGCGCGCAACGATGTCCAGCGCATCCTGGATGAGCAGGCACTCAACCTCGCGCAGGCCGCCAGGCTGGACGCCGACTTGCAGGAACAGGTACATGTGCTGGCGCGCAGCGACAAGGCCCTGCGCGCCGGCGATGCCGATGTGCTGGCCTATGCTCTGGCGCGCTCGGCGCTGCTGGCCAAGCAGCTGGAGATAATTGGCCTTCAGCAAGCATTGCTGGAACAGCGGATCGGCTTACGCACCCTGCTCGGCATCGATATCACCAACCTTGAAAGTACTCAACCATGACCCGGAAGAATTTGATCGGTGCCGCGCTGTTGCTGGCCTTGGCCGCTGGCGGCGCCTGGTGGTACGCTCAGCCGGGCGGCGCGAACGCGGCGGCTGGCGGCGACGAGACCGGCGGTGGCAGTGTGCTGGTGCAGACAGTCAAAACCAGCATACAACCCATGCCTTTGACCATGAGCGCGTTCGGCGACATTGCTGCGGGCAAGGTCGAGTCGCAGAGCCAGCCCCAGGCCGGGCAGGTGGCACGGATGGCTGTTGCTCCCGGGCAAGCTGTGCGCCGCGGCGATCTGCTTGCCGTCCTGTCCAGCGATCCGAATGTACTGGTGGCGTATGAGCAGGCGGCCAGCGCATTGACATTCGCCCGGCGTGAGCTCGAACGCCAGCGGGAGCTGCTGGCTTTGCAGCTGTCCACGCAATCCCAGGTTGACGGCGCCGTCAAGGCGGAGGCAGATGCGAAAGCCATGTTGACGGCACAGGAGCACCTGAACGGCGCCCACGGCATGGTCAATCTGACATCGCAGTTCGACGGCGTTGTCGTCGCCGTCCCGGTGGCGCAGGGCGACCGCGTGGCGGCCGGCGCCACCATTGTGCAGGTCGGACGCACCGATACCATGAAAGTACTCCTTGCGGTCGAGCCTGCGCGCATCGCCGAACTGAAATCCGGCATGAAGATCACGCTTGTCCCGCTTCAGGACGGCGCGCCGGCGGTCGCTAGCACGATTGCCTCGATACAGAACATGGTCGATCCGAAGACACAGATGGCCGGCGCGATCGCCATGCTTCCCGCCGCGGCGCAAGCGCGGCTGCCGGTCGGCACCCACGTCCAGGCGCTGATCGAGCTGGGCACCCGTTCCGCCTGGTCGGTGCCGCGCCAAGCGGTGTTGGTTGACGATCAGGGCGCCTACCTGTTCCAGGTGGCGAAGGGCAGGGCCCGCCGCGTGGCCGTGCGCAAGCTGGTGGAGGCGGACCAGACGCTGGGTGTCGCAGGCGCGCTTGACGCGGCACTGCCGGTGGTGGTGCTGGGGAATTACGAACTGCAAGACGGCGATGTCGTGCGCGGGAGCACGCCATGAGCGTCGCGGCATGGGCCCAGTCACACCGCCGATCCATCTTGTTCCTGCTGCTGATGCTGGCCATGGCGGGGATGGTGGCGGCCTTCCACCTGCCGGTGTCACTGTTCCCGACCATCTCGTTCCCGCGCGCAGTGGTGTCGCTCGATGCGGGCGATCAACCGGCGGAGCAGATGGAAATGCTGGTGACGCGGCCGGTGGAGGAGGCGGTGCGGCGCGTACCGGGCGTGCGCAACCTGCGTTCGACCACCAGCCGCGGCTCGGCCGAAGTATCGATCAATTTCGATTGGGGCCGCGACATGGCCGGCGCCACGCTGGAAGTGAACGCCGCCATCGCCCAGATTCTCGGCCAACTGCCTGCGGGCACGCAGATGACGACGCGGCGCATGGATCCAACCGTGTTTCCGATCATCGCCTACAGTCTGGTGTCGAGCACGCTGTCGCCGGTGCAGTTGCGCGATCTGGCGGAATATCAGCTGCGGCCATTGCTGTCCAGCGTCAATGGCGTGTCCAGCGTGCAAACCATGGGCGGCGCGCTGGAGGAGTATCGGGTGACGGTCGATCCAGCCCGACTGCGCGCGCACGACCTGACGCTGGACGAGGTGGCGCGCACGCTGTCGGCGAGCAATGTGCTGTCGGCGGTTGGCCGGCTGGAGGACCACTACAAGCTGTATCTGGTCATGTCCGACGCCCGCCTGCAAAGCCTGGCCCAGATTCGCCAGACCGTGCTACGCAACGCCGCCGGCGCCATGGTGAGGCTGGCGGACGTCGGTACGGTGGAGCAGGCGGTGGTGCCGGAATGGACACGGGTGACCGCCGATGGCCGCGATGCCGTGTTGTTTTCGGTATACCAGCAACCGGGCAGCAACAGCGTACAGATCGCCGCCGACATCAAGGCCAGGCTGGCGGAGTACCAGCGCAATATCCCGGCAGGCGTGCGCATCGCCAGCTGGTATGACCAGAGCGAACTGGTGACGGAATCGGCGACCAGCGTGCGCGACGCGGTGCTGATCGGCATCGGCTTGTCCGCCCTGGTGCTGCTGCTGTTTCTGCGTAACGTCAAGGTGACGATGATTGCGGTGGTGGTGGTGCCGGCGGTGCTGGCCAGCACGGTGCTGCTGCTGTCGGTGCTGGGCATGAGTTTTAACATCATGACGCTGGGCGGCATGGCGGCGGCAGTGGGGCTGATCATCGACGATGCGATTGTCATGATCGAGCATATCGTGCGCCGGCTGCAGGGCGGGCAGGGGGAAATGCACGAACGCGTGGTGTCGGCGGCGATCGAATTTACCCGTCCGCTGGCCGGGTCCAGCGGCTCGACGCTGGTGATTTTTGCGCCGCTGGCTTTCCTCAGTGGCGTGACCGGCGCCTTTTTCAAGGCGCTGTCCCTGACCATGGCGGCGGCCCTGTTCATTTCTTTCCTGCTGACGTGGCTGGCCGTTCCGCTGTTGGCCGAGCGCTTCCTCAGGGCGCGCGACGCCGAGCCGCATGCGGAATCGCGCCTGCTGCGATGGATGCAGCGGCATTACCGCAGAACGTTGCAGGCACTGTTCCTTCGCCCGCTGCTGGTGCTGCCGGCGGTGGCGCTGCTGGTCATGGTCGGCTTCCTGGCATCCCGGGCGGTCGGTTCGGGCTTTATGCCGGCGATGGACGAGGGTGGCTTTGTACTGGATTACCGCAGTCAGCCCGGCACAGCGCTGTCTGAAACCGACCGCCTGCTGCGCCAGGTCGAGCAGATCGTGCGCAGCACACCCGACGTGGAAAGCTACTCGCGCCGCACGGGCACCGGCCTGGGCGGCGGCCTGAGCGAAGCGAACAGTGGCGATTTCTTCATCCGCCTCAAGGCGGCCAATCGGCGCCCGGTGGAAGCGGTGATGGACGATATCCGCAGCCGCGTCGAACGCGACGTGCCCGGCCTGACGATTGAAATGGCGCAGTTGATGGAAGACCTGATCGGCGACCTGACGGCGGTGCCGCAGCCGGTGGAGATCAAGATCTTCGCCGACACGACAGGGCAGCTGAATCTCGCGGCGCGGAAAGTCGCCGCGCGCATCGCGAAAATTGGTGGCGTGGTCGATGTCCGCAACGGCATCAATCCGGCCGGCGACGCGCTGCTCATTCATATCGACCCGACCAAGGCGGCACAGGAGGGCACCGATGTCGAGGCGATCAGCAAATCGGTCGATGCGATGTTGAACGGCGTGGTCGCGACGCGCGTCGCCACCGGCCCGAAAATGGTGGGCCTGCGCCTGTGGATACCCAAGACCTTGCGGAGCACGGATGCGGCGCTGCTGCAACTGCAAATTCGCGCACCGGACGGCCACCTGTTTCCCTTGCAAAGGGTGGCGACGATGCAGGCAGTCACCGGCCAGCCGCAGATCACCCGCGAAAACCTCAAGCGCATGGTTGCCGTGACCGCGCGCATCAGCGGGCGCGATCTGGGCTCGGTCATCGCCGACGTCAAGCAAACGATGGCTCTGCCGGATGCGTTGCCGGCCGGCGCGTATTTCACGCTGGGCGGACTCTACGAGCAGCAACAGATCGCGTTCCAGGGCTTGCTGGTGGTGTTCGCAGCGGCGGCCGCGCTGGTGTTTCTATTGCTGTTGTTTATGTACGAGAGCTTCCGCATCGCGCTGTCGATACTGGTGACGGCGCTGCTGGCGGTGTCGGCGGTGTTCGCAGGTCTGTGGGTCAGCAGAACTGAGCTGAATATTTCCGCCATGATGGGGATGACCATGATCATCGGCATGGCGACCGAGGTGGCGATCTTTTACTACTCTGAACAACAGGAACTGGTGCGCAGTATGCCGATGGAACAAGCGCTGGTTGAAGCCGGCATCAACCGCATGCGCCCGATTGCGATGACCACGCTGGCGGCGATCCTGACGCTGCTGCCGCTGGCCTTTGCCATCGGCAAGGGTTCGGAAATGCAGCAACCGCTGGCCATCGCCATCATCTCCGGTTTGGTGGTGCAGCTGCCGCTGGTACTATTGCTGATGCCGGTGCTGGCCCATGTGACGCGCAGCCGGAACAAGGCATAAACTTCGGTCCAGACCGTTCTTACGCCCCCAAGAGACCTGATGCGAGCTGAACGCCGAACTGAAACACCCGCCCCTCGGGAAGGGTGTCCCTATGTCGTTCGTCAAGCAGGTGTGACCCTCGCTGCCCGTCTCCCCGGGAATGCCAGCAAGATGAACAGGAAGGCGCACACGGTCATCGCGGTGCACAGCGGCAGGCCAAGATTCATGATCTTGTTCTCCGCCAGCCAGTCGCCAATGGCCGTGCCGGCAGTTCGCGCGGTCGCCACAGTCAACCAATAGAGCCCAATGCCGGGTGTCGCAACACCGTTTTTCCGCCACCACATTACCGAAGCAAGGATGAATCCCAAGCCAAGAGAGGCGATGCCCTGGCCGACAGCGTGCGAAACGACATCGCCCAGAACCGTGCCGAATACTCCAGCGATGAGCATGGCGACCCAATAGATGCCGCCGGTATCTGGCAGTATAGGTGCTTGAGCAGTTTGGGCATCTTCCCCAGCTTTTGCTTTCCACGCCAGGACGCCCAACGTCGCCGCCAAGCCAGCAATCAGAAGGACCATCGGTACATGGACGCGGAACGCCAGATAGTCTGCGATGTTCGTGGCGCCGGTACGAATAATGATAATGACGAGCCAATAATAGCTTTCATGGGCCGCATTATCGCTGCGTTCCGCGATAAAAGCGGCAGCAGCAATCGCGCAAAGTATCAGTAGCCCCTGGACGATGCCGAAGTGAGTGGTGTGGGCGTAAAGGTCGCCAAGATTTGTACCGCAAATGCTGGCCAGCGTTATGGCAGTCCAGTATCGCGGGTTCACGGTGGGCATATGGCTGGTTTTCATCTTTGGTATCCCCTTTAAATTGTAACGACTTGTCCTGAAATCAGCGTATCCCAGGCTTGCTTAATCAATCATTAAAAAACACCTCCGTGACAAATACCGTAATCCTTCCTCCCTTTTTGGGTGGTCGATTTCGCGCAGCAGCAGATGCTGGATGGCATTCTGGCGATTGTCGTGCTCCGAGCCACGTGCGCAGGCCGGCCGTTCATCCGTTGGTGCGGTGGATATAAGAGCGATTAGACGGACTTTTTCGCATGAAGCCCACCTCCGGTGTTATTCGTCGTCGTGCTCCTCATGCTCGCCGTGGTCTGCCTTGTCCTCCACCGAGGACAACACCTTGCCGCTGCCGGCGTCAATCTTGATGTCGAACACTTTGGCGCCGCTGACCACTTCGATCTCGTAGCGGGCGCCGGCCTTGCCTTGCTCGTATTCGCCGCGAGTGGCCCGTCCGTTCACCTGTTTTTCAGCGGTGCTCAGCGCCTGCAGCAGGGGCACCGGCGCCTTGGCCGCGGCCAGGGCGTCGTTTTCCGTTTCGTTGAGTTGTCGAGTCGCCGCGAAGGCGACGCCGCCGGCCGCCAGCAGGCCGGCGACGATGACGGACATGGTGCGATAGTTGGGCATGTTGCTCTCCAGAGTGAAGCGCGATATTGCGCGCTTCACAGTCTGGCCGCACAGACTTAGCCGCCCCTGAGTTCAGGCTGGCGCCGGCGCGCCGCCGAACAGCGCAGCCACCAGCGGATCGCGCCGCGCTTTGGCCCGCGACAGCCGCAACGCAAACTTGACGTCGTCGCCGAGGATGTGGAAGCTGCTGCCGCCGGAGCGCAGCGCCCGCGATGGGGCCTTGCGGACGGTTACCGTATCGCCCAGCCGCGCCGCTTCCAGCAGCTCCAGGAAGTAGCCGATCTGCGTGGGGTCCGAGGTCGCGCGGAAGCACAGGCAATCGTGCTGCGCCACCTGGGTGGACGGAAGCTGGCATGCAACTTCGGCCGCGCGCAATTCGTACAGGCAGCTGCGGGCGGTGGAGGGCGAGCAGCGCAGGAAGCTGGCGGCGGCGGCCACGTCGAGGTCGCGCCGGGACAATTCGGCCAGCAGCGCTTGCAGTTTGTCGAGACGGCGGCCGGTGGAAGGCCGCGCCGCCGATGGTGTTGTCGCCTCCAGTCCGGCCTCCAGGCCGATCTGATGGTCGCAGATGGTCTTCATGACGGCACCTCACTGTGCGGAAAGCAGTTGCGCCAGGCTTGGGATCTGCGCCCGCAGTTCGGCTTCGATCTGCCGCGCGCGCTGCACCAGCGCCGGCTCCTCGTCCGCGCCGTGGTGGTGGAAGCCGACGCTCATCGCGCCGATGCGGCTGCCCGCCGCGTCGTACATGGCCAGCTCGATGCCGAAGCGCGATTTGTTCGGGCCGTAGGCGCCGGTCAGCGGTTCGCCGGTTGTCACCACCTGCATGTCGTCGTGATCGGCCTTCTTGCCGATGCGGCCGATGCTGGAGGCGATGATCGGATAGTCGCTGCCGTTGGCGTTACGCACGTGCAGCGCAAGCACCAGCAGTTCGGGATGCGCCGCCATCAACTGGTCGACCAGCCGCTGCGCATAGGGACTGTTGGGCGCGTCCTGCACGTAGGGATAGGGATCGAGCAGGTTGGCCACGTTGATGACCTTGCGGCGCAGCTCGTCGCGCAGCGCCTCGGTTTGTTTCAGCAGCGCCGGGCGGGCCGCGTCGTCGGCGGCCGGCAGCGTCGCGCTCAGCGCTCCGATCGGCTCGCCCGCCACGTCCAGCAGCGGCACGATGGTGGCCACGGCGGCGCCGTCGGCGACCTGCGTCGGCTGGCCGGTGACCTGGACTGCCGCCGCGTTGTCCGGCGTGGTCTGGCCGGCGGGCAGCCTGCTGGAGGCGATCACCACGCTGGCCGAGGCTTTCGGCGGCGTGGCGTACAGCGACAGCGTCAGCACGTCGGGATGGCGGGCCAGCGTTTGAGCGACCAGCGTGTCGCCGTAGGTCTGGCCGGCCTGCACTGCGCCGGCGGACAAAGCCCCGGCCCATGCGATCAGGATTGCAGCTTTCATGGTGTCTCCGTTCTTTTATGTGGGTGATTCAATCCAGCTTGGCCAGTTCCCGCCTGACCTCGTCGGCGGTCAGCGGGAAGTAGCCGGAATAGCGCACCGGCTCCTGGGCATCGCGGCTCAACACGTAGCGCAGGAATTCCCTGATCTGCGGCGGCAGCGGTTGGCCGGGGCGGCGGTTCAGGCGGATGTACATGTAGCGCGTCAGCGGATAGGCGCCGCTGGCGGCGTTGGCGGCGTTCAGTTCGACGGGCGCCACACCGTCGGCGGGGGCGATGGCGAGTGTCTTCAGTCCCGGCGCGCCTTCTTCCAGGCCGCCGAAACCGATGGCGTCCGGATCGCGCAGCAAGGCCTGCGCCGTGTCGGCGATGCTGCCCGGCTGCGCGGCCGGATTCCAGCGGCCGCCGGCCAGCACCATTTCCTGCATCGACATCGAATTCGGCGCCACGGCCGGCGGCATGTAGATATGGATCGGACGGTCGGCCCAGGCGCCGGTAAGGCCCAGCTGCCCCCAGCGCGTGACAGATGCCGCACCGCCACCGTCGCCCAGCACAGCGCGCAGCTGGGCCATCGTCAGCGACGCCAGCGGATTCGATGGATGGACGAACACCGCCTGCGCCGTGGTGCGCTGCGGCGTGTTGAAGCCGCCGCGTGCCACCTTGATCTCCAGCGGCTTCCGGCCCGGCAGCACGCTGGCGTAGGCGGCCTGCTCTTCGGGCCACAGTTCGCGGCCCATCGGCGCGAGGTCGGTTTCGCCGGCCATCAGCGCGTGGAAGCCGTTCAGCGTGCCGGGATGTTCCCAGCGTTCGCCGCGCCGCACGCCCGGCTGCACGCGCTCGAAGTCGTTCATCCAGCGCTCCATCAGGCTTTTCATGCCGTCGCTGCCGTCGCTGCGGATGGCGCCGCGCACGGCGGTCTTGGCTTTGTAGACCGGCAGGGCGGGATCGAGGCTGGCGACGAAGCCGTCCAGTTTGGCGCGTTCCGCTTGCGTGTCATCGGCGTTCAGCGGCGCGTAACTGCCCTGACGAGCGGCGATGGCCTGGCCTTCGGCGCTCAAGGCAAAGGCGATAAATTCGGTGGTGGCAAGCGGCAATGGTGAACCGGGGCGCTTGTTGACGGCGATGTAGGCGGGGTGCTCCGGTGTGCCGGCCACGCGTATCATCAGCGGCGTCTTCATCATGTCGCCGGCGAACTGGTGGGCGTAGGGCGCGGTCTCGGACGGCAGAGGAAGGCGAGCCATCGGCGCCATGTCGGCGGTTTCGAACATCAGCGCGCCGGCGGCGGCTGCGACGGACTCGTGGCGCCAGCGGGGTCCCTTGTGCAGGCGGGGATGATGTTGTCGCAGACCGGCCAGCCAGGCGTCCATCAGCGGGGCCATGGCCGGATCGCCGATGCTGTTGATGGCGGCTGCCGGCGGTGCGGCAGTACAGGGCGCGAAACTACAGGCGAACAGCAGCGCGGCGCAGGCGCTGCGCGCCGTGAGACGGATAGCATTCATGGCTGAACCGTAAAGAAGCGTGATCGGCAGCCGCCGGCCGCGTGGCCGGCGGCCCTGGCGTTACTTGGCTTGCTGGAACAGCGCCGCGTAGCTCGGGATCTTCTTCTGCAGTTCGTCGCGCAGCTTCATCGAGGCCTTGAAGAAGTGCTCGTCGTTGTAGCCGGCGTCGGCCGGGTTTTTATAGGCCAGCACCAGCAGGCCGATGTTCTCGCCGGCCGCGTCGCGCAGCGGCAGCATCGGCACGTACTTGCGGATCGCATCCTTGGTTCGGTGCCAGCGCGGATCGAGGATGGTGATGCCGGTTTCGATAATCATCACATCGTCCGGATCGTCCGGATTGCCGATACGGTCGGGATAGGACCCGGCAAACATCGTGTACACCTTGGACATGCCCGGCGGCACGCCATGGAAGGTCACGCTGATCAGCTCGGGATGCGCGGCCATGATCTCGTCCGACAGCGTCTGCGCATAGATCTTGTAGCTCGGCGCGGTCCAGTTCTTGGCCGTCGTCTCGGCCACGGCCGGCAGGGTGGCGGCCATGGTGACGCCGACCAGGGTTGCGAGTGCGATTTTTTTCAAGGCTTTCATGATTTCCTTTATAGCCCGCGAGGGCTGTCTCCGTTGATGTTGTAAAACAAAGGCACTTCTGTAGCAAAAAATCAGTCCATGTCAGTCCGTCTCATGCAGCGCGGCGGGGCGCCATTTGGCCAGCCGGTTCTCCACCGCCGACATCAGGTAGTCCGCCGCCAGCGCCACCACCATGACGATGATGATCGCGGCGTACATGCCGGCCGCGTCGAACGAGCCCTTGGCGATGTTGATCAGCAGGCCGATGCCGTAGCGCGATCCGACGAATTCGCCGACGATGGCGCCGATGATGGCGAAGCCGAAGCTGACGTGCAGCGAGGCGAAGATCCAGCTCATGGCCGACGGCACGATCACCGAGCGCGTCATCTGCCACGAATTGGCGCCGAGGATCTGGGCGTTGGCGATCAGCGAGCGGTCCGCTTCACGCACGCCCTGGAAGGCGTTGGAAAAGACCACGAAGAACACCATCACGAACGACAGCGCCACCTTCGACGCCAGGCCCAGGCCGAAGATCATGATGAAGATCGGCGCTAGCACCACGCGCGGAATCGAGTTGATGACCTTGATGTAGACCGAGAACACGTCCGCCGCGAAGCGGTTGCGGCCCAGCGCCACGCCGATCAGGATGCCGCCGATGGAGCCGGTCAGGAAGCCCAGCAGCGACTCTTCCATCGTCACCCACAGGTGGTACCACAGCGAGACGCCGTCGACGCCCTCGGTGGTCCACTCGTACAGCCGTACCATGATGGCCAGCGGCGACGAGAAGAAGAACGGGTCCATCACGCCGATGCGCGACAGCAGCTCCCAGCCGCCCAGGAACGCCACCAGGATGGCCCAGCGCCAGAACGTCACCAGTTGGCGGCGCTTGCGGGCGGACTTGGCGGCGGCCGCTTCGATTTCCACGTCCGAGGTGCCGGCGCGGAACACCGGCGGCGCGGTTTGTATGTTTGAATTGATCATGTCGTCCTCGTCAGGCGGCTACTTCGGAACGGGCGGCGCCGAGCATGACTTCGTCGCGCAGGTCGTTCCAGATGGTTTGGGAGATGTCGATGAACTGCTTGTCGTAGCGGATCTCCGACACCACGCGCGGGCGCGGCAGGTCGATGCGGTACATCGACTTGACGGTGGCCGGGCCGGCCGTCAGCACGTAGACTTTGTCGGCCAGCGCGATGGCTTCCTCCAGGTCGTGGGTGACGAACAGCACCGAGGCCCTGGCCTCCGACCACAGGCGCAGCAACTCCTCGTGCATCATCACGCGGGTCTGCACGTCCAGCGCGGAGAACGGCTCGTCCATCAGCAGCACCTGCGGCTCGTTGATGAAGGTCTGCGCCAACGCCACGCGCTTGCGCATGCCGCCGGACAGCTGGTGCGGATACTTGGTCTCGTGGCCGCTGAGGTTGACCCGCGCCAGCCATTTGCGCGCCAGCGCGTAGGCTTCCTCCTTCTCCTTTCCGCGGAACAGGGGGCCGGCCACCACGTTGTCGATCACGCTGCGCCACGGGAACAGCGCGTCGGTCTGGAAGGCGAAGCCGATGCGTGGATCGACGCCGTTGACCTGCTGGCCGAACAGGCGCGCCTCGCCGCTGGACGGCTTGGCCAGGCCGGTGATCAGGTTCAGCGTGGTCGACTTTCCGCAGCCGGTGGGGCCGACGATGGCGACGAACTCGCCGCGCGCGATGGTCATGTTGAAATCGCGGATGGCGACCATCGACTTGCCGTCGGGCGTCAGGAAGCGGCGGCTGACGTTGATCAGCTCGACCGCCGGGGTGTCGTTAGAATTGGACATATCGTTCCTTCCGTGGTTGGCTTACTTGACCTTCTTGACGAACTCGGTCGTGTAAGTCTTGGACAGGTCGATCTTCTTGCCCTTCAGGTTTTTCGAATACCCCGACAGCACGGCCAGCACGGTTTCCGGGCCGCCTTGCGGCATCATGCCATCGATGGTGAACATCGCCTTGCCGCCTTCGAGTGCCTTGACGTAGCTGTCCTTGTCGCCGACGTAGAACGACTTCGGCATCTTCTCGGTGATCTCTACGGCGCTGTGGGTGTTGATGAAGCGCAGCGTCTTGATGAAGGCGTTGGCCAGCTTCTGCGTGATCTCCTTGTGGCTGTTGACATAGGAAGTGGTCATGTACAGCGAGGCCGCCGGGTAGGTGCCGCCCAGCGCGGCCTTGGTGCTTTCCATGGTGCGCAGGTCGACCAGTACGCGCGCCTCGCCGGTCTTGAGCAGGCGGGTGATGGTCGGCTCGGTGGTCATGCCGGCCTGGATCTTATCCTGCTGCATGGCGGCGATGAAGGTCGGGCCGGCGCCGACGGCCACCGAGGTGAACTGGCCCAGCTGCACGCCGGCCTTGACGGCCAGGTACTGGGTCAGGAAATTGGTCGACGAACCGAGGCCGGTCACGCCCAGGCTCTTGCCCTTGATGTCGGCCATCGACTTGATCTGTGGGTACCTGGTCGAGACCAGTTCGACTTCGCCCGGGGCCTGCGCCAGCTGCACCACCGATTCAATGAACTTGCCCTTGCTCTGCATGTCGACGCAATGGTCGTAGAAGCCGACCACGCCCTGCACGGCGCCGGTCAGCAGCTCGCCTTCGGCATCGACGCCGGCGCCTTCGTTCAACAACTCCACCTCCAGGCCTTCGGCCTTGAAGTAGCCCAGGCCCTCTGCCAGCTTGGCGGGCAGGTAGATTTGTTTTTCGTAGCCGCCCACCATCAGCGTGATCTTGTCGGCGGCATGGGCGCCGGATGCGCACAGGGCGGAGGCGAAGGCAAGGGCGGTCAGGCACAGTCGTTTGTGGTTCATTGAGGGTCTCCGGGTTGTTATATGGGTGTCGCTGGGAACAGAATGCCGCACCAAGCTAAACGCAACCTGAATCGCTTCTGATGTTTTATTCAGGCAAACCCAGCGAGCCGCCGGATTCGGCCGGCAGCTCGATCACCATCTGCAGGCCGCGGTCGAAACTGCCGGTCCGGGCGTAGATGCGGCCCTGATGCAGCCCGACGATGCTGCGGCAGATCGCCAGTCCCAGGCCGCTGCCGTTGTAGCGCCCGTTGTGCAGGCGCTCGAAGCGCTCGAACATGCGTTCCTTCTGGTCGTCGGGCAGGCCGGGGCCTTCGTCGATCATCGCCAGCCGCCAGACGCCGTCGGCCACCTGCGAGCTCAGCATGACGGCGCTGCCGCGAGGCGACAGCGCCAGCGCGTTGGACAACAGGTTGAGCAGCACCTGGCGGATGCGCTTGGCGTCGAAGGACACCAGCGCCACGCCTTCGTGGCTGGAGGCGTAGCGCACGCCGTGGTGCTCGGCCAGCACGCGCGCGTCCTGGCCGAAGTTGTTGAGAAAGGCGGCCGGGTCGGCCGGCTGCAGATCCAGCGTGATGGCCCGGGCCTCGGCGCGCGACAGGAACAGCAGTTCGTCGATGATCTGGTCCAGCCGCGCCAGTTCGTCCAGCTGCACGTGCACCGAATCCTCCTGCGCCGGCGTCAGGCCGCCGCTGACGAGGATTTTTTCGGCGTGCAGCCGCACCAGCGACAGCGGCGTCTTCAGCTCGTGCGAGGCCTCGGCGGCGAAGCGGCGGATCTGCTTGAACGACGATTCGAGCCGGTCGAACATCTGGTTCAGCATGCGCGCCAGGTCGGACACTTCATCCTGCACGTCGGTGACGGGGATGCGGGCGTCCAGGTTGTCGGAGCGGATACGGTTGGCGGTGTCGCTGATGCCGCGTATCGGCCGCAGCGCCATGCGGCTGAGCCACAGGCCGATGACCAGGCTGATCACGAGCATCGTGCCTAGCAGGCCCAGGCACACTTCGCCGTAGCCTTCCATCACCACGCGCACGCCGGTCAGCGGCGTGCCGATGTTGACGTCGAAATTGCCGATGATGAACTCGGTCACGCGCAGCTCGCCGATGGCGTCGACCGACACATTGAACGAATGCTGGCCCTTGATGTCCGGGATCTGGCGCCCTGCCAGGTTGCGCGAACGGAAAATGGTGCCGGTGTTGGCGCTGTGGACATCGATGTAGAACAGCGCGGCCGACGCCTCGGTCAAGGTGCGGATGCGTTCCTCGATGCGGTCCGGGTCCACCGTCTCGTGCTCGGGATGCAGGTGGGCCTTGATCTGCTCGAACTGGGCGACGTTGAGCTGGTCCAGGCCGTGGATCAGGTGCCGCTCCAGCATCTGGTAGCCGGCGGCGAACAGGCAGGTGAGGGTGATGGTGGCGGCCAGCGCGTACCAGATCGCCAGCCGCGTGCTGATCGAGCGCCACTGCGGCATCGGGCCGCGGCTGGCCGTGGTGTTCACAGCAGCTGGTAGCCGACGCCGCGCACGGTCTTGAACAGCGGCTGGTCCGGTACCGTGTCGAACTTGCCGCGCAGCTTGCTCATGTAGACGTCCAGCAGGTTGGTGTCGACGTCGTAATGGGCATCCCAGATTTTTTCGGAAATCAGGGTGCGCGGCAGGATGCGCCCGACGTTGTGCATGAAGATTTCCAGCAGCGCGAATTCGCGGCTGGTCAGGTCCACCGGCTTGCCGTTGACGTGGGCCGTGTGGCCCAGCAGGTCGAGGCGGATGCCGCGGTGTTCCAGCACGGTCTCCTTGGCGGTGGAGTGGCGCCGCAGCAGCGAGCGCACGCGCGCCAGCAGCTCTTCAAGGCTGAACGGCTTGGGCAGGTAGTCGTCGGCACCGATATCCAGGCCGGCGATGCGGTCCTGCACGGTGTCGCGCGCGCTGAGGATCAGCACCGGTTCGTTGAAGCCGCTCTTGCGCCATTCGCGCAACAGGTCGAGGCCGTCGCCGTCGGGCAGGCCGAGGTCGAGCACGATGACGTCGTAGCTGGTTTCGCACAGCGCGTCGCGCGCTTCGGCGCAGCTGCCGGCCAGCGACACGGTGTAGGCATGCTCGCTCATGCCCTGCTTGAGGAACAGGCCGAGGCGCTGCTGGTCTTCGACTATCAGGACTTTCATTGCGTCTCCCATTACGTCCTATTACGCGCTCGTACCGGCGCGTTACTTTGATCCTAGCGCCCAAACCTGAATGAAACCTGAATTTGCGGTTTCAGGTTTGCTTCACATGTCATTCAGGTTGGTTTCAGCTTGCGCGCCTACTCTTGCCCGGTAGCCATCATCAACCTAATAACCCAGGAGACATTATATGATCACAAGAACCGCCATAGCATGCGCTTGCCTGCTAATTCTCGGCAGCGGCGCAACGTTCGCGGGCGAGCCTGCCGCACTGCAGCAAGCGGGCAAAGTCGATTTGCCGGGCTATACGGGCGACTTCGACCATTTCGGCGTGGACATTGCCGGCAAGCGCCTGTTCCTGGCAGCCGAAGACCACGGCACGCTGGAGGTGTTCGACCTGACCAGCGGCAAGCACCTGAAGACGGTGGCCGGCGTTGAGCAGCCGCACGGCATCCTGTACCTGGAAGACAAGAGCCGGCTGGTGGTGACCGACAGCGGCGATGGCTACACCAAGATCTTCGATGCGCGCAGCTACAAGATGATCGGTTCGATCAAGCTGGTCAAGGGCGCCGACTCGATGATCTACGACCCGGCCGGTAAATCGATGTACATCGTCACCGGCGGCAAGAACGGCGGCCTGCCGACGTCTGAGCTGGTCCGTGTCGATCCGCGCAGCGGCAAGACGCTGGCGTCCCGTCCCTTCGATACCGACAAGGTCGAGGCGATGGCGGTCGAGCAAAAGGGCAAGTACTTGTACGTCAACGTCACCGGCAAGAACGAAGTGGCTGTGCTGGACAAGAACACGCTGGACGTGGTCAAGACCTGGCCTGTCAGCGGCGGGCAGGTTAACGCCGCGATGGCGTTCGACGAAGCCAACGCCCGCCTGTTCATCGTTACCCGCCAGCCCTACGTGATGCAGGTGCTGGACACTTCCAGTGGCAAGACCGTCGCCAGCTTCCCGGCGCCGGGCCGCACCAACGAGGCGATCTACGATGCGCGCAACCACCGCATCTACCTGGCCGGAGACAACTTCATCAACGTGGTGCAGCAGAAGGGCGCCGACGACTACGTGGCGCTGGATCCGGTGCCGACCGCCAAGGGCGCCAAGACGGCGATCTTCGTGCCGCAGCTGAACCGCCTTTACGCTGCCGTCTCCACCGGCGAGGACAAGGATGCGATGGCCACCGTGCTGCGCTTCGACGTTCCCGCCGCCAAGCCTTAACTTCCGTTTCAGAAAGTCTTCAGTTTCGGTTTAAGGGCTATGCGTATGCTGACTCTGTTGGCTGGAGCCAGCTGCAAACCATAACCGATAACAGGAGACTTCATGACTACCCACCGCACTTTTTCCATCCGATCTTGCCTGCTGCTATGCGGCGCCTTCTGCGCCGCCTGGTCCATGCCGGCACAGGCCATGCGCCCGTTCGAGGGCACCGATGCCGCCGTCGCCGAGCCGGGTGTGTTCGAGCTGGAGCTGGGGCCGCTGGGCTACGTGCGCGCCGGCTCGCAAAGCAGCCTGGTGGCCCCCGCCGTGGTGGGCAACTTCGGCTTCGGCGACGATTTCGAATTCGTCATCGAAGGGCGCACCAGCCGCCTTTTGGGCACGCCGGAAGAGGGCAGCTACCGCACCAGCATCGGCGACACGGCGATGTCGATCAAGCATGTGCTGCGCAAGGGCAGCATGCAGGAAGGCGGCAGCGGCGTCAGTATCGCGATGGAGTGCGGCGTGCTGTTGCCGGAATATCATGGCACGTCGGGTACCGGCGGCACCTGCGCGGCCATCGCCTCGCAGAAGTTCGAAGACGTCACCATCCACCTGAACACCGCCCTGACGCGCACCCGCGAGAAGACCAACACGCGCTTCCTCGGCGTGATCCTGGAGGGATCGGAGGAGCTGGCGGTGCGGCCCATCATGGAGGTGTTTGCAGAACGGGAAAACAACGGCGGCCATACCAATTCGGTGCTGGTGGGCGCGATCTGGAAGCACAGCGAGGACCTGGCCTTCGACGTCGGCCTGCGCCACGCGCGCGCCGACGGGATCAACATCAATGAAGTGCGGATGGGCTTGACGTGGAGCTATGCGATGCACAACTAAAAAAAGGCGGCCTGAGCCGCTTTTTTTTCAGTTCAGCTTGCGAAGCTGTTCTTGCACGGTTTGGACTGGCAGAGGCAGGTAGTTGCCGTTGGCGGCGACCGCCTGCTGGCCCTCGCGGCTGAGCACGTAGCGCAGGAATTCCTTCAGCTTCGGCTCGACCGGCGTGCCGGGCTTGCGGTTCAGGTAGATGTACAGGCTGCGCACCAGCGGATAGCTGCGGTCCTGGAAACTTTGGCGACTCGGTACGATGTACGGGCCGCCGTCGGCCGCCGCCAGCGCCACCGGCTTCAGCCCCGGCACCTGCTTGGCCTGCGGTACGATGGTCCAGGCGATGCCGTAGCGGTTGTTCGACAGTTCGTCGCGCAGCATGTGCTGCAGGCCGCCGGTCTGGCCCGGGTCGTCGTCGCCGATCATCTTGCTGCCGGTTTCAACATACTCGCGCATGTTCGGATTCCACTTGCCGCTGTTCTTCAGCACCTTGAGCTGGAAAAAACGCGTGGTGCCGGATGGCGCGTGGCCGTAGGTCTGGATCGTCTTGTCGGCCCACTCACCGGTCAGGCCCAGCTGGCCCCAGGTGCGGATGTTCTGCTCGGCACTGCGGGCGTCGGTCACGCTCCACTTGAAGCCGCGCAGGCCGCCGTTGCGTTCGGCGCCGAAGATGCCGTCCAGCTGCTTCATCGTCAGCTTGCCCAGCGGATTGTCCGGATGGACGTAGACCACGATGCCGGGCGACTTGCCGTCGACGTCGTAGGTGCCCGAGGCCACAGTGATGTCCAGCGCGTGGTAGCCGTAGACTTCGAAGAACGACAGCACCTCGGTGATGGCCGGCTCGCCGCCGTCGGGCGCCAGGTCGGTCACGCCGGTCACCAGCGCGGGGAAGGCCGCGTCGCTGGTGGGCAGCGTGTCCTGGAAGCTCACGTCGGGATGGTAGCGGCGGAAGCCTTCCTCCCACAGCTTGAGCACGCCGCCCAGGCCGAAGCCGTAATTGCGTATCGTGCCGTGGACGGCGGGGCCGGGCGTGTAGGCGGGCAGAGTATCGAGATGGTCGTCGGCGGCCGCCGGCAGGGCGGCCACCAGCATGGCCGCCAGCGCGGCCCAAGTCGGGATCGGTTTCATTCGATGTTGTGCAGTTCGGCGCGGATGGCGTCGTTGTTGAGGGGGAGGAAGGCGGCGTCGCGCACCACGGCGGCCATGCCGTCGCGGCTGAGGATGTAGCGCATGAACTCGCGCACCTTGGGATCGACCGGCCGGCCCGGCACGCGGTTGACGAAGGCGGTGCTGTAGCGCGTCAGCGGATAACTGCGGCGCCAGGCGTTGTCCTGCGTCGGCGGCACCGGTTCCGCGCCCAGTTCCTCGTCCCGCAGCGCGATGCTGCGCACGCCGGGATTTTCAAACAACACGTTGGCGTAGCCGATGCCGTCCGGATCCTGCGCCAGCCGCTGCAGGATGTAGGTGCCGGCGTTGATGACGTCGCCCGTCGCGGTGCGGCCGTTGCGGTAGTCCTTGAGCTCGGGGTTCCAGCGGTGGCTGTCCTTGAGCACGGTCTTGCGGAAGAAGCCGGCCATGCCGGTGTCGAAGTCGTAGCCGTACACGTGAACGGGACGTTTGGCCCAGGCCCCGGCCAGGCCCAGGTCGCCCCAGGTGCGCACCGCTCCCTTGGCGCCGCGCCGGCGTTCGGCGCCGTAGAGCGCGTCCAGCTGCTTGAGGCTGAGCCCGGCCAGCGGATTGTCCTTGTGCACATAGACCATCAGCGCGAAAGTCTTGTGCTGGGTGGCGTAGCTGCCCGACGTGATCTTGATGCCTGTGGCATCGTAGCCGAACCAGTCGCGGAAGGCGTCCAGCTCCGGCTGGTAGGGTTCGCGGCCGATGAAGACGATGTCGGCGATGCCGGCATACAGCCCGGCCATCGCCGCCTCGGTGCCCTTCATATTGGTGTCGAAGGTGACGCCCGGATGGATGGCGCGGAAGCCGTCCTGCCAGGCTTGCATCAGTTCCGGAATGTAGGGATTGCCCCAGACGCGGATGCGGCCGCTGACGCTTTGCCGCGGCTGGTAGGGCGCCAAATCGGCCAGGTAGTCGGTGGCCGCCGCGCACTGCATGGCCAGCGCGGCGGCGGCCGTCATGATCAATCGTTTCATTGCAGTTTGCTCCTTTCGGCCTGCGCGGCGGCCGGCTGCAGCGGGAAGTAGCCGCCGTCGCGCGCGATCGCAGCCTGGCCTTCGTCGCTCAGAATGTAGTCGAGATAGGCCTTGATGTGCGGCGCCAACGGCCGGTTGAACGTCATCGTGACGCCGCGCGCCAGCGGATAGCTGCGGTTGGCGACAGTCTCCCTGCTGGCCGCCACGTAGGGCGCGCCGTCGCCGGCCGACAGCGCCAGCGGCCTGGCCCTGGCATTGCGGTACACCATGGTCGAGATGGCGATGGCGCCGGGATCGGCCGCCAGGGCGTCGAGCACGCGCTGGCCGCCGTCGATGCCGCCGGCGTCGGCGAACTCGCGCAGGTCGCCGGCCCATTTCTGGCTGTCGCCCATGACGGCGTGCTCGATGAACTGGGCATCGTCTCCGGCGATGGGCGTGATGTAGACGTGGATCGGCCGCTGGGCCCATGCTCCCTTCAAGCCCAGATCGCCCCAGGTGCGAAGCTGGCGGCCGGCGCGGCGGCGGTCGGCACCGATCACGCCGTCCAGTTCTGCCAAGGTCAGCCTCGTCAGCGGATTGTCCTGGTGGACGTACACCACCAGCGCCGGATTGTGGTGCGCCACGTCGAGGCTGCCGGTGGCGATGGACACCGCCGACGGCTCGGCCTTGAACAGCGGCACATAGGCATCCAGTTCGATGGCGATCGGCGCCCGTTCCATCAGCGCCAGGTCGGCCGCGCCGGTGTACAGGCCGCCGATGCCGGTAGAGGTGCCGCGCAGCGTGGTCTCGAACCGAACGCCGGGATGGTTACGCTGGAAGCCCCGCTGCCAGGCCGCCACCAGCCCACCCGCGTAGGCGCGGTCGCGGCTGCCGTGGCCCCAGGTGCGGATCAGGCCGGCATTCGGGGCGGGATGGGCGTCGATCTGCGCCCAGGCGGCGCCGCACAGCAGCAGCGCGCCCAGGCCCGACAGGAGTCGGCGCCGCACCATCAGAACTGCACACTGCCGGTGACGTAGAACAGGCGGCCGATCGGCGAGTAGGTGGCGGCGTCGGCGTTGTTGTCGGTGAACGCCTGCGGCGACAGCGGCGGCATCACGTTGCCGATGTTGTTGACGCCGACGGCGATGGTCCAGCTCTTGCCGTACTTGCCCATCAGCTCGTGCCCCTTGTAGGCCACGCGCGCATCCCAGGAGCTGTACGACTTGACCCGGATGGGCTTGAGCGTGGTGCTGGTCTCGTACACCAGGCCGCCGGCGCCGATGTCGGTGACGGACGACGAGTAGTTGTTGCCCAGCGTGGCAGTCCAATTGCCCAGGCGCCAGTCCAGCGACGTGTAGAAGCGGTACTTCGGCAGCGTGCCCTGGACGCCGGTGCCGCCATTGGTGGCCGTGCCGGCGTATTCATAGTACTTCTGATACGGCAGCGCCTGGAACTGATAGGACTTGAAGATGGTGCCGATGGTGCCCAGCGTGAAGGTGCCGGCGTGTTCGGTTTCCTTTTCATATTCGCCGTTGACGCTGTACGACTCGACCTTCAGCCCGCCCAGGTTCATGAAGTGGTCGATGGCGTAGACGTTGAGCGCGTTGTTCGGATTGGCTTTCAAGTAAGCGCTCAGCTCGCCTGGCGTGGCGAACGGCGTGGCGCCGGGCAGACCGGGGAAATTGCCCTTGGCCAGGCTGCCGGCGAACGGCGAGGCCGCGCCCATCTGGTCCACGCTCTGCAGGATGTTGGTGAAGCCGATGCCGCCCGGGAAGCCGCGCTGCGACACGTTGTGATATTCGGCGCCCAGGGTCAAGCCCTCGATCTCGCGCGGCTGCCAGGCCACGCTGAGCGAACGGGTTTGCGAGCGGCTGGCGGTCAGGTCGGGATTATTGCCGTCCATGCCGTTCAGGCCGGGATTGGCCAGACCGAACACGGTCTGGATCACGCTGCCGCCGACGATGCGGGTGGCGGTCGGGCCGTACTTGGCGTACAGCGTCGGCGCGGTGAACGATTTCGAATACGAACCGCGCACTGTGAAGGCTGAGGTCAGCGGCTGCCAGCGGAAGCCGATCTTCGGCACCGACGCGCTGCCGGCGTCGCTGTAGCGCTCGTAGCGCCAGGCGCCGACTAGGTCCAGCGCGTGCAGGCCCGGCAGTTCATACTTGCCGCCGGTGACCGGCACCCGGACCTCGGCAAAGGCGGCGTTGACGGTGCGGGTGTGCTCGAAGTTGTCGGCATAGGTGCCGCCTATCCATTGCTGCGCGGTGGGACCGGTGTTGTTGCCGTTCGGATCGGTATAGGCGCTGAGCTTCTCGCGGCGGGTGCTGGCGCCGGCGGCGAAGCCCAGTTTGCCGCCCGGCAGTGTCGCCAGGTTGCCGTACAGCGAGGCGTCGAACGAGTCCAGCTTGCTGGTGCCGTTGATGACCTCGGTGCCGTACACATTGGCCAGCGCGGCTGGGTTGATGCCGCCGCTGCGGGCGAACGGATCAAGCGCCGGCTGCAGCACCAGCGCGCCGGCGGCGGTGTAGCCGCTGTGCACCTTGCTGTAGGCGCCGCCGGTCGCGGGGTTGCCGTTGGCGTCGTAGCCGCCGGCGATGGCCAGCGGCAGGTTGGTCTTGTAGATCAGGTTGGACTGGCGCTGCTCCAGCTTGTTCTGGCTGTGGACGTAGGCCGTTTCCCAGCCCCAGCCGTCGCCCAGCTTGCCCTTCAGGCCGATGGTGGCGCGCACCGCGTCGACGTCGTTGTTGAACTGGCGCGGCTGCGGCCAGTAGGAAAAATTGACGCCGCTAAAGGTGCCGTTGAGCGGATTGTACGGCGCACCCTTGGGCACCGTCAGCGTCGACGTCACCGGCAGGAATTGGGTGAAGCTCTGGTTGTTGGATACCAGCAGGTCGCTGAACAGCGACAGCGACTTGGGGATCAGCTCGCCGACCAGGTTGGCGCTGAGCGCCTTCTGCTCCTGCTTGAGCAGCAAGGTCTGGAATTGCGAGATGTCGTCGGTGGCGGCGATCCCGGCGGTGGTGGTCGGCAGGTAGGTGCCGTTGGCGAACAGGTCGGCGACACTGGTGGCGATGGCGCCGGCGCCGGTCGGATTCTTGCCGGCCGGGGTGTTCAGCCCCGGCGCCAGGATGCCCGGCGTGGCGCCGCCGAAGGTGCCCGGCACCGCCGACACGCGGCCGGTGATCGGCGTCGAGAAGCCGCGCTGGTTCTGGAACAGCGGCGTGTTGCTCGAGTCGCTGCCGGCCACGGTCAGGTTGAACTGGCCGAGGTTCTTGCCCAGCGTGAAGGCGCCGGATTTTTCGGAATAGTCGTCGGCCGACGCGTAGCGGCCGCTGACCTCGGCGCCCTCGTAGTTGGACTTGAGGATGATGTTGACCACGCCGCCGATGGCATCCGAGCCGTAGATGGCGGACGAACCGTCCGGCAGCACCTCGATGCGTTCGATGGCCGACGGCGGGATCTGGTTGACGTCGACGAAGGCCTTGCCGCCGATGCCGGCGATGCCGCTGATGGCGGCGCGGCGGCCGTTGATCAGGATCAGCGTGTCGAGGTTGCGCAGCTGCACCTGCGAGCCGCCGGCGGTGTTCTGGTTGGTGTTGTTGGCGTTGCTGCTGCCGGCGTTGCCGCGGCCCTGGAACGACGGCACCTGCTTGCGCAGGATGTCGAGCACGTTGGTGCTGACGCCGGCCTTGGACATCTGCTCGGCATCGACGCTGACCACGCTGACGGCCACCTTGTCCGGATCGACCGGCACGTGCGACCCGGTGACCACCACCTGTTGTATTTTTGGAACATCGTGCTCGGACTTCTGCTTGTCGTCGTCCTCGGCGCGGGCCTGCTGCAGCTGGCTCAGGCCCGACGACAGCAACAGGCTGGCGGCCAGCGCCTTCTTGATCTTGGTACGATTTTTCATTCTAGTCTCCTCATTATTATGTCTTCCGGTGCCAATTATTTTTTTGGCTTCCCCCGGTTTTGGTTTTCACTTGCTTCAGGACTAGAAGTTGCGCCACTTTTCTAAACGTAACCTGAATTGTTTCTGATCGAGGACCGATTGGCAACACTGCCGGCTAATGGGCTGCTAATTGTTGGCCGCTATCGTCTGCCCCATGCCAGCCGGCCCATCCTCCCGACAAGGTGTTGCATGAATCGACAAATTTCCGCACCCGGTGCGCTGATCAACAAGGTGCCGTCCGCAGTGCTGAGCTTTTGGGTCATCAAGATCCTGTCCACCACGGTCGGCGAGACCGGCGCCGACTACCTGGCCGTCAACGCCGGCCTGGGCACGGCCGTCACCGGTGGCATCACCGCCGCGCTGCTGGCCACCGCGCTGGCGGCGCAACTGTACAGCCGCCGCTTCGCGCCCTGGCTGTACTGGCTGTGCGTGGTGCTGCTCAGCGTGGCCGGCACCCAGATCACCGACGCGCTGACCGACGGCCTGGGCGTCAGCCTGTATCTGAGCACCGGCGTGTTCGCGGTCTCGCTGGCTTTGCTGTTCGCGGCCTGGCACCTGTGCGAGCACACGCTGTCGATCGCCACCATCAACACCGCCCGCCGCGAGCGTTTTTACTGGGCGGCGATCCTGCTGACCTTTGCGCTGGGTACGGCGGCCGGCGACCTGGCCACCGAGGAGCTGGGGCTGGGATTCAGGCTGGGGGCGATCACTTTCGGCGCGCTGATTGCCATCATCTATTCGGCACGGTGCAACGGCGCCAATCCGGTGCTGACCTTCTGGCTGGCCTACATCCTGACGCGGCCGCTGGGCGCCTCGCTGGGCGACCTGCTGTCGCAATCGACCGAGTACGGCGGCATCGGCTGGGGCGCGGTCAACACCAGCTTGGTGTTCCTGCTGGCGATCGCCGCGCTGGTGGCGATGGTGAGCCGGGCGCCGGCCGCCGTCCCGCCGAACTGACATCCATTTCTTAACCAAGAGGAGCACACATGCAAATCAAGAACATCAAGCGCTACATCGTCGTCGCCGGCGCGGCCGTCATCCTGGCTGCCGCCGCCATCGTGCCATCGAGCCCGCTGCTGCCTGCCGCGCTGGCGGCCAGCAGTGCCGGCTTGGGCGACCTGGGCAAGTTCCGCCTCATCGCGCAGGACACTGCCAAGCTGGTCGACGCCGGCGACCTGGCCGGCGGCAAACAACGCATCAAGGACCTGGAGACCTCGTGGGACCAGGCGGAGGCGGGCCTGAAACCGCGCGCCGCCGCCGACTGGCACGTGGTCGACAAGGCCATCGACAAGGCGCTCGACGCGCTGCGCGCCGGCCATCCGGATTCAGCTGCCTGCAAGCAGGCCATGGCCAACCTGCTGGCCGCCATCGACAAGGCACAGGCGAAATAGCCGCGTCAGCGGCCGAACAGGATGCTGGCGCGCAGTCCGGCCAGCGCCTGCCGGTCTGCATAATCGAGCGTCACGCGCGCGCCCAGGCGGCGCGCCACCGTGGCCACGATCGACAGCCCCAGCCCCGATCCCGTGTGCGCGTTGCCCAGCGTGCGGTAGAACGGATCGAAAACCCGCTCGCGCTCTTCCGGAGCGATGCCCGGGCCGGTGTCGCATACCTCGACGGCGATGCCGCCGTCGCCGGCCAGCACCGCCAGGTCTACGCGGCCGCCGTCGGGCGTGTGGCGGATCGCGTTGTCGACCAGGTTGCGCACCATCAGCAGCAGGTCCACTTCGCTGGCCAGCGGCGCTGCGTCGATGTCGCTGGTCACGCCGAGATCGATGTCGCGCGCCTGCGCCAGCGGCATCAGATCCTCCAGCACCAGGCGGAACACCTGCAGCAGCGATACGCGTACAGCAGCCGGCGGCGGTGCGGCCTGGGCGCGGGCCAACGACAGCAGCTGTTCCAGCAGGTCGCGTCCGCGGCGCAGGCCGGAACGCAGCGTAGCCACTTTGGCTTGCACGTCAGGCGGCAGGCCGCTGTCGGCCAACGCCTCGGCCTGCAGCGACAACGCCGTCATCGGCGAGCGCAGTTCGTGGGCGGCGTCGGCCACAAAGCGGCGCTGCGCCTGCATGGCTTGCGCCACGCGCTCCAGCAGCCGGTTGATGGCGGTGACGAAGGGCCGCATTTCGGACGGCAGGAAATCCGGCGCCAGCGGCTGCAGCTCATGTTCGCTGCGGCGGTCAATATCCTGGGCCAGCATAGCGATGGGCCGGAAGCCGCGCCGTACCAGCAGCAGCACTAGCAGCGGCAGCAGTGGCAGCAGCACCAGCAGCGGCAGCAGTGTGCGCAGCGCGCCTTCCAGTGCGATCTCGTCGCGCACGGCGGCGGGCTGCGCCACCGCCAGCCGCTCGCCGGTCGCCAGCCGCCGCAACAGGATACGGTAGGACGTGCCGGCGATGGTACGCCGGTGGATGCCGTCAGGCAGGGCGGCCAGCTGCTGCAGGGTATCGTCGGCTGTCGCCTGGTCCGGTGCCTGCAACGGCTGCGACGGCAGCAGCTGCACCACCACACGTGCCTCGTCGCCGCCGGCAAACGGAGTGTCGCCGTCCGGCCGCGCCGGCCCTGCGGCGAGGCGGTGCTGGTCGAACAGCGCGTGCACGTGGCGCAGCGCGTCGTCCTGCAGCTCGTTGGCCTCGTCGTAGGCGGCGCCGAACGACAGCGCGGCGGCCGGCACGGCTACCGCGAGTATGCCGCCGGTCAGCCACAGCGACAGCCGCAGCTGCAGCGAATCCTTCAGACGCCTTTGTCGACCATCCATCCCACCCCCCTGACGTTTTTGATGGCGCCCGTGCCGAATTTCTTGCGCAGCGCATGGATCAGGAATTCAACCGCGTTGCTTTCCACTTCCTCGCCCCAGCCGTAGATGCGTTCTTCCAGCTCGCTGCGCGACAGGATCGCGCCGGGGCGCAGCATCAACGCCCGCAGCAGGGCGAACTCGCGGTTCGACAGTTGCGCCGTGAGCCCGCCGCTGGACGCCTGGCGCGTGGCCGGGTCCAGCGTCAGCGCGCCGTTGCTGAGCATGGGCGCGGCGCTGCCGCCCTTGCGGCGCAGCACCGCGCGCATGCGCGCCAGCAGCTCGCTCATTTCGAAGGGCTTGGGCACGTAGTCGTCGGCGCCGTTGTCCAGACCTTCGATGCGCTCATCGAGGCCGTCGCGCGCGGTGATGATCAGCAGCGGCACCTCGTTGCCCGAGTCCCGCACGGCGCGCAGCACCGCCATGCCGTCCTTGCCCGGCAAGCCCAGGTCGAGCAGCACCAGGTCGTAGTGCTGGCAGGCCAGCGTATCGAGCGCGCTCTGGCCGTTGCGCACCCAGTCGGCCGCGTAGCACGCGGCCTTCAGCGCCGCCTGCGCGGCGGCGCCTATCATCGGATCGTCTTCGACCAGCAGCACGCGCATCGGCTACTCCCTCATCCAGCCGCGCCGGATCAGCGGCAGGAACAGGCTGCGGTACAGCCGTTCGACCGGCGGATAGGCCCGCGCCGGCAGCGTGCCCAGTTGCCGCGCCACCCAGGCGCCGGTGGCGCCGACGAGCAGCGCACCGGCCATATCGGCCGGGTAGTGGACACCGATGTAGATGCGCGCCCACGCCATCGGCAGCCCCAGCAGGGCAAGCCAGGCGCCGGCGCGCCGCGCCGCCGGGTGCAGGCACAGGCTCAGCGCCACGGACCAGATCAGCGTCAGATGGTCGCTGGGGAAGGAAGCGTCGGGCACGTGCGCGACCCAGGCGTGGGCGATGCCGTCCATGAATGGCCGGTTGTGGGGGAACAGCAGGCCGGCCAACTGCGCCAGTCCGAGCGCGACGGCGGCCGACAGGCAGGCTTCCAGCGCGGCCTTGCGCCAGTCCGCGCCGCCGCGCAGCCAACCGGCCACCAGCAGCAGAGGCACGGCCAGAATGGCCGACTCGGCCAGCGCGATGGCGGCGGACAGCAGCAGCGGCGATGGCGCCGGCGGCGCGGCCAGCAGCAGGAACAGATCGGTGTTCAGAGTAGTCATGGTAATCCCGAGGGTTGGTGGCATCGCGACTGTAGCGGTGCCGACTTAGCTGTCGCTGAGCCGGTGGCAGCTTGGGCCTGCCTGGCCGGACAAGGTAAGATGGCAGTGTTTTTACCTATTTGGAGGGTGGCCAGGTGCGCCTGTTGCTGGTGGAGGACGATCCGATGATCGGCGAGAGTATCGAGGACGGCTTGCGCGGCGAGAGCTACGCGGTCGACTGGGTGCGTGACGGCCAGGCGGCGGACCTGGCGCTGACGACGATCAGCTATGACCTGCTGCTGCTCGACCTGGGCCTGCCGCGCAAGCAAGGCATGGACGTGCTGCGCACGCTGCGCGCGCGCGGCGACGACCTGCCGGTGCTGATCATCACCGCGCGCGACGGCACGCCGGCCCGCGTGGAAGGTCTGGACGCCGGCGCCGACGACTACCTGGTCAAGCCCTTCGACCTGGACGAGCTGCTGGCGCGTATTCGCGCACTGCTGCGCCGCCGCGTGGCGCGTACCCGTTCCGTCATCGTGCACGGCGCGCTGACGCTGGATCTGGCCAGCCACGAGGCCATCTTCGAAGGGGCGCCGGTCAAGCTGTCTGCGCGCGAGTTTTCCGTGCTGCGAGCCTTGCTCGACAATCCCGGCAGTGTGGTCTCCAAGAGCCAGCTCGAAGAAAAGCTCTACGGCTGGAACTCCGAGGTCGAGAGCAATACGGTGGACGTGTACGTGCATCATCTGCGCAAGAAGTTCGGTTCGGACTTCATCAAGAACGTGCGCGGGGTCGGGTACAAGATCCCGGCGGCGCCATGAGGACCATACGCCGGCAACTGCTGGTGGGCCTGTTGTGCGCCATCGTGGCCTGCGTGGCCGGCGCCGGCGCGATGCTGTATCGCTCCCTGCTGAAGGAAACCAACGAGCTGGCGGACCTGCAGTTGCGCCAGTTGGCGGTGGCGCTGCCCAGCGAGTTCACGCCCAGCCTGGCGCATCCCGGCGCCAACGATCCGGAAGAGGCGTTCGTGCTGCAAAGCTGGGACAACGACGGCACGCTGCAGCACCTGATCTCGTCGCCGGGACTGGGCCGCCTGCCGCGCTATGCGGTCAGCGGCTATGCGGACGTGGCGCTGAACGGCATGCGCTGGCGCGTCTATGGCTTGGCGCGCCCGGGCCGCTACGTGCAGGTGGCGCAGCCGATGTCGGCGCGCGACGGGCTGGCCGGGCGCATGGCGCTGCGCGCCGGCATGCCGTTGCTGGCGTTTGCCGCCGTCTTCGCCGCGCTGATGCTGCTGGTGGTCAGCCGCGCGCTGCGGCCGCTGGACCGGCTGGCGCGCAGCGTCGGCGGCCAGTCGCCGACGTCGCTGCAACCGCTCGATCCCGGCCACATGCCGCCCGAGCTGCGGCCGGTGGTGCTGGCATTGAATTCCCTGATGGGCAAGTTCGGGCAGGCGATGGCGGCCCAGCGCAGCTTCGTCGCGGACGCCGCGCACGAACTGCGCTCGCCGCTGACGGCGCTCAAGCTGCAGCTGCAGCTGGTGGAACGCGCCGACAGCGACACGGCGCGTGCCCAGGCGCTGGAAAAGCTGCATGAACGGCTGGACCGGGGCAGCCACCTGGTGCAGCAGCTGCTGAGCCTTGCGCGGCACGAATCGGCGTTGAGCGCGGCGCAGCTGCAGCCGGTGGACCTGGGCGAGCTGCTGGTGTCCGCCGTGGCCGACCATTCGGCGTTGGCCGACAGCCGCGACATCGACCTGGGCGTCGAGGTATCGGCCAGCGTGGTGGTGCAGGCCGACCGCGACGGCCTGCGCGTGCTGCTTAACAACCTGGTCGACAACGCGCTGCGCTACACCCAGCGGGGCGGCCGCGTCGACCTGCAGTCGACGGTGGAGGACGGGCGCGCGCTGCTGCGTGTGCGCGACAACGGTCCCGGCGTGGCGCCGGGGCACCGCGAGCGCTTGTTCGACCGCTTCTTCCGGCCGGACGGCAACGAGGTGTGGGGCTGCGGGCTGGGACTGTCCATCGTGCGCAACATCGCCGACCATCATCGCGCCGAGGTCCGGCTGGAGCAGGCGGATCATGGCAGGGGACTGAGCGTGACGGTGCTGTTTCCCTGAACCATTACCGGCTGCGACAGCCGGTCGAACCACAGGAACAGCACCGGCGTGATGAACAGCGTGATCAGCTGCGAGAACAACAGGCCGCCGACGATGGCGATGCCCAGCGGCTGCCTGAGTTCGGCGCCGGCGCCAAGCCCCAGCGCGATCGGCAGCGCACCCATGATGGCGCACAGCGTCGTCATCATGATGGGGCGGAAGCGCAGCAGGCAGGCCTGGCGCACCGCCTCCACCGGTGTCATGCCGCCGCGCTGCGCCTCCAGCGCGAAGTCGATGATCATGATGGCGTTCTTCTTCACCACGCCCACCAGCAGCAGGATGCCGATCATGGCGATGAGGCTCAGCTCCAGCCCCGCCAGGCGCAGCGCCAGCAGCGCACCCACGGCCGCCGACGGCACGCCGAGCAGGATGGTGACCGGGTGGATCCAGCTTTCATACAGCATCCCCAGGATCACGTAGATGGCGGCAACGGCGATCGCGATCAGCCACAGCTGGCTGCTCTGCGACTGCTGGAACAGCGCCGCCGCGCCGGCGTAGGAACCGAAGATGGAGGAGGGCAGGCCGATGGCCCGCTGGGCCGCCGCGATGGCGGCCGTGGCGTCGGACATCGATTTGCCGGGCGCCAGGTCGAACGAGATCGTCACCGCCGGCAGCTGGCCTTGGTGGTTGACGGCCATCGTGCCGCGCCCGCGGTCGATGCGGGTGAAGGAGCGCAGCGGCACCAGCGCGCCGCCGGCGTTGCGCACCTTGATGGCGGCAAGGCTGCTTTCGTCGCGGCGGTACTCGTCGGCCAGTTCCATGATGACCTGGTAGCTGTCCTCCGGCGCGTAGATGGTCGAGACCTGGCGCGTGCCGAAGGCGGCGTACAGCGTGTTGCGCACGCTGGCCATGTCGACACCCAATGTCGCGGCCTGCTCGCGGTCCACCGACAGGCGGGCGTCGAGGCCGTTGTACTGAGCGTCGCTGTTCAAGCCGACCAGCACGTCGCCGCGCGCCAGCTGCGCGATCAGCTTGTCGGCCCACAGATTCAGGTCGCCGGGACTGACCGACTGCAGCGTGTACTGGTAGGTGCTCTTGGACGAACGGCCGCCGACCTTCAGGTTCTGCACCAGGCTGTAAAACACCTTGATATTCGGCAGGAAGGCGGTTTCCTTGCGCAACTGGGCCAGCACGTCGGCCATCGCCGGCCGCCGCGCCGCGTCCTTCAGCGTGATGTAGAACGACGTGGTGTCGTGGTCGACCTTGGCGGCGACGTCGCTGACGGCTGGATCGGCCATCACCACCCGCTGCAGCTGGTTCAGGATCTCCAGCCGGGCGGTGTAGGTCATGTCCTGCGGCGTTTCGACGTTGGCGTTGATCTGCCCCGTGTCCTCCTGCGGGAAGAAGCCCTTCGGCGCGCTGGTGTACAGCCACGCGGTGAGCGCGAACGTGCCCAGCGCCGCCAGCAGCACCGGCGTTCGGTGCGCGATGGCGCGCTCCAGCAGGCGGCCGTAGCCTTTCAGCAGGCCGTCGAAGCCGGCCTCGAAGGCGCGGCTCCAGGCCGGCGGTGCTCGGTGTAGCTGGGCGGTCTTGATGAACTTCGGCACCAGCACCGGGATCAGCGTCAGCGAGGCGGCCGCCGACACCAGGATGGACAGCGCCACGACGATGGCGAATTCGTGGAACAGCAGGCCGATGGTGCCGGGCATGAAGAAGATCGGGATAAACACCGCCACCAGCGACACCGAGATCGACACCACCGTGAACGCCACTTCGCCGGTGCCGCGTATCGCCGCCGCCAGCGGATCCATGCCTTCCTCGATGTGGCGCATGAAGTTTTCCAGGACGACGATGGCGTCGTCGACCACCAGGCCGACGGCGATGGTCAGTCCCATCAGCGAGATATTGTCCAGGCTCAGGTCCAACGCGTACATCAGACCGAAGGTGCCGAGCAGCGATACCGGCAGGCTGATGGCGGGGATCAGCGTGGCCGCCAGGTGGCGCAGGAACAGCAGGATCACCAGCACCACCAGCGCTATGGTCAGCAGCATCGTCAGGTTGACGTCGTGGATGGCGTTGCGGATCGAGACCGAGCGGTCGTTGAGCAGCTGGATGTGCACCGACGCCGGCAGCTGGCTTTGCAGGCGCGGCATCATGGCGCGGATGGCGTCGATGGTGGCCACCGTGTTGGCGCCCGGCTGCCGCTGCACGTACAGCTGGATCGCTCTCTTGCCGTTGATGGAGCTGGTGTTCTGCGTGTTCTCGATGCTATCGATGACGCTGGCGAAGTCGGACAGGCGGATGTTGCGGCCATTGCGGTTGGCCACCACCAGCGGCGCGAAGTCGGCGGCCTTCATCAGGCCCGGCGGCAGGTTCAGCGTCATCATCTGGCGCTGGCCGTCCAGCTGGCCCAGTGGCGCGTTGGAATTGGCGGCCTTCAGCGCCGTGCTGACGTCGTCCAGCGTCAGGTCCAGCGCGGCTAGGCGGTCGGGATCGACCTCGATGCGCACGGCGTAGCGCTTCTGGCCGGCCACCGTCACCTGCGCCACGCCGCTCAGGGTCGACAGCGCGGGGACGATCAGGTTGTCCGAATAGCCGTTCAGGTCGGCCAGCTTCATTGACGGCGAATCGAGGCCTATCATCAGGATGGGGGCATCGGCCGGATTGACCTTGCGGTATGACGGCGGTGTCGTCATCTCGGTCGGCAACGAGCGGGTGGCGCGGTACAGCGCCGCCTGCACGTCGCCGGCAGCGGCGTCTATATTGCGCGAGGGGTCGAATTCCAGCGTGATCTGGCTCTGGCCCTGGATGCTGCTGGAGGTGGTCGCCAGCAGGCCGGGGATGGCGGTGAACTGCTTTTCCAGTGGTGTCGCCACCGAGGTGGACAACGTTTCAGGGCTGCCGCCGGACAGGCGTGCCGTCACCTGGATGGTCGGCGTGTCATAGTTGGGCAGCGCGGCCAGCGGCAGCTGCAGCCAGCAGGCGACACCGCCGACGATGACAGTCAGCCACGCCAGCAGCGTGGCGATGGGGCGTTGCATGCAGAAGCGGGCGATGTTCATGGCGCAGCCTTGGCATCGGCCGGAGCGGAGGCCGCAGCGGTGTCGGCGATGCGGATGGCGTCACCGTTGCGCAGGTTGCTGCCGCCTTCCATCACCACCCGGCTGCCGCCGGGCAGTCCGGCAACGACGGCCTTGCCGTCCTGGATGCGCAGTAGCGTCACATCCTGCTGCCTGGCCTTGCCATCCTCCGTCGCGAGGAAGACGAAGCGGCCACCCGGCCCCTCAAGCACGGCCTGCGGCGGCAGCACGACGGCATTCTTGTCGGCGCCGGCCAGCACGGTGATGCGCGCATAGGCGCCGGGCCATAGCGTGCTGCGCTCGTTCGGCACGGTAGCCTTCAGGCTGATGGTGCCGCTGTCGCTGTTGACGGTGTTGTTGATGAAGCTGAGCGAGCCGGCGACCTGCTCGCCGTCGGCGCCTTCGAGCCGCACCCGTACCGGGCCTTGCGCGCGGGCGCGCAGGATGGCGGGCAGGTACTGCTCCGGCAAGTTGAATTCCACGCCGATGGGCGCGAACTGGGCCAACGTCACCAGCGGCGCGGCGGCGGTGGTCTGCGCCAGGCTGCCGGGATGGACCGTCACGGCGCCGGTGCGCGCGGAGATCGGGGCGGTGATGCGGGTGTGCGCCACCACCAGCCGCGCGCTGTCGATGTCAGCCCGCGCCGCTTTCATCTGGGCCTTGAGCGCATCGACCTTGCTGGCGGCGGTATCGACCGCGCTGGAAGTGATGAAGTGGGACTTGACCAGTTCCGACGAGCGGCCGTAGTCGCGGTTGGCGTCGGCCAGCTGCGCCTGGATCTGCGCCGCCTGCGCCTCGAAGCGCTGCAGCTGGGCGGTAGCGTCCCCGCTGTCGAGGGTGAACAGCAGCTGGCCGGCCTTGACCTCGTCGCCTTCCTTGAAGTGGACCGCCGTGATGGTGGCGGTTAGCTGTGGCCGGATGTCGACCTGGTTCAGCGCGACCAGGTGGCCTTGCGCGCTCAGTTCCAGCGGCAGATCCTGCTGCCGGGCGACGGTGACGGCGACCAGCGGTGGTTTCTTGGCTGCCGGTGGAGGCGGGGCGACGGCCCGCAGGCCGTAGGCTGCCAGGCCGGCGGCGGCGATGATGATGACGGTGATGAGGTGGATTTTTCGCATGCTTCGCATGCTACGTAACGGAGCATTAAGCGCCCATTAAAAGCATTCATGATGAAGTCTTAATTCAGCGTTAATGCTCGGGCTGCTATGATGCGCGCGCTGCATATTTTTGCCCTTCAAAGCAGGGCCTCACGCCTGCCGCGAAGCCGTGAAAGATTATCAAAATGATTCATGATGCTGTCATATTTGGTTTCTAGACTTGCCGATTTCTACACCCCGCAAACTGGAAAACAATATGAAGACTCCAAAACAGCAACTGGTCCTGTCGGCGATGTCGGCCCACGTCCTGGCGGCACTGGCCCTGATGTCCGGCGCCGCCCACGCGCAAACCGCCGCGCCGCCGGCGCTGGACGACGTGCCGCTGTCGAATACGGCGCTGGATTCGGAGGCGATCAAAAGCCGCGTGGTGATCACCGGTTCCAACGCCGTTAACCGCGCGCCGGTGCAGTCATCGCTGCAGGCGACGCAGCCGCAGTCGATCATCACCGCTACCTTCATCGAGCAGGCTGTCACACCGCTGGCCGACTTCAACGCCGTCGCGCGCATAGCGCCGAGCATCGGTTCCGGCTTGTCGGCCAACGGTCCGGGCCTGGGCGAGACCAAGGTCACGCTGCGCGGCTTCCAGGACGGCGAATACAACGTCACCTATGACGGCATCCCGTTCGGCGACACCAACAATCCCACCCACCACTCGACCTCCTACTTCCCGGCCCGTATCATCGGCGGCATGGTGATCGAGCGCGGCCCGGGCAATGCCAGCAATCTGGGCCAGGCCACTTTCGGCGGCTCGATCAACTTGTTCTCCAAGGAGCTGTCCGAGGAGATGCGCTTCTCGACATACGCAACCTACGGTTCGTGGAATACCAAGGTATGGGGCGCGGAGATTGACTCCGGCCGCCTGGAAAAATTCGGCGACGCGCGCATGATGTTCAACGCCTCGCGCCTGACCAGCGACGGCTACCAGACCTACAGCGGCGTCAAGGAAGACAACTACCAGTTCAAGCTTGCCGTGCCGCTGGCGAAGGACACCACGCTGACGCTGTTCTCGACCTATAACAAGATCCACAGCTTCGTGCCGGACAAGGCGGGCGTCACGCTGGCCCAGGTTGCGCTGTACGGCAAGAACTATTCGCTGAACAAGGACCCCGCCAGCCAGAACTACTACGGCTACAACTACAACGACAAGCGCACGGACTTCGAATACATCCGCCTGCAGTCGAACCTGGGCCAGGGCTGGGCGCTGGACAACACGCTGTACACCTACGCCTACGATAACAACACCTTCTCCGGCCAGGACGCCAGCGGTGGCACCGCCAACGGCACCAAGTCCGGCGCCGCCGGCAATAAGAACGTCCCCGGCTACAACAAGCTCAATTCCTACCGCGTCAACGGCGATATCTTCAAGCTGACCAAGCGCCTGGAAGCGGGCCTGCTGCGCGCCGGCGTGTGGCTGGAAAACTCGGACACCGAGCGCCACACGTACGATCTGGACTGGACGCTGAACGTGCCCAATCCGAAGGAGGCGACCGCGCCGAAGAACGTGTCGTATGAACAGAACTCGTCGTGGAAGCAGTACCAGCCGTTCGTCGAATTCGAATGGGCGGTGGCGCCGCAATGGACGGTGACGCCGGGCGTCAAATACGTCAACTTCAAGCGCTCGCTGGACGCCGTTGTCAACCAGGGCACGCGCATTCCGACCAAGGCCGACCAGACCTACGACACCACCTTGCCGTTCCTGACCGCGAACTACGCCATCAACGGCAACTGGTCCACCTACGCCCAGACCGCGCGCGGCTTCCTGGTGCCGGACCTGTCGATGTTCTACGTGAATAACCCGAACCTCAGAACGCCGAAGCCGCAGACCTCGACCAACTACCAACTGGGCGCCGTGCACCAGTCGTCCAACCTGACGCTGGACGGCGATATCTACTACATCGACTTCAACAACAAGATCGCTTCCACCGGCATCGGCAATGACCTGGTCTACTATAACCAGGGCGGCGTGGTCTACAAGGGCATCGAAGGTGCCGCCACCTACTATGTGGGCAGCGGCTTCTCACTGCACGCCAACGGTTCCATCAACCGCGCGGAATCCAAGAGCACCGGCCTGCAGATCGCCAAGGTGCCGAAGTCGACCGCCGCACTGGGCGTGCTGTACAAGGATCACGGCATGTTCGGTTCGCTGATCGCCAAGAACGTTGGCAGCCAGTACGCCAGCGACGGTGAACCGTCCGCCTACAAGGTCGCTTCCTACACCGTGACCGACTTCACGGCCGGCTACCGTATGAAGGTCAACGGCGGCTTCGTCAAGGCGGTCAAGCTGCAGCTCGGCGTGAACAACCTGTTCAACAAGCAGGATGCAACCGCCATTTCGCCGAACAGCAAGGGCGTGGCGTTCGACCAGTACACCTTCGTGCCGGAACGCAGCTACACGTTCTCGGCCAGCGCAGACTTCTAAGGAGGCGGCATGTCGACTACATTGCAACGGCTGGGCGCCTCCGCTGTACTGGCGCTGGTGCTGGCCAGCGCCGGCCAAGCACACGCCGCCAAGCCCGATCCGGTGGTGATGTCCTTTGCCACCGTCGGCGACTCGCGCGAGGACCCCGGGACGGCGGCCACCGCGCAGGACAAAGTCTACCTGCAGAACACCAGGGCGCTGTCGCGCATCCTGCGCGAGATCCAGGCGGCGAAGCCGAAGGCCCTGTTCTTCAACGGCGACATGATCATGGGCTACACCGCCGACCGGACCGCGATCGCGCGCGAGTACGCCTACTGGCGCGGTATGGTGACGGGCCTGATGGAAAACGGCACCTGCGTGGTGCCGGTCAGCGGCAATCACGAGATCCAGTTCAAGGGCAAGGACGCCGCCGGCAAGACCACCAAGACCGCCACCGTGGACAACGAGAACCTGTGGCGCGAGAGCATGGGCGACCTGATACTGGATACGGCGCGCTGGGAGGCCGTCACCGGCATCGAGGCCACGGCCTACGACGTGAACAACACGCCGCCGGTCGACGGCCCGGACGGCAACCGCACCAGCCTCGCGCAGCTGACGTATTCCTTCGACGCCGGCGGCAGCCACTTCGCTGTCATTTCCACCGACCCTGTGGGCAACGATGGCCACGGCCCGGCGCACTGGCTGGCCGAGGACTTCAGGCAAGCCAAGGCGCGCGGCGCCGAACGCTTCTTCGTTTTCGGCCACAAGCCGGCCTACACCTATCTGTACAGGGCGGGCGTGGAGCCGGACGGCATGGACATCTACCCGGACAACGCCAGCGCCTTCTGGGCCGTGGTCGAGGAATACGGGGCCGCCTATTTCAGCGGCCACCAGCACATCTTCAACGCGCAGCAGCCCACCCTGGCCAGCGGCGGCAAGGCCTGGCAGGTGATCGTCGGCTCGGGCGGGTCACCGTTCACGGCCAAGCCGGGCGCTAGCGCCAATCCGCAGGACCGCATGTATGCCTGGGCGCAGGTGACGGTGCATGCCAGCGGCAGGGTGCACATTGATATTTATGGCTTCGATGATCACTATGGCAAGACCCAACGCTTGAAGACGGTGGAATACTGAACGCGTTGATGTTCTCGTTAATGCCCGGTTAATGAAGCCGGGTCTACACTGCATCGCTGGAGAGGTTAAAGGAGTGCGGCGATGCGGCTGCTGTTGGTTGAAGACGATCCTATGATCGGCGAAAGCATGGAGGAAGCGCTGCGCGGCGAGAACTACGCGGTCGACTGGGTGCGCGACGGCGACAGCGCGGCGCTGGCCCTGCGGCAGGATGTCTACGACCTGATGCTGCTCGATCTCGGCCTGCCGAAGAAGCCCGGCATGCAGCTGCTGCGCCAGTATCGCGGGCAGGGCGGCGAGCGGCCGGTGCTGATCGTCACGGCGCGCGACGCCGCGGCGGAGCGGGTCGAGGGACTGGACAGCGGCGCCGACGACTATCTGGTTAAGCCCTTCGACGTCGACGAACTGATGGCGCGCATCCGCGCGCTGCTGCGCCGGCGTGGGCCGCAAACGCAGGCGCTGGTCAGCTACGGCGCGCTGTCGGTCGACATGGCGGCGCATTCGGCCACCCTGAACGATCTGCCGCTGCATCTGTCGGCGCGCGAATTCGCCGTGCTGCGGGCCTTGCTGGAGGTGCCGGGCAGCGTGGTGTCCAAGGCCCGACTGGAAGACCATATCTACGGCTGGGGTGAGGAAATCGAAAGCAATGCCATCGACGTCTACATCCATCATTTGCGCAAGAAGCTCGGCGCGGAATTCATCAAGAACGTGCGCGGCGTCGGCTACAAGCTGGCCATCGCCGCATGAAATCTATCCGCGCGCATTTGCTGATCGGCCTGTTGTTCGGGACCCTGGTCTGCACGCTGGCTGCCGCCATTCTGCTGTACTCGCTGGCGGATCACGAAGCGGATGAGCAATCGGACCAGCGGCTGCGCCAGCTGGCGTGGGCGCTGCCCCTGCATCTCGGCGCCAGCCTGCGGGTGCCGCCGGAGCCGGACGCCGACGACCGGTTCTTGGTGCAGCTGTGGGATGCGCAGGGGACACTGGTCTACACGTCCGAGGCCGGATCGGCGCTGCCGCGCACGGCGAAGCGTGGCTACAGCAGCGTGACCTATGCCGGCGCGCGCTGGCGCATCTACATGGAGCAGCGCGAGAATCACCAGGTCCAGGTGTCGCAGCCCATCGCCGTGCGCCAGCGCGTGGCCGCGCACATGGCGCTGCGGATCGCACCGCCCTTGCTGTTGCTGCTGCCGGTGATGGCGCTGCTGATCTGGATCGTGGTCGGACGCTCGATGCTGCCGCTGCAGCGACTGACGCAGGCGGTGCGCGGGCGCTCGCCCAGCGCGCTGCAGCCGCTGGAGGACGGCGGGTTGCCGCCGGAACTCAGGCCCATCGTCCTCGCGCTCAACAGCCTGCTGCAAAAGGTGGATCACGCCATGTCGGCGCAACGCACCTTCGTGGCGGACGCCGCCCACGAGCTGCGTTCGCCGCTGACCGCCTTGAAGTTGCAACTGCAGCTGGCCGAGCGGGCCGGCAGCGACGAGCTGCGCGAGACTTCCTTCCGCAAGCTGCATGAACGCCTGGACCGCTCCACCCATTTGGTACAACAGTTGTTGACGCTGGCCCGTCAGGAACAGCCGCGCGACCCGCCGCGCACCGATTGCGACTTGCTTGGACTGGCGCAGCAGGTGGTGGCCGACCACGCGATTTATGCCGAGAGCCGGCGCATCGATCTCGGCGTCGCAGCCGACGCGCTGGCGGTGCGCGCCACTGTGCAGCTGGAAGGCATGGCTGTCCTGTTGAGCAACTTGGTCGACAACGCGCTGCGCTATACGCAACCGGGAGGCCAGGTGGATGTTGCCACCGGCCTGGAGCAGGGCAGGCCCTGGCTGCGGGTAGTCGACAACGGCCCCGGCGTGCCGGCCGAGGAGCGCGAGCGCCTGTTCGACCGCTTCTACCGGCCGGACGGCAATGCCGTCTGGGGCTGCGGCTTGGGCATGTCGATCGTCAAGAGCGTTGCCGACGCCCATGGCGCGCTGGTGCGGCTGGACGCCAATCCGGCTGGCACGGGCCTGATGGTGACCGTGGTGTTATCTAACTTAGAGGGCAAGTAGTGCAAGACTTTCTGGCGCCACTGGCGGCATGGCCCGGTAATCTCGACGGGCACCTGTCGGTGGCGCTGCATGGCGGCTGAGTCTACCTGCTGCTGTTCATGGTGATCTTCATCAGAGTGGAGATCCTGCTCTTTCTTCCGGGCGACTCGCTGCTGTTCATCGTCGGCGCGCCGGTAGGTTGATTTTCGCTAATTTTTGTCCCGTCCTCAGCCTTAGTGTTGAGTTGCACTGAAAATTGACCCATCTTCCCCACGAATTTGCAACGGAATCTGATAATCATCTAGCCGTCCTCCCTTCGGCAAAGCCGGAGCATAAAGTCACGGTACGAATCCGAACTTTTTCGAGGAGGACGTCATGTTATTTTGTGGCCTTGATCTTCATTCCAACAACTGCTTCGTCGTTGTCTCCGACGATGCTGACAAGGTCGTGTATTCAAAACGGCTTCCCAACGACCTTGCAGCCATACGTGACGCGTTAAGTCCATATCAGCACGAGCTCTTCGGTGTGGTCGTGGAGTCCACTTACAATTGGTACTGGCTAGTTGATGGGTTGATGGCCGCTGGCTATTCGCTCCACCTGGCCAACACCACCGCAATCAAGCAGTACGACGGTCTCAAGCATCGTGGCGATGAATCCGACGCTCGCCATCTGGCACACATCCTTCGCCTGGGTTTGCTGCCAGAAGGGCACATCATGCCGCAACCGATTCGTGCTGTTCGAGATCTGGCCCGCAAGCGCATGCAGTTGGTCCAGCAACGCACGACCCAGCTCGTGGCTATACAGACTTGCTTAATGCAGCAAACTGGCGAGACTGTCGCTGCCAACGATATTAAGCGACTGACCTGTTCCCTTGTCGATGCCCTGGCGCTAGAGCCAGGCACTGCAGTTGGTATCAAGGCGAATCTTTTCGTACTCCAAGCCATAAACGTGGGTTGGATCTAAAGCCAGGAAACTGATTGGATACCGCGCCGTCTGCCACCTCTTTTTCGAGCACGAAATGAATCGCCTGGATTGCGAGCCATAAAGGTCTGGAACCGCCAAGCGGTAGCCATGAAACTGATCGACTCAATTGGACGCAAGACGGTACCGAGATGCTTCTGGGACAGCACACGCTGTCAGGGCAGTGGACGATTTAGCACCGCCGTTTGATCCATATGGGTGACTGGTGCGATTCAGGCAACCAACTAACGAAGCGCAGGATGCGATGTCAGATTCGTCCACAAAGCGATGGCCAAGTTGTTGAGAGATCGCCCGGCAGGCGAGGACTATGTCTGCGCCCTTGACTATGGACGGCTAATGGGTGACTATGGACGGCTAATGGGTGACCCACGTTAGTAGCACAATTCCACCTGTCTCATCGGCAGGAGTTCGGAGTGATCAACGTGGTTTTACTCGGCATCATTCGACGCTGGCACTTTCGTGACCAGATCCCAATTCGAGAAATCGCCAGGCGACTGGATATCTCTCGCAATACCGTCCGACGCTATCTGCGATCGGAAACCACTGAGCCCTCCTATGCGGAGCGGCGATCGAGGAGCGGATTAGACAAATACTCGGTGCAGTTATCGGGTAAGCGTCTGCTCAGTCACGTCTTGAGTGAGACGGTAATTTGATCGATGATGGCATCACCCCGCCGGGAAGCGGCGTCATCTCAAAGGGTTGCTGGCAGGTTGCAGTTCCAAGGCAAGAAATCATCAACCCGGTTCACGGGATGTTCGGCGATATGCGTCAGCACGTGACGCAATCAGGCTTCGGGGTCGACACCGTTCAGCTTGGCCGTGCCGATCAACGAATAGATCGCGGCGGCGCGTTTGCCACCACTGTCGGCGCCGGCGAAGAGGTAGTTGCGGCAGCCGATGGCGACACCACGCAAGGCGCGCTCGGCAGCCGAGTTATCGATCTCGATGGCGCCGTCGTCGCAGTAGCGCAGCAGTGCCGGCCAGAGTTTGAGCGCGTACAGGATCGCCGCCGCCGTGTCGGACTTGCGAGACAACGTATCGAGCGCGGTACACAACCAGCGCTCCAGGTCATCGAGCAGCGGGCGCGAGCGGGCTCGTCGAACTTCTCTTCGTTCGTCTGGAGGCTTGCGTCTGGAGGCTTGCCCCAACACCTGCGCCAATATGGCCGCATTGGGCTGCCCGTCGATCCGAATGCGAGCCGTTGCTAAGAACTGACGCACCTTGGTTCGGAGCTCGGCGCGCCGTTCGTAAGGATGGTCATGTAGGCAAGAACGCGGAACGGTAGTGCAGAATCACTGTCTTACCGTGTTGGCTGCACTGCCGAATGCTGACAAGCCATCAATGGAAGGCACGGCGTTGTGTACGGAATGCGATAGGGAAGCCCAATCAAATGGAGGCACTATGCAACAATCATTAAACCGCAATATTTCGTGTGCTGTTTTGTTTTCGATCGGGCTCATGCTTTCACCTTCCGGTGGCGCGATTGGCTCAGTGCCACCAAGGGCTGAGCCGCAAGGTCAAGCGAACCGGTCAGTCCAACCGGAAATCGACAAACGTACAGCCGAAATGTCGTTGGAGAAACAGGGACAACTGATCGCCGAGGCTCAATCGGCTGTGGCGGAAACGGAGCGGGCCTTGAGGGCATTGAATGAAAAGAAAAACAGCGAAGCGCTCGATGCGCTCGCGGTTGCGACCGGTAAGCTAGAGTTGATCTTGGCAAGAAATCCGAAGCTCGCTCTGGCGCCCGTGCGCACAGATGTGATCACCCATGACTTGTTTGCTAAGATTGACACGGTAAAGGCCGCCGTGAACGAAGCACGCGATTTGCTCGTCGACGGTGAAATTCAAAAGGCGCGCCAATTGATCGAGGGCCTCGGTAGCGAAATTGAATATCGGACGCTGAACATTCCGCTCGCGACCTATCCTGCCGCAATTAAAAGCATTACGCCGTTGATTGATGCGGGAAAAATCGACGAGGCGAAAGCGGCACTGCAAACCATGCTCAACACTTTAGTGATTACGACCGAAGTGGTACCGCTTCCCAAACTCCGCGCGGAGGAGCAGATCAAGGCAGCCCAGGCACTCGCCGACAAAAAAGGGCGCACCAAGGAAGAGGACGATAAACTTGCGCAGAGCATCCAAGGGGCCCGCGAGCAGATACGCATGGGGGAGACGCTCGGCTATGGTTCAAAGCAGGATTACAAACCGATGCATCAACAGATTGACGAGATCGAGAAGAGATCAGCGGGGGGCAAATCCGAGCTTGGCTGGGTCGACAAGATCAAACGACAGCTCGCTCAATGGACTGGCAGGTGACGATTTTTCCGCTGTATCGGATCGAGCAAATCGCGGCGCGCCAAGGCTTGTCGTTGGCGCGCTTCACGCTGCCCTAGTGGATCGGGTGCATCGGTGCGGCTTGCATCCGCTGGTCGACCGCTTGGCCGAACTGCGCAGGGAACGAAGTTGCCTGCATGTGCCCCTGCAGCCAGATCTGCTTCTTCCTTCCGTTCGCTATTGCTACATAACCTTCAGCGTCGATGGAAAGTGGGACCATCACGAAATGCCTTGATCGACGTTCGACGGCCACAGCAGCAATACCCGGTTCGGGTGTTGTGCACTGACGACGATACGCCTTTGCATAGTCTTGCCGGCCAGGCTGGCCTCGACCGTGTAGCTGCCTGGCTTCAGCTTGGCCAGCAGGAAGGGACCGTCGGAGGTCGTGTTGAGCACTTCACGCCCTTTGGCGTCGCGTACGCTAACAGCGACATCGGCGGCAAATTCCGAACGGTGTTTGTTTGCAACTGCAAACTCGAGCGTCAACGGCCAGCGCCGGCCTTCGGCTTGTAGCGCCGCAGCCTCGTCCTGGCCTATGCCCCCGCTCAGGTAGGCGACCTGACCCGTGTTTTGAACCGCCGGCAAGCTCACGCTGGCGGAGGCGCTGCCGGCCGCGGCCAAGCCGAGCGCGCCTGCGATGGCGGCGCGATGCATGACTGACTTCATGGCAAACTCCTTTCATTGAGAAAGTGAAGGGAGCGCCCGACAATTGCTACAGGCAATGCTGTGTTGACGTCTCCCTTCACGCCTGATTTAGACAAGTCGGTAGGGCACTCGGTTCCGGCTTCGGGCAAGCGACCTTGGACCGGCAGGCTCACTTCGTCGAGCGCCTTGAACTGGGCGGCTATCTCGCACGTGCCAGCGATCCTCCGCCCGGCAACAAGGTCATCTGGCGCGGCATGCGACGGCGTGTCGACATCCAAATCGGATATTGCCTGGAATGTGAAAATAGTGGGTAATCACAAGGAGCCTTGTAACGTTTACAAGGCCGACGTCGGCTTCCAGGTGCGTTCTGGCCGTCGCCAGTCTATGCCTTCGAGCAGCATTGAGAGCTGCGCCTGCGTCAGCGCCACCGAGCCGTTGGTCGCTTGCGGCCAGATGAAGCGCCCGCGCTCAGGCCGCTTGGCCAACAGACACAGGCCATCGCCGGTCCACCACAGTAACTTGATGAGGTCGCCGCGCTGCCCTCGGAACACAAACACGTGGCCGCTGAACGGATCTTCCTCCAACGCCGTCTGCACTTTTACAGCCAGGCCATTGAAGCCGGAGCGCATGTCGGTGATGCCAGCGGCGAGCCAGACACGGGTACCGGTGGGTAGGCCGATCATCGCAGCACCCGGTCCAACACCTGCGCCAATATGGCCACATTGGGCTGCCCGTCGATCCGAACGCGAACCTCGCCCAACTCAAGCACGATAATGCCGCCGGCATCGGAGTTGGAATTGCTCGGTACAGGCGCAGTTGGCGCCAGCATCACCGGCAACAGGCCATCGTCTCGCATCAGTGCAGGTACGCCAAGGCGTCCTTGTCGATACAGCCGGCGCCAGCTGAAGACCTGGTTGGCATTGACGCCGTGCTCACGCGCTATGCGCGCGACCGAGGCGCCAGGCTCCAGAGACAACGCCACCAGGGCGCGCTTGAACTCCAACGAATGCTGGCGATATTGGCCACGTTCATTCGTGGAATTGATCGGTTGAAAATTTGTGTCCATAATCGAAAGTTGTGGGCACAAATGCTGTGCCAAAATTCGATCATGGATGACGCTGCTCAGGCAGTCCAGACGGCGCTGGAAAGACGCTTACGTTATCGGGGTGGCTCAAGGCCGAGACGACTAAGCCGCGTAAGCAGCGACGCAATTTGAAGCAGATCCATGAGGACCTGAAAGAACTGGGCTATGAAGGGTCATACGACCGCGTGGCAGCGTATGCCAGGCAGTGGAAGGTGGGTCAAACGGACTGGGTCACCCATTAGCCGGCCACTGTCAACAGTTCGAATTTCTCCCTCGCGCTACTCTGCGATTTCTTTCGTTACTGGGCCATCGTATCGGCTCCGCAAGGCTTGAAGATCGTGCCCTATGCCTCATAGCTGGTTGCGTGAATCGCACCAGTCACCCATCTGGCTCAAGCAAAATCGATAGCCTGCTATTTCGCCCTAACGGCATGGCCATCCCAGAAGCATCTCGGTACCGTCGTGCGTCCAAATGGAAACAATTCTATGGCTGCCGCTATCTAACGGCTCCAAACCCTGGTGGCTCGCAATCCGGACGACTCACTTCCTTGAGAACTCAACATGATGGCAGACGGCACGGTGTCCAATCAATCCGCTGGCTCAGACTCCAACCCATTCGCTGGCTCGCCGGCCGTTGCCAAACCTAGGAAAAGCAGCGTTCGACTGAGAACTGCTCTCCCGTCTTCAACATATGGAAACAGGCACGTGCTAGTTTGTGTGCCACCGCCTTGATCGCAATGACGCCGTTGCGTTTTGCCTTCTTGCGCTGATAGAACATGCGCGCAGGCTCGCAAAAACGGATCGCAAAATTTGCGGCCTCTACATATGCCCATGCCAAAAAGCGATTTCCGTTTTTGGTATTGCCTTCGCCTTTTTTCTTGCCATAGGAAATGTGAGTGCTGTCAACGCGGCGACAATACGATGCGTAGTTTCCGGCCCCAGAAAACCTAGCAATGTCTCCTGTCTCAAGCAGAATCACCGTCGCTAAGATCGGGCCAATTCCCGATACCGTATTAAGCAGGCGGTAGCCAGGCGCGGAGCGACAGTAATTCGATAGCGATTTCTCGATTGAATCTATCTGCGTTTGCAGGGCCCGCATGATCGCCAAGTTGGCCTTCATGCCACTGGCCTCGACCGCACCGACTGGCATGCTGTCGATGTCCGATTCGGTCAACAGCTTGATTTCTCTGCAGGCGAGGTAACTACCTGTTTGCTGTGCTAGGCAGGTCTCAATCGAGAGAATATTCGCAGTCCTCATGTCGACCAGTTGCATAAGTTTGCGGGCCAGGTCTCTGACGGCGCGTGCAGACTTGGGCATGATATGGCCCTCGGGCAGGAGCCCTAACCGAAGTAGATGCGCCAGATGTCGGGCATCGGATTGGTCACCGCGGTGTTTGAGTCCATCGTATTGTTTGATTGCCGTTGTGTTGGCCAAGTGAAGCACGTGACCAGCTTCAATCAGCCCATCGACCAACCAGTACCAGTTATAAGTGGACTCCGCCACTACGCCTGATAGCTCATAGCGGTATGGCTCCAGCGCTGCACGGATCGTGACTAGATCATTGGCCAGCCGCCTGGAGTACAGAACCTTGTCGGCGTCGTCAGAGACGACGACAAGGCAGTTGTTGGAATGAAGATCAATGCCACAAAATAACATGACGTCCTCCTCGAAAAAGTTCGGATTCGTACCGTGACTTTATTCCTCGGCCTCGGCCGAAGGGAGGAAGGCTAGATGATTATCAATTCTGCGAGCAAACGAACAGGGTGAGGTTGCGGTATGCAGTCGCCTCCCGCCTGGCAGGTCCGAGCATGATGCGATCCCGGACGCCATACGCGGTTTAACCTTACCTATGTGTAATGAAGTGTTCATCTTGGCGTTAGCTTACGGACTTTAGAATGCGGAAACTCAAGCTACCCATTACACGAGGCACTTTTGAAATCGTTCAATGCATCATTGGTGCTGCTCTTGGGCAGCATCTTGGCAGGCTGCGCCGTGTATTCACACGCGCCGGTCGACTGGCAACGCGGCGCCAAGCGCGGCTGGGTGGTGGAATTTTATGACGCCAACACGCCGCCCGAACGCATCCCCGCCTGCCTCGCTGCCATGTCACCCGCCGATCTGGCCCAGCACCACTATGTCCGCCTACGCTACCACCACGTGCGCGTCATGCATACCGAAGTGGCTGAGCTGCCGCCCGGCGTGAGCGTGCAGATGGGCGAAATGGTCGAACTGTGGCCAGCCGACTGCGCCCAAGGTGCCTTATCGCATATTACCCGCGTTCTGCCTGCTGCACCTTGAGGCTGCGCTCGCCCCTTATTTTCTGGACGTTAATATGAGCCCATTTTTGTTATGGCGCGTGCGCGCCTGCGCCGCCGCGTGGTTGATGATGGCCGGCTCGGGCAGTCATGCCGAAGTGCTGACGTTGGCGCAGGCGATCGCCCGTTCCATGGAGCACAACAGCGATGCCCGATTGGCCGCGATGGCGGTAGACAGTGCGCGCGCCGCTGGCCTCAGCGCGGCCGCGGCGCCCAATCCCACGTTGACGCTGCAGAGCTTCAACATCAATCCTGGCGTGGGCATCGGCAGCGGCAAGCTGCGCGAAAAGACCATCGACAGCGCCGTGCGGATCGACCAGTTAATCGAACGCGGCGGCAAGCGCGAACTGCGTGTCGCCACTGCCGGCCACCTGGAGCGCGCCGCCCGCGACGACCTGCGCGAGGGTCAACGCCAGTTGCGCCTGCAGGTAAGCCTGGCGTATTACGACTGGCAGGCCGCGATCGCGCGCCTGGCCGTGCTGCGCGACAGCGCCGCGCTGTGCGACGCCACCGTGGAGGCCGCCCGGCGCCGCCTCAAGGCCGGCGACCTGGCCGCCGCCGATGTCGCGCGCGCTGCGGTCGATGCCTTGCGCGCCCGGAACGACGTGCAACAGGCCGAGACCGACGTGGCGGGCGCGCGCATCGCGCTGATGGCGCTGCTGGGGGAGCCCGAGCGCAACGACGTCGAGGCTGCGCCCGCCGGTGTGCTGGCCGCGCCGTCCGAACTGGTGGCGGACGACGCCGCCCTGGCGCGCCGCCCCGATGTCCTGGCTGCGCAAGACCGGCTGGATGCCGCGTACGCGGCCCGCAAGCTGGCCCTGGCCCAGCGCAGCACCGACGTCACGGTCGGCCTTCAGGTCGAGCACTATCCGGCCAGTGCCGCCAATCCCCAAGGCAGCGGCAACAGTTACGGTATTGCCCTGCAGATTCCGCTGCAATGGCGCTACACCTACCAGGGCGAGATTCGCACGGCCGAGGTGGCGATCGACATCGCCAGCGAAAACCTCGACAAGGTGCGCCGCCTCGCCCGCGCCGAACTGCTGCTGGGCAGCGAACAGGTGCAGGGGGCCTGGCAACGGCTGCGACGCAGTGAGGATGAACTGCTGCCGTCCGCGCACCAGTCCGCCATTGCCGGCGAATACGCCTTCAACCACGGAGCGCTGAGCATCATGGATGTCCTCGACGTGCGCCGCAGCGAACGCGCGGCCCAGCTCGAGACGCTTGCCGCCCGCAACGATTACGCCAAATCCCTGGCGGCCTGGCGCGCCGCCCTGACTGAAAGTTCCTTGCCATGATCCTACATCTGACCCTGCGTAAGCTGGTCATTGCGCTGCTGCTGGGCGGTACGCTGGCCGTTTCGCTGCATTTTGTCTACGCCTCGCAAGACCGGCCACCACCTGCCGCACCGGCGCCCGCGTCGCCCGAATTGGTGCGCTTCGAGGCCGGTGCGCCGCAGCTGTCGGCGCTGACGATCGGCACCGCGACCGTCGCGCCGCTGCCCGTGTCCGAGCCGCTCAATGGCCGCCTGGCTTACGATGAAGACCTGACCGCACGTATCAGCTCGCCAATCGCCGGCCGCGTCACCGCGCTGCGCCGCGAACTGGGTGACCCGGTGCGCAGCGGCGCCGTGCTGGCCGTGATCGATGCGCCCGAGCTGGGCACGGCCCAAGCCGACTGGGCCAAGGCGCGCGCCGACGAGCAGCGCAAGCGGTTAGCGCTGGAGCGCGCCCGCGACCTGTTCCAGGCCGGCGTCTTGCCGCGCAAGGACGACGAAGCGGCCGACGCCGACTTCCAGCAGGCCCGCGCCGAAACCCAGCGCGCCACCGCGCGCCTGAACAACCTGCGCGCCAGCGGCGGCGCCGGCGATGGCAGCTTCAGCCTGCGCAGCCCGGTGGCCGGCGTGATCGCCGAGCGCCAGATCAATCCCGGCCTGGAGGTGCGGCCGGACTTGGCCGCGCCGCTGTTCGTGGTCACCGACTTGCACCGCTTGTGGCTGCTGATCGACCTGCCAGAACGCAATGCGGCGGCCGTGCATGCGGGGCAGGCGGTCAGCCTGACGGTCGATGCCTATCCCGAGCGCCGCTTTGCCGGCGTGGTGCGGCGCGTCGGCCTGACGCTGGATCCGGCTACGCGCCGCATCCAGGTGCGCTGCGCGATCGACAACCCGGACCTGGCGCTCAAGCCCGAGATGTTCGCCCGCGCCACCTTCGAGAGTGACAGCCACGGCGCCACCGCGGTGCCTTTGCCGAACACCAGCCTGTTCATGGAAGGCATGTACGAATCGGTGTATGTCGAAACCAAGCCCAATACCTTCGCCAGGCGCCGCGTGCACGTGGCCTTGCGCGGCCATCAGGACAGCTACATCGACAGCGGCCTGCGTGCCGGCGATCGGGTGGTGACCGAAGGCGCCTTCCTGCTCAACGCGGAAGCTGGCGACCATGCTCGCTAAGCTGATCGATTTCGCGCTCAAGCAGCGCGTGTTCGTGCTGATCCTGACGTTGGCCTTGCTCGGCTTCGGCTACCGCGCGTTCAGCAACCTGCCGATCGAAGCCTTCCCCGACGTTCAGGACGTGCAGGTGCAGATCGTGACCCAGTATCCGGGCCAGGCACCGGAGGAGGTCGAGCGTGCCGTTACGCTGCCGATCGAGCGCGAGATGAGCGGCGTGCCGCAGCAGACGCAGCTGCGCTCGGTGACCATCGGCGCGCTGTCGGTGGTCACGCTGACCTTTGCCGACGGCACCGACGACCACTTCGCCCGTCAGCAGGTGCTGGAAAAGCTCGGCAACGTCACGCTGCCGCCGGGGGTGCAGCCATCGCTGGCGCCGCTGACCACGGCGGTCGGTGAAATCTACCGCTACATCGTCGAGGCGCCGCCCGGCATGCCGATGAACGAAGTGCGCGCGCTGCAGGATTGGATCATCCGTCCCAGGCTGCGCATCGTCTCCGGCGTGGCCGACGTGGTCAGCTTCGGCGGCACCGTCAAGCAGTACCAGGTGCTGGTCGAGCCGGCAGCGCTGCAGCGCTACGGCGTGACAATCGACCAGGTCAGCGCGGCGTTGGCGGCCAACAGCGCCAACGTCGGCGGCGGTACCGTGCGTCGCGGCGACGAGGGCTTGAGCGTGCGCGGGATAGGCATAGTCACCAGCCTCGATGAGATCGGCCGCATCATGGTCAGCGCCCGCGGCGGCAAGACGGTGCTGGTCTCGGACCTGGGCACGGTGCAGACCGGCTCGCAACCGCGCTCGGGTGTGGTGGCCTACAACGGCAACGACAATGTGGTCGAGGGCATAGTCCAGATGAGCAAGGGGAGCAACGCCGCCAAGGTGGTCGGCGACCTCAAGCTGGAGGTCGCGCGGATCAATCAGTCGCTGCCGAAAGGCGTGCGGCTGACCATGATCTACGACCGCACCGAACTGATCGATCACACCGTGCGCACCGTTGGCGAAAATCTGCTGATTGGCGCCGCGCTGGTGATCGCCATCCTGATCGTCTTCCTCGGCAACTGGCGCGCGGCGCTGATCGTCGCCACAGTGATACCGCTGTCGCTGCTGTGCGCCTTCATCATGCTCGACATGCGCGGCATTCCGGCCAACCTGATCTCGCTCGGCGCGGTAGACTTCGGCATCATCATCGACAGCGCGGTGGTGCTGGTGGAAGCGCTGATGGTGCGCCTGGCCCTGCACGACCAGCAGGCCGCCAGCGGCCTGGCCCCGGCCGCCTGGCGCAAGCGTACGCTGAAGCAGACCGTGGTCGATCTGGGGCATCCTATCCTGTTCGCCAAGGCCATCATCATCGTCGCCTTCATTCCGATCTACACCTTCCAGCGGGTCGAAGGCAAGATTTTTTCGCCGGTGGCGTTTACGCTCAGCTTTGCGATGCTGGGCGCGATCGTGCTGACCATGACGCTGGTGCCGGCCCTGCTGGCCTGGACCATCCGCCGCCATCCGATGGAGGAGCGCCACAGCGCCTGGATGCAGCGCGCCACCGAGCGGTATCGCCAGCTACTGACGGCGCTCCAGCGCCACCAAGGCGTAACCATGGCCGCTTCCGCAGCGCTGCTGCTGGCCACGCTGGCGCTGGCGCCGTTGCTGGGCAGCGAGTTCCTGCCCAAGCTGGACGAGGGGAACATCTGGCTGACCATCAGCCTGCCCACCTCGGCCGCGCTGGAAAAGACCGAACAGGTCGAGCGCCAGGTGCGCGCCATTCTGCGCAGCTATCCGGAAGTGGGCAACGTGATCTCGCATGTGGGGCGTCCGGACGATGGTACCGATCCGAAAGGACCGAACAACATGGAAATCCTGGCCGACCTGAACCCGCGCGCGCATTGGCGCTTTGCCGACAAGGACAGCCTGATCGCCGACATTTCCGCCCACATCCGCCGCTTGCCGGGCGTGCCGACCAATTTCTCGCAGGTGATCGAGGACAACGTCGAGGAGGCGCTGTCCGGCGTCAAGGGGGAGATCGCCATCAAGATCGCCGGGCCCGACCTGGACGTGCTGACGCAGAAGAGCGAGCAGATCGCGGCCATCCTGGGCCGCATACCGGGCGCGGCCGACGTGGCGGCCGTGCGCATCGGCGGCCAAAGCGAGCTCGACGTCGTGATCGACCGCGAGCGCATCGCCCGGCTGGGCATCAACATCGCCGACGTCAACACCGCGCTGCAGGCGGCGCTGGCTGGTAATGCCGTCAACACCTTCTTTGAAGGCGACCGCCGGTTTGACATCGTCGTCGGCCTCAAACCGGAATATCGCGCCGCGGTGGACGACATCGCGGCATTGCCTGTGCCGCTGCCGGGCGGGGCCGGGACGGTGCCGCTGGGGGCGGTTGCGCATATCGGGGTGCGCCAGGGAGCCGCGCGCATCAGCCGCGAGGGCGGCTCGCGCAACGCCTCGGTCAAGGCCAACCTGCTGGGGCGCGACCAGGGAAGCTTCGTGGCCGAGGCGCAGCAACTGGTGGCGCAGCAGGTTCACCTGCCGCCCGGTTACAGCATCACATGGGGCGGGCAGTTTGAAAACCAGCAGCGGGCGGTCAAACGGCTGGCGGTGATCGTGCCGATCACAGTGCTGCTGATCTTCTCGCTGCTGTTCTGGGCCTTCCGCTCGGTGCGCCGCGCGATGCTGGTGCTGGCCATCGTACCGTTCGCGCTGATCGGCGGTATTGCCGGGTTGGCGTTGGCGGGATTGCATTTTTCGGTCTCGGCAGCGGTCGGGTTTATCGCCGTCGCTGGAATTTCCGTGCAAAACGGAGTTATCATGGTCGAGCAAATCGTCGAGATCGCGCGCAGCAATGGCTCACCGAGCCAGAGTGCGGTACTGGGCGCCCTGGCACGCCTTCGCCCGATCCTGATGACGGCGCTGATGGCGGGGTTAGGCCTGCTGCCCGCCGCTTTGTCGCACGGGATCGGTTCGGAAACCCAGCGTCCATTTGCCGTGGTGATCGTAGGTGGTATCGTATCAGCGACATTTTTCACGTTGCTGCTGCTGCCGCTGGCATTTCCGTATTTTAGCGATCGGGGCGACACCGATTGACAACCATTGCGCTGCCGGCACCGAGCGTTGTTTGAACAGGGTAGTATGAAGACTATAGAATTGGCAGGCGGTCCGCATGCCGCGCTTGCGCTGCACGGACTACTGGGCAACCCGCTGGAAATGCTGTATGTGGGCAAGCGCCTGCAGCGCGCAGGATACTCCGTGGTCATTCCGCTGATACCGGGCTACGGTTACGCGTCCGGCCAGGCGGACTCCTATGGCACGACGCGGAGCGAACGCTGGTATGAGGAAGTTGTGCGGCTGTTCGACCAACTCAGGCAAACCCACGCCAGCGTGTCGGTGGTGGGCCTGTGCATCGGCGCCGTGCTGGCGTTGCGTCTGGCCATCGAGCGCGGCGACCAGATCGCCGCGCTCGGCCTGCTGGCCACCACCTTGTCGTACGATGGCTGGAGCCTGCCCAGGTACCGTTTCCTGCTGCCGCTGGCCTACTACACGCCGGCGCGGTATTGGTATTCGTACCAGGAGCGCTATCCGTACGGTCTGAAAAATGAAAACCTGCGGCGCTGGATCGCCCGCGAAATGCAGGTGAGCGATTCGTCAGCGGCGGGCGCCTCGCGCCTGTCCGCGGAGGGCATTTTCCAGGCCCACCGTCTCATCAAACTGGTGCGCGGCCAGCTGTCCAAGGTGTGCGCGCCGGCGTTGATCATCCATGCGGAGGAGGACGACGTGGCCAGCACCAAGAGTGCCGACCTGGTCGAGCGCAGCATCAGCTCGCCGAGCCGGCGCAAGATCATTCTGCACGACAGCTACCACATCATCACATTGGATAACGAGAAGGAGCGCGTTGCCGATGAAACCGTCGCGTTCTTCAACCAGCACCTTCCGCCGAACATGTCCTGCTGAGCCGACCTTAATCTGTTATTTCGGAGACTATCATGAGCTCATTCCCCGCTGTTGCCAGACTGCTGGCCAAAAGCCTCGATGTACCGGAGAGTACCATCGAGCCGCAAACCGAACTTGAAGCGCTGGGCGCCGATTCGTTGACCGTGATCGAACTTATCTTCGACCTGGAGGAGGAATTCGGCATCCAGGTAGGCGACGAACGTCCCAAGCTGCACGTGGTGCAGGACATCGCCGACCAGATCGATCGCTACCTGGCCAACAAGGCGGCCAGCGCATGAACCCGCAACGCGTGGTGATCACCGGCCTGGGGGCCGTTTCGGCGCTGGGCGTTGGCGCCGACCATAATTTCGAGCAGGCGCTGGCGGGCCATAGCGGCATTGGCCTGTTGCGGCTGGCGGGCGAGCGCCAGCGGCCCGGAACGCCGGCGGCGCAGATACGCGACCCGTTGCCCGAGCTGGTCAAGCCGTCGGAGCTGCCGATCTTCGATCGCTTCTCGTTGCTGGGCTGGGCCGCCGCCAGCGAAGCGCTGGCGCATTCGGGTTTGGACGCCGGCGTGGAACCTGAGCGCAGCGGAGTGTTTTGGGGCAGCGGCATGGGTGGCGCGCTCACCGTGGAGTCAGGCTATGTCGACCTGTTCATCGAAGGCAAAAGCCGGGTGCGGCCCATGTCCGTCGTGGCCGGCATGACCAATGCGGCGGCGGCGCAAATCGCGCTGCATTGCGGCTTTCAGGGGAGCGTCAACAACTACAGCAGCGCGTGCGTATCGTCGGCGCAAGCCATCGGCGAAGCGTATCGCCATATCCGCCACGGCTACGCCGACCGCGTGCTGGCGGGCGGTTCGGAGGCCTTGTTGAGCTATGGCGTGGTCAGTGCCTGGGATGCCCTGCGTGTGCTGGCGCCGCTCGATGCCGACCATCCCGAACGCTCGTGCCGGCCATTCTCTGCCGGACGCGGTGGGCTGGTGCTGGGAGAGGCCGGCGCCGCCGTCATGCTGGAATCGCTGGCCTCCGCGCAGGCGCGCGGCGCCGTCATTCTTGCCGAACTGGTCGCCTACGGCACGAGCAACGATGCCACCCACATCACCAGGCCTGATGCCGAGGGCCAGGCGCGGGCCATGCGGCAGGCCTTGGCGCAGTCGGGCTTGCCGCCGTCGGCGATAGGCTACATCAATGCCCATGGTGCCGGTACCGCCGCTGGCGACTTGGCCGAGACCGCATCGATCAAGCATGTCTTTGGCCCGCTGGCGCGCAAGCTGTTGGTCAGCTCGACAAAGTCCATGCACGGCCACACGCTGGGCGCCGCCGGCGCCCTGGAATTCGTGTTGACCGCGCAGGCCGTATGCCATGGCATGGTGCCGCCGACAGCCTTCCTCGACCAGCCCGATGTCGAATGCGATCTCGACTTCGTGCCTCGCGAATGCCGGCGTGGACTGGATCTGCAGGCGGCCATGTCGAATTCGTTTGCCTTCGGTGGCAGCAACGTCGCGCTCATCGTCGGAGCCTTTCGGTGACGCTGTTTCCCGTACGATGGAGCGCGATGGCGCTGCTGTACGCGAGCTGCGCGCAGGCGCAGGAAACGCCCCCCCATGTAGTGGGCGATCTCGGGCTGGGGGTGAGCGTTGCACCTGTTGCGGTCCCGGCGCAGTCGCGCAGGGGCAGCGCTGTTCCGTACGCCAATTTCGATTACGCGCAGTTTTTCGCGCGCATCGACACCTTCGGCGTCAAACTGGCGCCGGCAGGCTATGGAAGTTTGGAGCTGTTAACCCGGGTATTGGAGGACGGCTATAGCGGCGGCACGATGCCGCTGGCGCACCGAAACTCCTCGCTGCCGTTGGGATTGGGAACCTTGCAGGTGACGCCGGTGGGCGCCCTGATGGTCAACCTTTACCGCGACCTCGGCAAATCGCGGGGCACCATGCTCGACCTGATGTATGCGGCGGAAATCGAGCTTGACCGCTTCGCTTTGTATCCGCAGGCTGGCGTCGAATATCGCTCGGACAACTACGTCCGCTACTACGACGGTGTGCCCCGTTCGGCCACCAATCCGTATGCCGCGCTGCTGATAGAAACCCACTTGAGCGGACGCTGGTATGCGATTGCCAACCTGCGCCGTACCTGGCTGGACGACGCCATTCGCAGCAATCCGTTGGTGCGACGGCGTACGCTCGACGCCGGGCTGCTTGCGCTCAGCTACCGATTCGATTGAACCCTTGTTGGTGGGTGATAGCATCGATGCAGGAAGTTGGGGGGCGAGCTGTGACGGGAAATAGACCGGACACGAGGACTACGAATCCAAGAATCGACAACGCCCACTTGCATAAGTGGGCGTTGCGTGAAGTATGTTCTTGGCGGCCCGGGGCGGAATCGAACCACCAACACAAGGATTTTCAGAACAATCCTGCGAGCAGAAACGCATCGTGCGAATCTTGGGCAGGAAACGAAAGAGCATGTGGGGCGCGCCGCTACTTCGGACCTGCTTCTCGCAGTCCTAGTTGCTAGGCCTAATAGATTCGACGTACGAGGCCAAGGAAGCAAAGTCGTCGTTGGTATCCTCGTCACTCTTGGAACGGTGTTGCGTGGCTTCGCAGGCGGGGCAAAACCGATGGCTCAGTTTAGCTTGTAAACGCACATGCCATGGAATAACCGGGATACGGCCTGTTCGCAGCTGGAGGGCATTTCATTCCGCTTGCAAGCCACTGAGCGATGTGCAGGGGCGATGAGCACCGCGCCCTGAGAACCACTCTCAGGGCATACCTACATAAATGTAGCCAGGGATGCTACTGGCTATCGTTCCCAATGGCCGCGTGACCATTCCCATTCGTTATGGTGCCAGCTCCAATGGCCCGGAATCCAATAATGCGCTGGGCTTGGTGCGACTGTAATCTGTTCAATTATTACCGCAGGCATTGGGCGCGCGGAGCCATGTCATTTAGTCGTCACGCTCGCGGTAACGATGGTCTTCGTCACGTTCATGTCGCCGTTCGTGCCACTCGTGGTCCCGGTGTTCCCGATATTCGCGGTCGACTGGACGGACGTAATAGTATTCGGCGCGTGGTACGTACACCGGCTGCTCTTCGACCCACACCTGCGCTGGTTCGTCTTCGACAGGTACTTGAACATGGTCAATGACGGTGCTGCAGCGTTGCACATTCTGAGTGTAGTAGCCCGACGGGGATGACATACGCTCGCCGACCATCGCACCTGTGATTGCACCGACGGCCGTTGCTGCTGTACGGCCGTTCCCATGTCCGACCTGGTAGCCAAGCAAGCCGCCAGCAATACCTCCGATGATTGCGCCACCGGCGTCGTCGCCGCGCTGCTGCGCCTGAACCGGCTCGTTCCAGCATTCCTGGCGAGGTCGGTCGACGGTCTGATATTCGGCGGCAAAAGCTGCAGCTGGTAGGGCGAGGGCTAACAGTGCCCATCTGGTCCTGATTTTCATGATGCTTCCTCCCGTATTTTCTGAAGTCGGGCCGGCGTTATTGCTGGCCGAAGGACTGGTTGTGCTTGGCGATTTCGTTACCGACGTAGCCGCCACCAACGGCGCCGGCAATTGCCGCCAGAGTGCGGCCGTTGCCGCCACCCACATGGCTGCCCACCAAACCGCCTACCAGAGCGCCGATACCGATGCCAAGCGGACTGTTCTGGGCAACCTGGGCTGGCTGCTGATAAGTAGATGCTGGTCGATATTCGCGAGCAGGCTCAGCTTGTGCCAGTGGGGTGCGGTCGCTGTCATAGGCGGTGTCACGGCGACGAGGATATTCATGATGTACTACGGTTCTGTATCGAACAACTTCCCGCACGATGGGTGTTGGTGCCGACTGCTGTGCCAGCGCAGAAGTGCCATTGTTCATCACTTCCATTGCCGGGCTGGTCACAACCGCGCCATGGGAGTTAGGTAAAAGCCCAGCCATCGCCGCAGCGCCGACCAAGCTGACTAAGGTCAGCGAAACAGCGGCTGCGGCCATCAGTGGGTGGATGCGATTCGAGGTAGCGGTGGTTTCCATTTTGGTTCTCCGGTATGGCGCTGACGTCGCGCCGTTATACCAATAACGGCTGAAGTCGGGAAAGGGATGTACGGAAGTCGTTTCCTGGGTAAGCATGTGTAACAGTGTTGAGTTATTGAGATGGATCCGACACCACCGATCGGATCACTAGCAGACTCGTGGCGATTCACAATACCGCTCTACGGGAGCCGTTGCGATGGAATTTCTCATTCAATGAGATTGAACGTCGCTCGGTCAGTACTTCAGCGTCCATCTTTCTGGATACCACCTTGGCTGTGCGCGAAGCCGTACGAGAGGGAGGAGGCGTGTCGGTGCTGCCCGATTATGCGATCGGGGACGATCTTGAAACGGGGTGTCTGATTCATGTTCTGCCGCAGTGGCGCCTGCCCGTTGGGGGTATCCAAGTGGTGTTTCCATCGGCACGCTTTCGGCCGGTGAAGGTACGGACTTTTGTCGAGGTCCTAGCGAACGTAGAGAAGGAACGATCCGCTACAAAACATCCGATGTCATCGCGGGACGCGGACTGAGCTAGAGCCTGTTACCCAACATGGGTTGAACATGCGGTAGAGGAGTTACGGCGGGCTGGATAGCGCTACTGAGCGTCAACCGCGACCGGTAAGTTGCTTACAGTCGAGCGGATACAGATCAGTCTGTCATATCGCTATACGTTCTGAACCAGGCGGGATCGGCGCATTTCGGCCCATTCAATCAGCGCCTTCTTTGCGAGGGTTTTTTGATCCCCCGCAGCTTTGGATTTGCATCGCCATATGACCCGCGCTGCTAAGAAAAACACTGTTCTCGTCGTATCCCGCTGGCGATGGAGCCGCCATGCGCGAGATGGAGTAACGTGATCATTGGGAGTGCAGCCGGCGATTCGTAGTGTCGAGACACCACCGACTCATCTGCTGTCCTGCCGATTTCCTTTGATGGTATCGCTGATGGTACGTCAAAATGTAGGCGCCGGAAAACCTTTGAATAGTCAGTAGCTTACAGGGCCAATTGATAATCGAGTGGGAATGACTCCGTAGCTGGTAACTGCTGGCGTTGGCTGGCAAACGGATGAGACCAAGCTCCTGATTGTCAGGGGCTTTTTTATTTCTGCGAGCATCTTCTGGCGGGCTCGGGCAGGGCCGAGCACTGATATTGATGATACTCATGAGGGTAGTGGGTTTTCAGAGAGGGGATTTTTAAACCTATGGGTGTGTGCCGAGCTTTACGAATCTGCGCGTCCTGTTTTCCTGTTCATCTCTATAGGAAGTATTTCATCTGTCCAAATTGTGCATACCAAAATACCGTCCGGTGTAAATCCGTTCCACGGAGTATCAATTCATATTGCAATAATTTTTTAGTGAGCTTTGTTGCTTAAAAAATACCACCAATTGTCGCATCTCCGGAGCCTGCTTCAGCTAGGAACATATGGTTGAAACGTGGGAGAAAAAGACGCAAGAGAGGATGCTCGGCGGACAGCGCCGCCGGGCCGGTGCTACATTGGTGGCAAATTTAGTTACGAATGTCCAGCGCGCGGTTCAGGCTCAGCGCCGCCAGCGAGCAGACCGCGCCCGACAGCAGGTACAGGCCGACATACGCCAGGCCGAACTGCGACGACACGCCCAGCGCCACCAGCGGCGCGAAGCCCGCGCCCACCAGCCACGCCAGGTCGGACGTGAAGGCCGCGCCGGTGTAGCGGTACTGCGCCGGGAAGTTGGCGGTCACCGCGCCGGCGGCCTGGCCGTACGACAAGCCCAGCAAGGCGAAGCCCAGCATGATGAAGGTGTCCTGCGCAGCCTCGCCGCCGTTGAGCAGCATCGGCACGAAGCCGCTGAACACCGCGATCAGGATGGCCAGCGAGCCCAGCGTGCGGCGGCGGCCGATGCGGTCGGCGATCAGGCCGGAGGCGACCACGCCCACCGCCATCAGCACCACGCCCACCATCTGCGTGCCGAGGAAGCCGGTGATCGAACGCGGCGAGTAGATCGTGATCCACGACAGCGGGAACACCGTCACCAGGTGGAACAGCGCATAGCTGGCCAGGGCGGCGAGGGCGCCGATGATCAAGTTGCGGCCCTGCGAGCTGGCCATCTCGACCACGCTGGTCGGCTGCAGCTCGCGCTCTTCCAGCAGCTTCGCGTATTCGCTGGTGGAGGTCAGGCGCAGGCGGGCGAACAGCGCCACCACGTTGATGGCGAAGGCCACGTAGAACGGATAGCGCCAGCCCCAGTCCATGAAGTCCAGGTCGTTCAGGTTGCCGATCAGGTACCAGAACAGGCCGGCGGCGATGAAGAAGCCGGTCGGCGCGCCCAGCTGGCCCAGCATCGCGTACCAGCCGCGCTTGTTTTCAGGCGCGTTCAGCGCCAGCAGCGACGGCAGGCCGTCCCACGAGCCGCCCAGCGCCAGGCCCTGGCCGATGCGCAACGCCGACAGGATAATGATGGAGTTGAAGCCGTTGTCGGCATATGATGGCAGGAAAGCAATCCCGGCCGTGGTCGACCCCAGCAGCAGCAACGCTCCGGTCAGCTTGGCTTCGCGCCCGTAGCGGCGCTGCACGGCCATCGAAATGACGGTGCCGATGGGCCTTGCAATAAAGGCAAATGAAAAGATGGTGAACGCGTACAAAGTGCCTTCCAGCCGCCCGTCGAACGGGAACAGCAGCGAAGGGAACACCAGTACGGAAGCAATTGCGTAGACAAAGAAATCGAAATACTCGGAAGCGCGGCCGATGACCACGCCTACCGCTATTTCGCCGGGAGAAATATGTTCGTCGTCCCGGGTATTGATGTTGCGTGCATCGTTACCGGCCTGAGATGGTTCTTGGGCGCCAACATGGACGCCGTTTGGTGTAGTCGTAGTGGCCATAATCTCTGTCTCTGTGTCTCTGTTGCGTTGATATTGTTATCACGGTCATGCCCTGGCCACCCTAGGACAAAGTGTCCAATGGCAAGAACATTCCGTGATTGGTACAGTACCATGTTATCCATATTCTGTAACGTACATTACCGCATGATTCCTCCTATCGCTCGTCGTGGACTGTTCCTCGCACCGCTGTTGTGGCTTGCCGGCTGCAATACGGTCGTGCTGAACCCGTCCGGGGATATCGCAGCCCAGCAGGCGCACCTTGTTGTTGTGTCAACCCTGCTGATGCTGTTGATTATCGTTCCCGTTATGTTCTTGATCTGTTTGTTCGCCTGGCGCTACCGCAAGTCCAATACCGCCGCCGAATACAAACCGAACTGGGATCACTCGACCAAGCTCGAACTGCTGATCTGGGGCGCGCCGCTGCTGATCGTCATCGTGCTGGGCCTGATCACCTGGATCTACACCCACCTGCTGGACCCGTACCGTCCGCTGAGCCGCATCGACGAGAACCGTCCCGTGGCCGCCGGCGTCAAGCCGCTGGAAGTGCAGGTCGTGGCGATGGACTGGAAATGGATGTTCATCTACCCGGAGCAGGGCATCGCCACCGTCAACGAGCTGGTGACCCCGATCGACGTGCCGGTGCGCTTCCACATGACGTCGTCGTCGGTGATGAACGCGTTCTACATCCCTGCGCTGGCCGGCATGGTCTACACCATGCCAGGCATGGAAACGCAGCTGAACGCGGTGATGAACAAGGTCGGCGTGTATGACGGCTTCTCGTCGAACTACAGCGGCGCCGGCTTCTCGGACATGAAGTTCAAGTACCACGGCGTCAGCCAGGCCGACTTCGACAGCTGGGTCGAGAAGACCCGCGCCGGCGGCGCGCTGACCCGCGCCGGGTTCGCGGCGCTGGACAAGCCGACCATCAAGCATCCGATCATGCACTTCGGCAGCGTCGACAAGGGCCTGTACGACCTGGTGCTGAACCGCTGCGTGGCCGAAGGCTCGGTCTGCATCAACGCGCAGATGGAGCAGGACGCCATGCGCATGCAGGCCGCCGCCGCCGCGAAAGAATTGCCGAAAGACGTGTGCACGCCGAACGTCGCCGCCGCCACGCCCCAACCACTCCGTAAAGAATGACCATGTCTGATCTCAACCTGACCAAACTGATCTTTGGGCGGCTGTCGCTGGAAGCAATTCCATACCACGAGCCCATCCTGATCGGCACCTTCGCCATGGTGGCGATCGGCGGCCTCGCGCTGCTGGCCGCCATGTTCAAATTCCGCCTGTGGGGCCCGCTGTGGCGCGACTGGATCACCTCCATCGACCACAAGAAGATCGGCATCATGTACATGGTGCTGGCCATCGTCATGCTGCTGCGCGGCTTCGCCGACGCGCTGATGATGCGCATGCAGCAGGCCATCGCCTTCGGCGACAACGCCGGCGTGCTGCCGCCGCACCACTACGACCAGATCTTCACGGCCCACGGCACGATCATGATCTTCTTCGTGGCGATGCCGCTGGTGACCGGCCTGATGAACTACGTGGTGCCGCTGCAGATCGGCGCGCGCGACGTGTCGTTCCCGTTCCTGAACAACTTCTCGTTCTGGATGACCACCTTCGGCGCGATGCTGACCATGGTGTCGCTGTTCGTCGGCGAATTCGGCCGCACCGGCTGGCTGGCGTTCCCGCCGCTGTCGGGCATCGCCGCCTCGCCGGACGTCGGGGTCGACTACTACATCTGGTCATTGCAGGTGGCCGGGGTGGGGACCACGCTATCGGGCGTCAACCTGATCGCCACCATCGTCAAGATGCGCGCGCCAGGCATGAGCATGATGAAAATGCCGGTCTTCACCTGGACCGCGCTGTGCACCAACGCGCTGATCGTCGCCACCTTCCCGATCCTGACCATCACGCTGGCGATGCTGTCGCTGGACCGCATGGTCGGCACCAACTTCTTCACCAACGACCTCGGCGGCAACCCGATGTTGTACGTCAACCTGATCTGGATCTGGGGCCACCCCGAGGTCTACATCCTGGTGCTGCCGGTGTTCGGCGTGTTCTCGGAGATCGTCTCGACGTTCTCGTCCAAGCGGCTGTTCGGCTACACCTCGATGGTGTACGCCACCATCGTGATCACCATCCTGTCCTACCTGGTCTGGCTGCACCACTTCTTCACCATGGGCTCGGGCGCGTCGGTGAACTCGTTCTTCGGCATCACGACGATGATCATCTCGATCCCGACCGGCGCCAAGATCTTCAACTGGCTGTTCACCATGTACAAGGGCCGCGTGCGTTTCGACGTGCCCATGCTGTGGACCGTCGGCTTCATGCTGACCTTCACCATCGGCGGCATGACCGGCGTGATGCTGGCAGTTCCACCGGCCGACTTCGTGCTGCACAATTCGCTGTTCCTGATCGCCCACTTCCACAACGTCATCATCGGCGGCGTGGTGTTCGGCTGCTTCGCCGGCTTGAACTACTGGTTCCCCAAGGCCTTCGGCTTCAAGCTCGACGAGTTCTGGGGCAAGGTCTCGTTCTGGTGCTGGCTGGTGGGCTTCTGGGTCGCCTTCACGCCGCTGTACGTGATGGGCTTCATGGGCGTGACCCGCCGCATGAACCACTTCGACGATCCGTCGCTGCAAAAATGGTTCGTCATCGCCGCCATCGGCGCGCTGATCATCGCCGCCGGCATCGGCGCCATGCTGGTGCAGTTCTACGTCAGCTGGAAGAACCGCGAGAAGCTGCGCGACGTCACCGGCGACCCATGGGGCGGCCGCACGCTGGAGTGGGCCACCTCGTCGCCACCGCCGGACTACAACTTCGCCTTCACGCCCGTGGTGCACGAGAGCGATACCTGGGCCGACATGAAAGCCAACCACTATCAGCGTCCGACCAGCGGCTTCGTGTCCATCCACATGCCGAAGAACACCGCCGCCGGCTTCATCATCTCGGCGCTGTCGTTCGCGCTGGGCTTCTGCATGATCTGGCAGATGTGGATCCCGGCCGGCCTGTCGTTCATCGCCATGATGGCCGCCATCATCACGCACACCTTTAACTACAAGCGCGATTACTACATCCCTGCGGAAGAAGTCGTCCGCACCGAAGAAGCGCATACTCGTTTGCTGGAAGCCCATGTCTGAAACTATCGCTAACGGCGCCGTGAGCGCCGACCCGAGCGCACGCTACTACGTGCGCGAACACCACCCGGAGAACGGCACGCTGCTGGGCTTCTGGCTCTACCTGATGAGCGACTGCCTGCTGTTCGCCGGCCTGTTCGCCGCCTACGCGGTCCTGGGCCGCAACTACGCCGGCGGCCCGACCGGCGCCGAGCTGTTCGACCTGCCGACCGTGGCGATCAACACCGGCTTCCTGCTGATGTCGTCGATCACCTACGGCTTCGCGATGATCGCCTCGCAGCGCAAGAACGTGAAGGCGACCATCGGCTGGCTGCTGGTCACCGGCCTGTTCGGCCTGGCCTTCCTGTACCTGGAGCTGGACGAATTCGTCCATCTGATCCACGAAGGCGCCGGTCCGCAGCGCAGCGCGTTCCTAACCTCGTTCTTCGCGCTGGTCGGCACCCACGGCCTGCACGTGACCTTCGGTTCGATCTGGCTGGTCACGCTGGTGTGCCAGCTGGCCAAGCACGGCCTGACGCCTGAAAACAACCGCCGCCTGATGTGCCTGTCGATGTTCTGGCACTTCCTGGACGTGATCTGGATCGGCGTGTTTACCTTTGTCTACCTGATGGGAGTCCTGCCATGAGCGCACACAATCACGACCACCACGGCCACGACGACCATGGCCATGGCCACGAACAAGGCGCCCACGGCAGCCTGAAGGACTACGCGATCGGCTTCGTGCTGTCGGTGATCCTGACCGCGATTCCGTTCTGGCTGGTGATGCACAAGGTGTTCGACAAGTCGAGCACCACCGCCGCCGTCATCCTCGGCTTCGCCGCGGTTCAAGTAGTGGTGCACATGGTGTACTTCCTGCACATGAACGGCAAGATCGAAGGCGGCTGGTCGCTGCTGGCGACGATGTTCACGCTGGTGCTGCTGGTCATCGTGCTGGCCGGTTCGATCTGGGTCATGTACCACATGAACGTCAACATGATGCCGTCCATGGGTACGGACGTGCACAACATGCGCGACATGCAATGACGGCAGGCGCACAGCGCCCACGTTCCCGCGCCCTGCGCGTCAGCCTGGCCTTTGCGGCCGGGTTGATGTTTGCAGGGTTTTTTGCTTTGGGGACGTGGCAGTTGTTCCGGCTGCAGTGGAAGCTGGCGTTGATCGAGCGCGTCGAACAGCGCGTGCACGCGGCGCCGGTGGAGGCGCCCGGCGCGGCGCTATGGCCGCAGCTGAGCGCCGAGGCGGACGATTATCGCCGCGTTAAGCTCAGCGGTTTCTACCTGCGCGGCTCGGACACGCAGGTGCTGGCGTCGCTGGACCGCGGCATCGGCTACTGGGTGCTGACGCCTTTGTGCCGCGACGACGGCGCCATCGTCATGGTCAACCGCGGCTTTATCCGCGCCGGCTCCGGCGGCTGGGCGCCGCAGCCCGCGCCGCCGGCCGCCGCGGCCAATCCGTGCGCCGCCGGCGGCGATCCCGTCACCGTCACCGGCTTGATGCGCCTGAACGAAGTCTCCGGCCGCCTGCGCCAGAACGAGCCGGCCCGCAACTACTGGTACACCCGCGACGTGCAGGCCATCGCCCGCGCGCGCGGACTGCCGGCCGTGGCGCCGTACTTCGTCGACGCCGATGCGGGTGCGGCCGCCGCCGAGGGCGGGCCGCTGGGCGGCCTGACCGTGGTTTCCTTCCCCAACAACCATTTGGTTTATGCTGTCACCTGGTACGCGCTGGCGCTGATGATCGCCGGCGCCGCCGCATGGGTCGTCCGCGACGGACGCCGATCACAGACAGCTGAAGCGTAAATGGCCAGGAAAAACGACAATCCGTACGACCGGGGGCGGCCCAACGCGCCGGTCATCGAGCCGCTGGCGGCGGTGAATGCCCACGCCAACACCATCTCCCACGCGGCCGGCCACAAGAACATGCAGCAACTGATCCAGCTGCGCTGGATCGCGGTGGTCGGCCAGATCACCACCATCTTCGCCGTGACGATGATCTTCGACGTGCGGCTGCCGCTGCCCGCCATGCTCGACGTGCTGGCCTGCCTGATCGCCTTCAACATCGCCAGCACGCTGCGCTGGCAGGAAAACCAGGTGGTCTCCAACAGCGAGTTGCTGCTGGCGCTGACGGTGGATGTCGCCAGCCTGACGGCGCAGCTGTACCTGAGCGGCGGCGCCAGCAATCCCTTTGTATTCTTATACCTGCTGCATGTGATCCTGGGTGCGGTGCTGCTGGAGGCATGGTCGACCTGGACCATCGTCGGCGTCACCGGCACCTGCATCGCCGGGCTGGCGCTGTTCTCGGAACCGCTGCCGCTGCCGCTGGACCATTCGCGCGGCATCTTCAGCCTGTACGTGCAGGGGATGCTGATCTGCTTCGTGCTTGATGCGGCGCTGCTGGTCATCTTCATCACCCGCATCACGCGCAATATGCGGGTGACGGCGACCAAGCTGGCCGATCTGCGCCAGCGCGCCGCCGAGGAGGACCACATCGTCCGTATGGGATTGCTGGCGTCGGGCGCGGCGCACGAACTGGGCACGCCGCTGGCCACGCTGGCGGTGATCCTGGGCGACTGGCAGCACATGCCTGAGTTCAAAGGCAACCCGGTGCTGCTGGAGGAGATCGGCGAGATGCAGACGCAGCTCAAGCGCTGCAAATCCATCGTCAGCGGCATTTTGCTGTCGGCCGGCGAGACGCGGGGCGAATCGTCGGCCGCCACCACCGTCAACACCTTCCTGGCCGACCTGGTGGCGGAATGGCGCGTCGGCCGGCCGGTGGTGGAATTCGAATTCGAGAACCGCATCGCGCCGGATCATCCGGTGGTATCCGATTCGACGCTGAAACAGATGATCTGCAATGTGCTCGACAACGCGTTGGAGGCGTCGCCGCACTGGCTGCGCATGGAGGCCGGCGTGGAAGAGGGCGCGCTGGTGCTGCAGGTGACGGACGCCGGTCCCGGCTTCGCGCCGGACATCCTGGCGCAGCTGGGCAAGCCATACAACTCAAGCAAGGGCCGGCCGGGCGGGGGATTGGGCCTGTTCCTGGTCGTGAACGTCGCGCGCACGCTGGGCGGCGCGGTCACGGCGTCGAACCGGCCGCAGGGCGGGGCGCAGGTGCGCCTGACGCTGCCGCTGTCCGAGATCGAAATCAAACCGGAATCGAATCAATATGACTACTGAAGAAGAACGCGTGTTGCTGCTGGTCGAGGACGACGCCGCCTTCGCGCGCACCTTGAGCCGCTCGTTCGAGCGGCGCGGCTACAGGGTGCTGCTGGCCGAGAACGTGGACGAAGCCAGCGCACTGCTGGTCGACAATGCGCCGGGCTACGCGGTGGTGGACCTGAAACTGAAGGGCAATTCCTCCGGACTGGCCTGCGTGCAGATGCTGCACCAGCACGATGCCGAGATGCTGATCGTGGTGCTGACCGGTTTCGCCAGCATCAACACGGCGGTGGAAGCGATCAAGCTGGGCGCCTGCCAGTACCTGGCCAAGCCGTCGAACACCGACGACATCGAAGCCGCCTTCGAGCACGTGGCCGGCGCGGCCGGCCTCGAGCTGAGCAACCGCACCACGTCGGTCAAGACGCTGGAGTGGGAGCACATCCACGCGGTGCTGGCCGAGACCGATTTCAACATCTCCGAAGCCGCGCGCCGCCTCGGCATGCACCGCCGCACGCTTGCGCGCAAGCTGGAAAAGCAGCGCGTCAAATAACTACTTGGCCGGTGCCTCGGTGACGACGATTTTCATCTCCAGCGCACCACCGTTGTCGGTGGCGACCTTGATCCCGGCCTGATCGCCAAGTGCGACGAGCAAGTCATGCTGGCCGACCTGTTCCCCGCCGTGGACGGTGGTTGTGGCGACGTACACCGTGCCCGGCTTCTGCGCGGTGACCAGAAAACTCGCTTTCCATTGTTGCGCGCCCTCGCCGACGGCGAGCGCCGCCTTCTCGCCTGCATGGACGAGCAGGCGGGGCGAAATGTCCAATCCGTCGGCATTCAGTTTCAGCGCGATGTTATAGAGCTGGCTTGCGGACGCTTGTTGCTGCGCGGCCCATGACGCGTAGCTGGCGCCTATCATGACGGCGGCGAGCAGAATGCGGCCAGTTGCGCGAGCGGCGAAGGTGGTGCGGCGATTCAGGTTCATGACTCTCTCTTTCAGTGGATGGTTGGACTGCCATTGACATGCCAGCGGAAAGCTGTCCGCCGCCAGCTGTGACTTCATCATCGCGCCGGCGTAGGCGCGGCGGGAGCGGGGATGGCTGCGCATTACGTCGGCATCGCACGCCAGCTCCTGGTCGATGCGCATGAGGCGTGCCCCCAGGTGTATCAGCGGATTGAACCACCAAAGGCATTGCAGCACCGCGCATGCGGCGTTGGCCAGCGGGTCGTGCCTTCGCGCGTGGGCACGCTCGTGCGCCAGGATTAATTCCCGCTCCGTCGCCGAATAGCGGTGGTCGAAATCGGCCGGCACCACCACCAGCGGGCGCAGTATGCCGACCAGCGCCGGCCCGGTGCAGCCTTGACCGGTATAGGCGCCGTCGCCGCGTAGACTCAGGCGGCCGATCCCGCGCGCAAAGCGGCGCTGCAGGCTGGCCTGGCGCATGGCGGCGGCAATGGCGCCGGATAGCCAGAGGAACAGTGTCGCCGTGCCGGCAAACGGCCGCGCGCCGGCAGCAATGACCGGCCCGGCCGCCTGGCGCAGCGCCGGCAGGATGGACACTGGCGCGTACACGGCGTCGACGGCTGGCGCCGGCATCAGCGTGGCCAGCGCGCACAAGGGCACGGCCAGCCAGAGCGCATAGGCGGCGCCGGCGCCTGTCAGACTGCGCAAAGGCCGTCGCATCGCCATGACGACAATCACGGCCAGGCTGGCCGCAACGGTGGAGCGGCCCAGCGCGGCGAGCAGCGGCGACAACTCATTTGTCGTCATCAAGCTCTCCAATCAGCCGCTTGAGTTCCGCGATATCGGCCTTGCTCAGCTTGCGATGGCGGCTGAAATGCGCAACCAGCGGCGCGACCCGCCCGTCGAACAGCCTGTCGAGGAAGCCCTTGCTTTCGCTGTGCAGCCATTGCTCGCGGGTGATGGCCGCCGAATACAGGTAACGCCGCCCGTCCTTCACAACCTTGACGGCGTGTTTGCGCAGCAGCCGGTTCAACAAGGTCTTGATGGTCGATTCCTGCCACGCGCGGTCCGGGCCGATGGCGGCCGCGACCTCGTCGGCGCCGCGTGGACTATGCGACCATAGCGCCTCCATCACGACCGATTCTGCCTCGCTGATGTGCGGTAGAGCTTTCATTGTTATTCGTTTACAGTTGTAATCGCTTAAATGATTACATGTGTAATCGATGCCGTCAAGCGTTATACTAGACCCCATGACACAACAGACTTTACTGCCGGGTTTTGAGCCGGAACCGCAGCTGACCGACCGGATCTTTTTCGCGGCGTTGCCGGATGCCGGCGCCGTCGCGCGGATCAAGACGCTGACGGCTGAGCTGACGCAGCAGCACGGCCTGCGCGGCAAGCCGATTGCCGATGGCAAGCTGCATGCCACGCTGTGCAATCTCGGCGACTTTCCGCACATGCCCGATGCGCTGGTTGCGCGGGCGGGGCAGGCCGCCGCCTCGGTGGCGTCGGCCACCGCGCCGTTCACCGTCCGCTTCGACATGGTGCAAACCTTCGTCAACCGCAGCCGCCACCGGCCGTTCGTGCTGGGCGGCGTCGACGGCGTGGTCGGCCTGGGGGCGCTGTACAAGCAGCTGGCGCAGGCGCTGCTGAAGGCCGGCCTGCCGGGCAACCCGCCCGGCTATACGGCCCACATCACGCTGCTGTACGACGATGTGACTGTCAAGCCGCAAGCGGTTGCGCCGGTCGAATGGACGGTGCGCGAACTGGTGCTGGTGCACAGCCAGATAGGCCAAAACCTTCCCTACACCACACTGGCGCGCTGGACGCTCGAAGGCTGAGGTTTTTTGTGATACTTTAACCTTGTCGATATCCACAAGGTGAGTGTCCATCATGCTGATCAGACGTTGCGCTGTGTTGTTCCTGGAGCCCCGCGAGGATCTCGATATCGACTGGACCTCGCTGTTCGCCGGCGAGGGCGCGCTGGGCGCGACGATGCGCTGGGTCGCGCTGGCGCCGCACCTGGGCGAGGAGGTCGAGGTGACCTTGCCGGAGATGGCCGCGCTGGGCGGCATCGGCTTCACGCTGTGGCAGGATCGCGCCGGCTGCGAAGAGCGCCACGGCGCGGATAACGTCGCGCGGCTGTTGCAGGCCGGCCTGCTGATCGGCGACGACGCGGACGACGCCACCGGCGCGGCCTTCCGCGAACGCGACGAGACGCTGCGCTCGCAGCACTGGCGCCCCTTGTCCGCCGCCGCCCATATGTTCAGCCGCTGGGGCGACATGCGGGTCGACAAGGGCATGCAATTCCCCAGCTTCGAAGAACTCGTGGTGTCATATGGCACGCCGCCCGGTCCGGCGATCGAGCGCTGCGCCGACGGCCAGGCCATCATGCTGCCGCCGCCCGAACGCGCGCGGCTGGACGACACGCTGTTCCAGCGCTACACCGGCCGCAATTTCGACGGCGCCGCCGTGCTGCCCATGGCCACCGCCTCGCGCCTGCTGCAGCGCGCCTTCGGCTCGCAGGGCGAACGCGAAATGGCGCCCGACGCCTTCGTGCTGAAAAAACTCAGTCCCTCGGCCGGCGGCCTGCATCCGACCGAAGTCTATGTGATGGCGCAGCGCGTCGAGGGCGTGGCGCCGGGCCTGTATCACTATCATCCGGTACGTCACGCGCTGGAGCCGCTGACGGCGATGGATACCGCGCAAACGGCGGAACTGGCGATGCGCATGGTGGCCGACCAGGACTGGTTTGTCGATGCGCCGATGATGATCGTGCTGGCCGCGCGCGTGGAGCGCAATTTCTGGAAGTACCGCAATCACGCCAAGGCCTATCGCGCCTTGCTGCTGGATGCGGGTCATCTGTCGCAGACCTTTTATCTGCTGGCGACCGAAGCGGGGATGCCGGCCTTTGTGACGGCGGCGGTGAACGAGGTGGATATCGAGCGGGCGTTTGGGCTCGATCCCCTGAAGGACATGGTGGTCGCCGTCTGCGGCTGCGGAATGGCGTCCGGGGCGCAGGATACGGTGGAGATGCGTTACGAGCCTTGACCCCGCGCTACCATGCGGGGCCGATGGCCGTTCAACGCTGACCGGACAGGAAGAAGGGAATCGCGCCGGCGGCGTTTTCCAGCTTGCCCTTGATGGCGTGGCGGCTGGCGGCGAACACTTCTTTCGACGGCAGGCTGCGCAGCGATGGAATGCTGGCGGCGTCGAGCTGGATGCCCAGCGTGCCCAGCGCCATTTGCGGATCGTTCAGGAAGCTCATTCGGAAGCCGTCGTCGCCGGACAGTTTGGAGAGCAGCAGATCGAGATCTTGCGGGGAATGCGTGGCCATGTCTAACCTTTCGTGTGGTAGTGGTTGGATACGTCGCGTTCAAAACGCAAGTTCATCGTAGGCCAAAGATTGCCGAAGCTCAAGTCTTATTGCACCTATCGTCTTGCTAGGGACTCTGCACCAATTCGGCCGCCGCCGATTCTTGTTCGGCCAGATCGATGCGCGCGCTTTCCATAACGACATCAAAAGCTTGCATGAAAGCAGCCAGTAAATCGGGATGGGCGGATGGCTGCTCTCTGAGGCAGGTCTCCAGCGTGCTTGACGCTTCGAACAACTCCGTTGCCGAAATATTACCGGCCGCGCCGCGGATTTTATGCACCAAATCGGCCGCCGCCGCAAAGTCGCCGGAGTGGATTGCATGTTGAATCTGTTGCAAACCGGTGCCGGCGTCGTGGGCGAACTGGATCAGCAGGCGTGACAACAGCATGTCGTTGCCGCCCAGCCGCGCCAATGCCGCGTCGACGTCGATGCCGGCGCGCAGCCTGGCCGGTTCTGTCGCCTCGGGCGGCGGCTGCAGCTGCGGCTCCGGCGGCGCGCGCTCGGCGTGCGGCTCGACCCAGGTGGCCAGCACCGCGTACAGGGTGTCGGGATCGATAGGCTTGGTGACGTAGTCGTTCATCCCCATCGCCAGGCAGCGTTCGCGATAGCCGGCCACCGCATGCGCGGTCATCGCGATGATCGGCAGCCGGGCATGGGCTTCGTCTTCGCGTATCAGGGCGGTGGCCTGGTAGCCGTCCATGTCCGGCATCTGGATATCCATCAGCACCGCGTCGTAGGCGCCGGCGGCGGTCATGCGCACCGCCTCGGCGCCGCTGCCGGCCAGCTCGACGCGCACGCCGGCGCGCTGCAGCACCTCGCTGGCGACCTGCTGGTTGATCGAATTGTCGTCCACCACCAGCACCAGCGAACCGCGGATGCGCTGCACCGCCAGCGACGGCGCCGCCGGTATCTTGACGGCCGGCTGGCCGGCATCGAGCCCCAGCGCGGACAGCAGCGCGGTGCGCAGCAGATAGGGATTGGCCGGCTTGTCGAGGAAGGGCATGACGCGGCTTTGTTCGGCGGCCTGCGCGTTGTGCTCGCGCGCATAGGCGGTCACCATCAGCACCGCCGGCGGTGGCTGTCCGCCGTTCTGCTCACTGTCCTGTGCGATGCGGCGCAGCGTTTCGATGCCGTCCATGTCCGGCATGTCGGCGTCCATCATCAGCAGGTCGTACTGATCGAGCTGCAGCGCCGCCAGCGCCGCCGCGCCCGACGCCACGGTGCGCGCCCTCAGTCCCAGGCTGGCCAGCTGGATCCGCATCATGTGGCGGGCCGCTTCGCTGTCGTCCACCACCAGCACGCGCTTGCCGTGCACGGCGGACGGCAGCGAGGGCAGGCGCGGACTCTGGTCTGCGGCGGGCTGCAGCCGCACGGTGAAGCTGAAGCTGCTGCCGACGCCGGGTTCGCTGTCGACCTGGATCACGCTGCCCATCTTGCGCACCAGTTGCTGCGAGATCGCCAGTCCGAGGCCGGTGCCGCCGTACAGCCGCGTGGTGCTGGCGTCGGCCTGGGCGAAGGCCTGGAACAGGCGCTCCTGCTGCTCCTGGCTGATACCGAGGCCGCTGTCCTCGACGGTGAAGCGCACGCCGATCTGGCCGTCGCCGCCGTCGATCAGGCCGAGGCCGTCGGCGTTGTCCAGCTCCACGCGCAGCTCGATGTGGCCGCGCGCGGTGAACTTGAGCGCGTTGCCGACCAGGTTGACCAGGATCTGGCTCAGGCGCAGCGGATCACCCAGCAGGTTGGACGGCACGTCCGGCGCGGCCCAGATCACCAGCTCCAGTCCGCGCTCGGCGGCGCGCCACGAGAACAGGTCGGCCAGCTGGTTGAGCGTGTCGGGCAGGTCGAAGGGCAGCGCCTCCAGTTCCAGCTTGCCCGACTCGATCTTGGAGAAGTCCAGCACGTCGTTGATGATCTCCAGCAGGCTCTGGCCGGCGCGGCCGATCTTGCGGAAGTAGTCCAGCGGCTGCGGCGGCAGGTCGAGATGGGTGCCGAGGCCGGCGAAGCCGAGGATGGCGTTCATCGGAGTGCGGATCTCGTGGCTGATATTGGCCAGGAACTCGCTCTTGGCGCGGGTGGCCGCTTCGGCGTTGGCGCGTGCCTGCTCGATCATGCGCAGCGCGCGCGCCTTCTGGTAGGCCGAGACGAAGGGTTCCTTCAGCGCCTTCAGCAGATCGAGATCGCTGGCCTCGAAGCTGGCCTGGTATTGGTAGTTTTCGAAAATCAGATAGCCTTCGACCTGGCCGTCGATCACCACGCGCACCGCCAGCAGCGCGCACACGTCTCCCGGCAGCGATTGCTTGTGATGGACTTCGAAGATGTCGGGCGCGATCATGCAGTCGGGCGGAGCGTAGCTCTGCTCGGCCTGGCGCAGGGAGATGCGGTAAGTATCAGCAGCGGATGCGGCGTCGATGCGGCCCCAGGCCGCGCGCAGGCTCAGGGTTTCGGTGCCGGCCTCGCGCACCAGCGCCAGCGCCGTATCGACGCCCTTGATGACGGTCGATTCGTGCAGGATGGTGTGCAGCAGCGCGTCGAAATCGAGCTGCTCGTTGATCGACTTGACGATGGCGTTGAGTTTTTCCAGGTGCTGCGTGCGCGAATACACCAGCGCCTGCAATGCGATGCCGGTGCGGTGCAGCTGCCGCACGCGCCAGCGCACCAGCGCCCAGGTCAGCGCGCAGGCGGCCAGGAAGTAGCCGGCATAGGCCCACCAGGTCTGGTGCCATGCCGGCAGCACCACCACCCGCAGCGACAGCTCGGCGGCGTTCCACAAGCCCTCGCGGTTGCTGCCGCGCAGGCGCAGCAGGTAGCTGCCCGGCGGCAGACGGTTGTAGCTGGCGATCCGGCGGCTGGCGTCGGTCTCCACCCATTGGCTGTCGTAGCCTTCCAGCATATAGGCGTAGCGGTTGCGCTGCGGCGCCGAGTAGTCCAGCGCCGCCAGCTCCACCTCGAAGCTCTGGTTGTGCGGATGCAGCGTCAGCGTCGGTCCCTGCTGGTTGTCCAGCTGGTCCGGCGTGAGCACGTGCTGGTCCAGCCGCACCGCGCTGATGACCAGCGGGGGACGGTAGCCCCAGTCGTTCAGGCGGCCGGGATAGACCACCGCCATGCCGGAGGTGGCGCCGAACACCAGGTCGCGTTCCGCCGTGACGGTGCTGGCGCCGATGAAGAAGGTGCGGAAGGCCAGGCCGTCGGCGCGGGTCAGCGCGCGGGCCTTGAGCGTGCCGGCGTCGATCACGGCGATGCTGTCCGAGGTGGCGGCCCAGATCCGGCCAACCGGGTCCGCCTGCAGCGACATGATGGTGCCGGCGGTCAGCCCGTCGGCCATGCCGATGCGTTCGAACTGCGGCACGCCGCGCGGATCGCGCCCCGTCATCACGCAGATGCCGCCGCCGTAGGTGCCGACCCACAGCCGGCCGCGCGTATCGAGCACCAGGGAACTGATCACCGGCTCCGACAGCGCGCCGGGCAGGCCGGGATTGGCGCGGATCTGTTCGACCTTGCCGGTGTCCGGATCGAGCCGGTTCAAGCCGTTGCGGGTGGCCACCCACAGCGTGCCGTCGGCGTCGGTGATGACGGCGTGGATGCGATTGTCGGTCAGGCCGCCGCTTTCGGCGGGGCCCTGGACGTAGCGCTGAATGGTGCCGGCGGCAGGATCGTAGCGCAGCAGCCCTTCGAAAGTGCCCAGCCACAGCTCGCCCTTGCGCAGCAGGATGGTGCCGATGCGCGGATACGGGTTGTTGGCCTGCGGCAGAGCCACGCGCCTGACGCTGTGCGCCTTGCCGGAAGTGCGGTAGAGACCAAGCTGGGTGCCGATCCACGCCTCGCCGGGGTCGGCTTCGGCCAGCGCCAGCACCATGCGGTTCGGCAGCGCCCTTTCCGGCTGGGAGGGGTCGGGCCGCAGCGCGGCGCGGCGGCTGCCGTCGGGGAGCACGATGTCGATGCCCTGGTCGGCCAGCGCGATCCAGACCTGGCCGTGCTGGTCGTTCATCAACGCGCTGACGGCCGACTCCTGCGCGCCTTCGCCGCCAAAAACGGAATCGATGCTCTCGCTGTGCGGATCGTAGATGTCGACGCCGCGCTCCGTGGTCACCCACACCATGCCGCTGCGGTCGCGCAGCAGGGCGGCGGTGCGGTCGTTACTGAGGCTGAACGACACCGCCGGCTGGTGCAGGATGCGGCCGCCCTGGCCGCTGGCGGGGATATATTCGACCACGCCGCCGCCGTAGGTGGTGGCCCACCAGGTGCCTGGCACGGTCTCCGTCACGGCCAGCACCATGTTGGCCTGGGGATCCCTGACGCCCTTGATGCCGACGATGCGGCCGCTGTCGGCATCGGCGTCGACCACGCCGATGCCGCTTTTCAGCGTGCCGAAGGCGATCTGGCCGCGGCTGTTTTCACCCAGCGACATCACGGTGTCGCTCCAGCCGCCATGACCCTCGGCGGCGATGGCGATGGTGGCGATGGTGGGGGAGAGCGGCTCGGCGCCGGCCTTCAGGCGTGACAGGCCGGTGCCGGAGCCTATCCACAGATTGCCGGCGCGGTCCATCAGCAGCGCGCGGATCTGGTTGTCGGGCAGTCCCGGAAATTCCTCGTGGGTGTAGCGCCGTACCGTGCCCTGGATCGCGTCGTAGTATTTGAGGCCGGACGACGTGCCCACCCACAGGTTGCCCCTGGCGTCGCTGGCGATCGCGCTGACGGCGCCCCGGCTCAACTCATCGTTGACGCGGACGAAGTGCTCGTTGTGCCGGTCGAACATGGCCAGGCCGGAAGCGGCGGTGCCTATCCACAGGCGGCCGCGCGCGTCGGCGTGCAGGGCCTGGATGAAATCGCCGGGGAGCGAGGTGGAGACGCCGGCATCGTGGCGGAAGCTGCGCATATGGTAACCGTCCCAGCGCGCCAGGCCGGCCTGGGTGCCGATCCAGATAAAGCCGTCGCCGTCCTGCGCCAGCGCCATGCCGACGGGATTGGGCAGGCCCTGTTCCAGGCCCAGGTGCTCGAACAGCGGCGTGGCCAGCTTGCCCCAGCGTTCCGGACTGGCGGCGGCATAACCGCAAGCGAGCAGCCAGCACGCCAGCGCGGCCGCCAGCCAGCGCCGGGCGCTTGTACAGACATGCGGTGTGAGGGCGTGAATGTTCAAATCGGGGCGCACTCCGGAAGGTAGCTTCCAGCATACGGAATCGGCGACAGAAAGTCCATGCAAAGCAACGGGATCGCCGTGGTGCTTGTACAATCGACAAATGGATAAAGATATCAATATGAAACCAGAATTGCTGGTGCTGGCGGCCAGCCCGTCGGCCGACGTCATGGCCCAGCTGGAGCGGCATTTTCACTGCCATCATCTGTGGCGCCAGCCCTGCGAGGCCCAGCCGGACTGGCTTGCCGGCGTGGCGCCCGGGGTGCGCGGGGTGCTGACCACCGGCGTGATCGGCATCGGCCCGGCGCTGCTGGAGCAGTTGCCGCGGCTGGAAATCGTCGCCGTCAACGGCATCGGCGTCGACGCGGTGGCGCTGGACGTGACCCGCGCGCGTGGTATTTTTGTTACCAATACTCCCGGTGTGCTGACCGAGGATGTGGCGGATCTGGCACTGACGCTGCTGCTGGCGGCGGCGCGGCGGCTGCCGGCGCTGGACCGCCATGTGCGCAGCGGCGCGTGGGAACGCGGCATGCCGCTGGCGCCGACGCGGGCACTGCGCGGCAAGGTATGCGGCGTGTTCGGCTTCGGCCGCATCGGGCAGGCGGTGGCGGCGCGGGCATCCGCGTTCGGCATGCGGACCATGTATTTCCAGCCGCGCGCGATCGAAGGTGCGGCGGTGGAGCGTTGCGCTTCGTTGCTGGAGCTGGCGCAGGCCAGCGACTACCTGGTGGTGTGCGCACCGGGCGGCGCGGCCACCCGGCATGCGGTGAACGCCGAAGTGCTGGCGGCGCTGGGACCGGAGGGAACGCTGGTGAACATCGCGCGTGGCTCCCTGGTCGACCAGGCGGCGCTGATCACGGCGCTGGAGGAGGGCACGCTGGGCATGGCGGCGCTGGACGTGTTCGACAACGAGCCGCATGTGCCGGCGGCGCTGCGTGAACTGGACAACACGGTGCTGGCACCGCACGTCGGCAGCCTGACCGTGGAGACGCGCCACGCGATGGGACAACTGGTGGTGGACAACCTGCGCGCCTATTTCAGCGGCCAGCCGCCGCTTACGCCGGTTCCTTAGCCGGGGCGCACGCCGGCGGCAGCTGGCAGTGCAGTTTCACGCAATTGCGGCCGGCGCGCTTGGCGGCGTACAGCGCTTCGTCGGCGCGGCCGTAGGCCAGTTCGAAGCTGGTGCCGGCGGGGTTCCAGCTGACGCCGACGCTGGCGGTGATCTGGCGGTTGATCGGGGGCGCGAACACCTGGTCGGCGATGGCGTCGCAGACCGATGCCGCCACGGCCTTCGCCTCGTCGGCGGAGCTGGTCGGCCATACCACCGAGAATTCCTCGCCGCCGACGCGGCCTATCGCCACCTCGGGACCGAGCAGCGCCTGCAGGCAGGAGACCACCGTCTGGATCACGGCGTCGCCGGCCGGGTGGCCGAAGTCGTCGTTGACCCACTTGAAATGGTCGATGTCGAGCACGATCAGCGCCATGTCGCCGCGCTGCAGGCAGCCGGTGGCCTGCTCGATGACGGCGGCGCGGTTCAGCGCGCCGGTCAGCGGATCGTGGGTGGCGCGGTATTCCAGCTGCTGCGCCAGTTCGTGCAGCTGGCGGTTCATCTGGTTCATATCCAGTTCGGCGCGGTCGCTGCGGCGTATCAGGCGGCGGCTCTCGCGCATCAGGCGCTCGTAGTGGACGATCATCTCGGACAGCGCCGCGCGCGCGTCGGCTTGCGGATCGGCGTGGGCCGCCCTGGCGTTGGCCAAGGCCGCGCTTTCCAGCGCGAACAGGTCGGCTTCTTCGCGGCCCGGGATGGTCATCATCAGTTGCTCACAGCATGATCGTGGAAATCGAGGGCGTCGAAATCGTCCCGCAGTTCCTGGCCGAATTCGAGGATGGTGTCGTCGTCCTCGTCGTGGTACCAGTTCAGCCGCACGTGGTTGCCGGCGATGGCGGCCTTGTTCAACGCATCGAAGAAGGCGAACAGCATCTTGGTGCTGGAGCTGTTGAAGTAGGCCAGCGAGACGTTGACGGTGATGCTGCTGTCCTTGCAGCCGTCCAGGAAGGCCTGCACGCGGGCGATCAGCGGGCCATAGAAGGCGGCGGCGTTTTCCGGATAGGATTCGCCCTTGATCGACAGCGTGTGCTGGTCGAAGCGGAAGTCGATTTCCGGCGAGGTTGGCGAGGCGCCGATGAATAGTGGTTCCATAACTGTTCCAGTACTTTCTAGATTATCGCTTTGATGCAGAACACCGTGGTGCCGGGGTTGTGCGCTTCCTGGACGAACTCGAACTCCAGCGGTTCGCTGGCGTCGCGCGCCATGGTCAGGAAGCCCAGGCCGGCGCCCTTGCTGTCGGCCGGCGTTTCGTCGCGCAGCGCTTTTTTATAGGCGGACTTGATCTCGTCCATGGTCATCGTGTGCAGCGGTTCGAGGCGGTCGCGGATCAGCCCCACGTTGGCGCTGGCGACCGGATTGGCGCACAGCAGGAAGAAGCTGTCGTCCTTCATGCCGATGCAGAACGAGCCGCGGCGCATCTGGTTGTCGCTCTGCTTATGCGGCGTCAAGGTGTCCGACGAGTAGTGCATGATGTTCTGCGACATTTCGACGAAGGAAGAGAAGATGCGGCGGCGCGTCGGCCCGGCCGCGCCGGCCGTGTCCAGGCGCGCCTTGATGGTTTCGGAAATGGCCGCCACCACGTGCTGCGAAAAATAGCCCACGTAGAAAAAGATGATGTGGCGCTTGCGGGCCACGTCCCAGAAATCGTTGAATTCTTCGTACAGCAAATCGTGCTCCTGATGGACTAAGGGCGGAAACAGAAAAAGGTCAGGTCGTCGCGGCGCGGCTGCTCGCCCTGCCAGGCCTGGTAGTCGTCCAGCATGGCCTGGCTGACGTGGCGTGCGCACTGGGTGCGCTGGGCCAGCAGCACGTCGCGCATGCGGCGCTTGCCGTAGGCGATCTCCTTGCTGCCGCCGATCTGGTCGATCAGGCCGTCCGTGGTCAGGAACAGCAGGCTGCCTTCGGCGATGGCGATGGTGTTGTTGGTCCAGCTGTGATCCAGCGGCGTGTCGACGTAGCCGACGCCCATGCGCTCGCCGTCCACCGTCTGCACCGCCTGCTGGTCGGGATCGAGCTGGTACAGCGCCAGTTTGGCGCCGGCGAAATGCAGCCGGCGGCTGGCGTTGTCGAACCACAGGAAGGCGGCGTCCATGCCGTCGTTGGATTCGGCGGCGCCGCTTTCGATCTGGCCCAGCATGCTCTTGACGCCGCGATTGACTTCGCCGATCAGCGCGGCCGGATCGCGGGGCCCCAGCTGTTGCAAGGCCTGCGCCAGGGTCGACGATGAAATCAGGGTCATGAAGGCGCCCGGCACGCCGTGGCCGGTGCAGTCGGCGATGGCGGCGAACCAGCCGTCCGGATAGCGGGCGAAGTGATAGAAATCGCCGCCGACGACGTCGCGCGGCTGCCATTCCAGGTGGGCGTCGTCCAGCGCCTCGTTCAGCGCCAGGTCGGAGGGGCGCAGCAGCGAGCGCTGGATCACGCTGGCGTAGTCGATGCTGTGCATGATCTGGCGGTTCTTCTCGGCCTGCATATTGGCCACCACGTTCATCAGCTGCAGGCCGAAGCCGACGCCGGCCAGGCTGCCTTCGCGGGTGACGATGAAGCCGTCGGCCAGCGCCTTCTCGCCCGATTCGACGGCGCGGAAGGTCAGCTGCTCGATGCTCATGGCGGCGTCGACGATCAGCGGTTCCTTGTCCATGAAGGCGATGCAGCTCTTCTTGCCGTACAGCTCGTGATAGAAGGGCTTGGACATCTGCGACATGAAGATGTTGCGGCTGATCAGGCCGATCGGCCGCTCGCCATCGATCACGGGCAGGCTCATCAGATCACGGCGCTCGGTGAACAATTCCAGCACCATGAAATTGCTGGTGTCGGACGGCACCGACACCGTTTCCACGCACAGGTCGGCGGCGATGGAGAGGCGGAATCGGGGCAGGTGCAAACGCGAGGCATTGAACTCCATGACCTGTAACCTTTGGATGACAACAATGCGGGCAATGCTACCGGGAAATTATTACCGCCTGATTACAGCTTAACCAAAAGAAAAGAATGTTATCAGTCTGTGCACATTTAGTTTCCGTACGGTAATGGCCCCGTAACAATTGGTGAGTATATTGAGCCTCATCTTGTGTTGTGTGCACCTCTCTTATATGAATGCCATGAAAATTCCCAATCTGAATACCGGCGCCCGCGTGGTGGCGTCGTTTGCCATCCTGCTGTTGGTGATGGCCTGCATGTCCGGCGTGTCGCTGTGGAGCCTGCAGTCGGCCAACGACACGGCGTCCAACCTGGTCAACGACAAGCTGGCCAGGCAGCAGCTGACCTCCGACCTGCTGGGCATGACCGAGCTGAACGGCTTGCGGGCGATTTCAATCGCCCGCAGCGACAGCCTGGAGGTGGCCGACATCTTCCAGGCGCAGCTGGCCGCCGGCGAGAAAGCCGCCGCGGCGATGGAAACCAGGCTGCTGGCGATGCCGGCCGACGCCGACGAGGCCGCATTGCTGCGCGCGGTGACCGGCAAGAAGTCGGCCTACCTGGGCCTGCGCGCCGAACTGTTCAAGATGAAGGACAGCGGCCGCGTGCAGGAAGTGGGCGAGCTGCTGGACAACAAGATGCCGGCCGTGTTCCAGGGCTATACCGGCGCGCTGGGCAAGCTGCTGTCCTACCAGAGCCAGGAAGCGAAGGCGCTGGCGCAGCAGTCGGCCAGCCAGTTCCAGCGCAGCCGCGCGCTGCTGATCGGCCTCGGCCTGGCGACCCTGGGACTGGGCGCGGTGCTGGCGCTGCTGCTGACGCGCAGCATCGTGCGGCCGTTGACGCAGGCGGTGACCTTGGCCGAGCAGGTGGCGGCGGGCGAATTGCACGTGGCGATCCAGCACGGCCGCAGCGACGAGATCGGCCAGCTGTTCGATGCGCTCAGCCATATGACCAGCCGCCTGGCCGACACCGTGGGCCGGGTGCGCGACGGCGCGGTGGCCATCGATTCGGCATCGCGCGAGATCGCCATCGGCAATATGGACTTGTCGCGCCGCACCGAGCACCAGGCCGGCGCGCTGGAGGAAACCGCATCGGCGATGGTGGAACTGACGTCGGCGGTGCGGCAGAACAGCGGCAACGCGCGCCAGGCCAACCAGCTGGCGCTGTCGGCCTCGGCGGTGGCGGGCAAGGGCGGCAAGGTGGTGTCGGAGGTGGTGGCGACCATGGACAGCATCAATGACTACGCGCACAAGATCGTCGACATCATCGCGGTCATCGACGGCATCGCCTTCCAGACCAATATCCTGGCGCTGAACGCGGCGGTCGAAGCGGCCCGGGCCGGCGAGCAGGGGCGCGGTTTCGCGGTGGTGGCGTCCGAGGTGCGCAACCTGGCCCAGCGCTCGGCCGGCGCGGCCAAGGAAATCAAGAAGCTGATCAACGATTCGGCCGAGCGCATCGCCAGCGGCAGCGAACTGGCGCAGGCGGCCGGCGCGACGATGGACGAGATCGTGTCCAGCGTGGAAAAGGTGACCACCATCATGTCGGCGATCAGCACGGCCAGCGCCGAGCAGGAGCACGGCATCGAGCTGGTCAACGCGGCCATCGGCGACATGGACGACGTCACCCAGCAAAACGCCGCGCTGGTGGAGGAGGCCGCCGCCGCGGCCGACGCCATGCAGGAGCAGGCCAGGGAGCTGGCCGAGCTGGTCGGTTCGTTCAAGATCGACGCCGACCAGTGGGACAGCCGCGCCAGCGTCAGCCGCTTGCCCGCCGGCCGGCAACGCCCCGCGCGGCCGGCGCTGCAACTCCAGTCGCTGCCGCGCGCAGCCTGACCCCGTCGCGCCTTGCGCCGCCGCAAGGGCGGCGCCGACCTCCTTTGATCTAATGAACGATGCGTTCAACCAAAGGAGGCCGTTATGAAAACGCCGAAATCGTTCCTCTGCGGGGCGGCCGTGATTGCGGCCGCCATCGCGATCGCGTCGTTGCCGCCGGTGCAGGCCCAGGTGGCGCAGCCGCTGCCGCCGGGCCATCCGACCAGCTACGCCAAGGTCGACATCACCGAGGACTTCGCCGTGACGATGGCGCGCATGCGGGCGGCGCGCGCGGCCATCATGCAGCGCCAGCTCGACCTGCTGGCGGCCCGCTACGACCTGGCCAACCGGCCGGCGCCGGGCGTGACCATGTTTCGCGGCAAACCGGTGCAGGAGGGCGTGCGGGTGCGCCTGCCCAGGGGCTTGAGCTGGGAGCAGCTGGCCGCGCTGAGTCCGAACGAGATCCGCGAGCGCAACCTGTTCCCGGCCGGCTTCCTGCCGCTGCCGCATCCCAACCAGGCCGAAGGCGGCATGCTGTTTCCGCAGTTCGAGATCGACGAGATCCAGCGCCAGGAGGCGCGCACCCTGAAGCGCTTCGACCTTGATTTCGACCTGCCGGACCATTTCCTGCCCGAGTTCCCGGCGCCGATCTTCCTGACCACGCATCCGGAAATGGGCGACGTCTCGCAAGGCAAGCTGCTGACCATCGACAACTTCCACCAGATGTTCAACGGCGTGCTCAATCCCAAGCAGCTGGAAGGCCTGCGCCTGCTGCTGACGCCGTTCCCTCAGCAGCAGTTCAACCAGACCGAGGACCGGCGCACCGAGCGGCCCAGCCGGGGCGTGACCTGTTTCGATTGCCACGCGAACGGCCACAGCAACGGCGCCACGCACCTGGCCGGCGATGCCAGGCCGCAGGAATTGCGCCACCGCATCGATACGCCCAGCCTGCGCGGCGTGAACGTGCAGCGGCTGTTCGGCTCGCAGCGGGCGCTGAAGACGGTGGAGGATTTCACCGAGTTCGAGCAACGCGCGGCGTATTTCGACGGCGATCCGGTGATCGCCACCAAGAAGGGCGTCAATCCGCTGGAGCGCGGCAGCCAGGTGCACTTCATGGCGGAATTCCAGGAGCTGCTGGATTTCCCGCCGGCGCCCAAGCTGACGGTGACCGGCAAGCTCGACCCCAGGCTGGCCACGGCGGCCGAGCTGCGCGGGCAGGCCGTCTTCAACGGCAAGGGGCAATGCGTCAGCTGCCATGCGCCGCCGTATTTTTCGGATAACCTGATGCACAATCTGAGGATCGAGCGCTTCTTCAAGCCGCAGACCATCAACGGCATCAAGGCGGTCGGCGACGGCCCGATCAAGACCCTCCAGCTACGCGGCATCAAGGAATCGCCGCCCTATCTGCACGACGGCAGGCTGCTGACCCTGGAGGACACGGTGGAATTCTTCAACCTGGTGCTGGAAACGCACCTGAATACGCAGGAGAAGTCCGACCTGGTGGCCTTCCTGCGCACACTGTGACGGTTGTGTCGTTGCTAGAATGGGGGCTATGAATAAATCCTCCCGCATCCTGATTCCGATTCCACTGCATGACTTTGATCCGACCGAGGTCGCGCTCAGTTGGCGCATTTTGCGCGATGCCGGCCACCGGATCGAGTTCGCCACCGTCGACGGCACGCGCGGCCATGCCGATCCGAGGATGATCAGCGGCGTGGGCCTGGATCCGTGGGGTTGGCTGCCCGGCCTGCGCAAGCTGCGCCTGATCGGCCTGATGCTGCGGGCCAACCGCGACGGCCGCCAGGCCTATGCTGCGCTGGAACAGGATGCGGAGTTCCTGCGGCCGAAGCGGTTCCGGGACGTCGGCGTGGCCGACTACGACGCGCTGCTGCTGCCGGGCGGCCATGCCAGGGGCATGCGGCCCTATCTGGAAGACCTGACTTTGCAAGCGCTGGTTGCCGGATTTTTCGACAGCGGCAAGCCGGTGGCGGCGGTTTGCCACGGAGTGCTGCTGGCGGCGCGTTCGGTGTCGCCGCTGACCCGGCGCTCGGTGCTGTACGGCCGCAAGACCACCGCGCTGACGTGGAAACTGGAGCGCAGCGCGTGGAATGTCACGCGCTTCCTGGCCCGCTTCTGGGACCCCGGCTATTACCGCACTTACGGCGAGGACAAGGGCGAGCCCGCAGGCTACTGGAGTGTTGAGCAGGAGGTGCGGCGCGCGCTGGCGTCCGCCGATGACTTCGTCGACGTCCCGCCGGGCACGCCGCATTATTTGCTGAAGACCTCCGGCATGGCGCGCGACACCCCTGGCGACGACCGCGCGTCCTGGGTGGTCCGCGACGGCAACTACCTGTCGGCGCGCTGGCCGGGCGACGTGCATGCGTTCGCCCGCCAGTTTGCGCAGCTGCTGGCGGAGTAGCGCCGCCGCGCTTACATCTTGTACGAGGCCTGGATCGAGAGCGAGCGCGGCGCCATCGGCAGGTCGTACGGCAGTTGCAGGCCTGGCGCCGGACTCGGCTCGCGCACGTCGGCGTTGAAAACGTTGCGCAGCGCGGCCGAGAAATTCCATTGGTTGCGGCCGTTGCGGGTGGCCAGCGTCAGGTCCAGCGTGGTGTAGTCGGCGATCGGCGTGCGCAGGTCGCCGAAGGCGCGCCGGCGTCCCGCCACCCAGTTCAGCTGCGAGCCTGCCTGGTAGCCGCTGGCGAACACCCAATCGGCGCGGCCGTACAGATGGTGGTGCGGCGCGTAGCCCGCATCGGCGTGGGTGGTCTGGTCAGTCGAGCGCTGCCAGGCGTAGTTGCCCGACAGGCGCAGGTCGCGCGTGACCGTCCAGTTCGATTCCAGTTCAAGGCCGTGGCCGCTCTGATTGCCGGTGTTGGCGTAGGTGCCGCCGGTGCCCGGCGTGGCGTTCGGCACCACGCGGATGATGTTCTTCATATCGTAGTGATAGAAGGTCAGGTTGACGGTGGCGTCGGTGCGCGCCTGCCAGGCGAAGGCCAGCTCGGTGGTCGCGTTGCGTTCCGGCTTCAGGTTGGGATTGCCCAGCGCGACCGGATTGGTGATGCCGTAGCTTTCCGAGAACGATGGCGCGCGGAAGGCGCGGCCATACAGCAGCTTGGCGGTCAGGTCGAAGCTGGCGTCCCACACCAGCGCCAGGCGCGGATTGGTGGTGCCGCCGAAGTCTGAATAGTGGTCGTGGCGCACGCCGGCCGTCAGGTTCCAGTCCTGGGCCAGATTCCATTCATCCTGTAGATACAGGTAATCGATTCTGCGCCGCTGCGGCCGCAGGAATGGCGTGGTGTAGGTGGTCTCTATCACCGCCGGCAGCGGAATCGGCGTGCCGTTGGCCGCGTAGTTGAAGTTGCGGTATTCGCGGGTGCGGTACAGGTCGATGTCGTCATGGCCGACGCCGATGCGCACATGATGATCGTGCAGGCCGCTGTAGTCCGCATAGCCGGACAGCCGGTAGGTGCGCTCCCAGGTTTCCGGCGCGCCGATCATGCCGTTGGGGAAGGTCCCGGTCGGGAAGGCGGCGCCGGGCGGCAGCAGCTGGTACAACACCGGCACTTCCTGCGCATACTGTTGGGTGCTGAAGCTGGCCCCCATGCCCCAGTCGCGCGTGACCAGCGGTTCGGTCCAGCTCAGGTTGCTGGTGACGCGTTCGCTGCGCTGGCGGCCGACCGGATCGAGCGCCACGGCGATGCCGGCGCCGGTGCCCATGTCGTAGCGCTTCTTGTAGCCGAAGCGGGCGCGCCACTGGCCGTAGACCAGGTCGAGGTTGCCGTCGATGGATTTGACCTGGTTGTTCAGGCCGCCGGGCGCCAGGCTGGCGTGGGTCTTGAACAGCGTATCGTTGCGGGTCTGGGCGTCGGCGCCGATTTCGCTGGAGAAACCGTCGGTCTGGCCCATGCGCACATAGGCCTCGACCTCGACCGGGCCCAGCTTGCCGCCGTGCTGCAGCCAGCCGTCGTAGGTGTGGAAGGAGCCGGCGCGCGCACCCACTTCGGTGCCCTGCGCCTCGGCCGAACCCTTGGTGATGATGTTGATGACGCCGGAGAAGGCGTCCGAACCGTACAGCGCCGAACCGGGGCCACGGATGATTTCGATGCGCGAGATATGCTCGACCGGATAGCCGCCCCAGATGTTGCCCTTGTTGCCGATGAAGGCGGTGGTGATGGGAACCCCGTTTTGCAGCATCAGCACCTGCGGCGTGTAGGAACTGACGATGCCGCGCACCACATACAAGGGGTTGTTGCCGTTCGGGCCGTGGTTGACATGGATGCCAGGCACGCTTTCCAGCACCTGGTCGAGGTCGGTGGCGCCCATGGCCGCGATATCGGCCGCCGTGATGACCGAGGCCACCGCCGGCGCGCGCCGCAAGGCCAACAAATTGCCGGTGGCGATGCTGACGCTGTCGCTGTTGCCGTAGACAAGGTTCAGTTCGTCTTCTTCGGTGGTGGGCTGGCCGGCCAGGGCCTGTACTGAAGGCAAGGCCAGCGCGGCAGCCAGGAATACATGGGACGCATAGGAAGACTTCAACATCCATTCTCCAAGGGGCTATTTTTTTTCCATTGTATCCGCAGGAAACACAGTATTGGGCAAAAATGCCACGCAAGTTGCTTGCGTGTTGCTATCTGCGCATCCAGGGCCGGGCGGCCGGGCCGTTGTAGGCCACCGCCTCGCATGGCGTGGGGAACAATGTGCCCTCGGGCTTTTCCATCGCCTCGGCCACGCAGGGAGCCATGCCGGCCAGGAAAACCGGCACCCGCAGCAGCTGGTATTCGCGCAGGGACAAGCCCATGTCGGCCACCAGCGCCGCATGCGGCGCCGCGAAATTCATGCGCAATTGCGGGTAGCGTGTCAACAACACTTTCTCGATCTCGAAGGCCAGCGTCAGGTGCGGGCCATGGCGCATGCCCAGCCGTTCGGCGACGGCCATGACCACCGGGATGCGCTCGTCGATCGAGCTGATGGGGCGGCCGTAGCCATAGATACGGCGCTGCGCCGCCTCGGCCCAGACGATATCTTCCAGCGTTTCGCCGGCCCGCACCCGTGCCAGCGTGGTTTGCAGGAAGCGCATCGAACGCAGCGCGGCGTTGCCGCCGTAGACGGTGGCCTCGGACACGGCCGCGCCGGCGATCATGCCGAGGTTGGCGCTGCTGCGGGCGTTGCCGGCCAGCGCCGCCACGCGGTTGTTCCACAGCCGCGCGTCCGGATAGCTGGTGCTGACCCACAGCGCCTGCACCATCTCCACCTGTTCCGGCGGCAGCTGGCGGCCGGTCACGCCGTAGGCGTACAGCGCCACCCATTCCAGCTGCTGCAGGTCGCGGTGCAGGTTATGGCCGCGGAACACAGCGTGGCTGCCGGGGAAGGCGCCGCCCACGCTGGTGCGCAGCACGCCGGTGTGCCGGCGCAGCGATTCCGGTCCGCTCATCGTGTCGTTCATCGTCTCTCTCATGCCGGCTCCCCCGGCGTGGCGGCGGGATCGAGTTCCAGCCGGTAGAACGGAAAGTGCTTGAAGCCGACGGCCTGTTGCTCCAGCGCGTGGGCTGCCGCGCCGGGCAGGCGCAGCAGCAGGGTCAGCATCTCGCCCTGGTCGGGGCTGAAGCCCAGGTCGTGCAGCACGCAGGCGGTCACGCCGCTGATGGACAGCGGCAGGCCGATGGACTCGGCGGCCTGGTCCAGGTTGGCATGCAGCCAGCTGGTGCCGGGGCCCGCGCCCAAGCCCGCCAGCGTGGCCGCCAGCTGGCGCACCGGCAGGGGCGTGCCGGCGCCGTGCGGGTCGAAACCCGGCACGTGGGCGCGCTCGGGGAAGATTTCCACCGGATCGTCGGCGCTGGCGGCCAGATAACCTTGCCAGGCGGCCAAGTCGGGGCCGCAGCGGCGCCACATGGTCATGGCGTCGTGCACTTCGCGCGCGCCGCCGTTGCGGCCGGCGCCGACGGCCAGCGCGGCGATCAGCGCGGACGCGGCGGGCGAGCCGCCGACGCCGGCGCACATGGCGGCATGCACCGACGGGTCGCGCGGGCCGGGATTGGCCAGCGCCACGGCCAGCGCTTCGAGCACGTCCAATGCCGCGCCGTCCGGCAGCTCGGGCCGCATCAGCAGCCACAGCATGTCCACCCAGCGCGCCCGGCCGACCATCTCGCCGTGCACGTCGTAGCCGCGGCAGCGCGCGGTGCGGGCGGCGTAGGGATTGTCGGCTTCCGGCGTTTCCTGCCAGATGCCGGTGTGGATCAAGTCCTTGGGCGAGGGCGCGGGGGCTGCGTGCGTGGACATGCCGGCCTCCTTATTCGCCGCCGTTGAGCAGCACCTTGAGGCGGCTGCCCATCGGCGGAATGGCGTCCGGATCGATCTGCACGTCCAGCAGCGTCGGGCCCGGGTAGTTGCAGATGGCCTTGATGTCGAGCGCCTGCAGGTCGGCCGCCGAGCGGATGGTGTGGCCGCGGCCGCCCAGCGCGCGCGCCAGCCCGGCGAAGTCGGTCTGCGGCAGCGCGAAGGCGATCTGCTCGCCGCCGCCGAGGCGCTGGCCGTGCTTGACCATGCCCAGCGCGGCGTCGTTCAGGATGACGAAGATCACGCACTGCTGCTCGGCCACCGCCACCGACAACTCCTGGCCGCTCATCAGCATGCTGCCGTCGCCGGTGATGCAGACCACCGGCGCGGTCGGATTGCCGGCCGCCGTGCCGACGGCCGCGCCGATGGCCCAGCCCATCGGCGCGAAGTGCGACGTCAGGCGCAGCCAGCCGCCGGTGCTCTGGCGCTTGCCCAGTTCGCGCGGACGGTCGCCGCAGCCGGTGCGGCGTTCGCCCAGGCGGCGGTCGCGAGGCTGCAGGTAGTGGATGGCCCAGGCCGCGCTGCTGCCGGCGTCGGCCAGGAAGCGGGTGCCGTGCGGGAACAGGCTGCCCAGCTCCTTCATCAGGCGCTGCGGCTTGATCGGCACGGCGTCGCTGTCGAAGGCCGTTTCGTCGGCCATGATCGACACCGGATTCCACTGCACGTTGCTTTGCTCGCGCTTGGCGATGCGGCGGGCGCGGGCGTAGCAAGCCTTGCCCAGCGTGGCGGCGTGATCCGGCGTCATCGCGGCCAGCGCCTGCTCGTCGCCGACGATGCCGTCGACCAGGCGGTTGAACACGGCCGCCAGCGCGCCGCGCACATGCAGGCCGGCCATCGGCGTGCGCGCCAGGTGTTCCTCGGTGTTGCCGATGTGGACCAGGCGGTTGTTGAGCAGGCTGTCGCTCCAGCCGCCGGTGTCCCATTCGCCCATGCTGCAGCCGGCCGCCAGGATCAGGTCGACCGATGGATCGCGCAACGCGGCGTCGGCCGTGGCGTGGCCGCCGAAGCCGAAGGTGCCGCGATACAGCGGATGGCGCGGATTGACCAGGCCCTTGCCGTCGGTGGTGGCGATGAAGGTGGCGCCTTCGAGGTCGGCGAACTGCAGGATGGAATGGATGGAATCGCCGCAACCGCCGCCGATCAGCATCACCACGTTGCGCGCCTTGGCCAGCAGCGCGCGCAGCTTGTCGATCGCCGCGTGGTCGATCAGGCCGGCCGGGCTTTGCAGCGCCGCCAGGTCGTAGCTCGGCGTGCGCTGCTTGCTCGGCGCGCGGAACACGTCCGACGGCACGCTCAGGTGGACCGGCCCCGGCGTGTTGTGGCTGGCGTGCTGCAGGGCGGTGACCAGCTTCCATTCCAGCTGGTCCGGGTGCGACACCAAGGTGTTGTAGCGGGTGCAGTGGCTGAACATGGCCAGCACGTCGACGCCGGTGCACGACGATTCCTGCAGGCCGGTCTTGCCGAACGAGGGCAGGTTGGGCTGGGCCGTGATGACCAGCACCGGGATGCCGTTGGCGTGCGAGGTGGCGACCGCGGTCAGCATATTGGTGGCGCCGGGGCCGGAGGTGGACATGCACACGCCGAGCTTGCCGGTTTCGCGCGCATAGCCGTCGGCCATGAAGGCGGCGCCGGCTTCGTTGCGGGCAACGATCTGGCTCAGGTTGCCGCCGTTGCGCTGGTTGCGGGCGATGGCGTTGTACAGCGGCTCGATGGCGCCGCCGGGCACGCCGAAGATGTAGTCCACCCCCAGCTGTTCGAGGTAGGCGACCAGCAGGTCGGCCATGTCCATGGCGATGTTAGCGTTAGCGGCGGCGGCGGTGGCAACTACAGGACGTGACTGCTCCTGTCGGTCAAATTCGACATTATCAAACATTACGGTTCCTAAAATGGGCAACGCGGCTTGTGGGCTAAGCCGATATTTTAACTAGCAGGCTGGCAACACACATTGTGATTAAACAATAATTGTTGCAGTGCGAGATCATAGCTTAAAAATATGGCAAAGTGTTATATTTGGTGAGAATTTATGAAAATATTCTGTCGGCTTTACAACGGACGAAAAAAGGCCGGAAGCGCTTGCTTCCGGCCTGGGCCCGGGGGAATGGGGAAAATTGCGCGGGAAATTGCGTAGTAAATTGACCGGAAAACGACCGGAAGCGCCGCCGCCGGCGCGGCGCCTCAGGCGCGCAGGCGGGCGGTCTCGTGCCGGCTGACCAGGGCGGCGAACTGCTCGGCAGGGACCGCCGGGCTCAGGTGGTAGCCCTGCATCAGGTCGCACTGGCGCCCGCGCAGGAAGTTCAGCTGGGCCTCGGTTTCCACGCCCTCGGCCACCACCTCCAGCCGCAGGCTGTGCGCCAGCGCGATGATAGCGCTGACAATGGCGGCATCGTCGGCGTCCTGCGGCACGTCGCGCACGAAGGAGCGGTCGATCTTGATGATGTCGACCGGGAAGCGCTTCAGGTAGGACAGCGAGGAATAGCCGGTGCCGAAGTCGTCGATCGACAGCCGCACGCCCAGCGAGTGCAGGCGGTGCAGCGCGGCCAGCGTGTCCTGCGCGTTTTCCATCAGCGTGCTCTCGGTGATCTCCAGCTCTAGCAGGTCCGGCGCCAGGCCGGTGTCGGCCAGCACCGCCTCGACCGAGGCGGCGAAGTCCTTCTGCAGCAGCTGGCGCACCGACAGGTTGACCGCCACCCGCAGCGGCGGCAGGCCGGCGCGGACGAACTGCTGCAGCTGGGCGCAGGCGGTGCGCAGCACCCAGTCGCCGAGCGGATTGATCAGGCCGGTTTCCTCGGCCAGCGGGATGAAGTCCACCGGCGCGATCATGCCGCGGGTCGGGTGGCGCCAGCGCACCAGCGCCTCCATGCCGATGATGCGGCCGGTGGTCAGGCAGGCCTGCGGCTGGTAGTGCACTTCCAGCTGGTGCTGCTGTTCCAGCGCGCGGCGCAGGTCGCTCTCCAGCCGCACGTGCTCGGAAATCGAGTGCTCCATCGACGACTCGTAGAACTGGAAGCCGGTGTTGGTGCGCTTGGCGCGGTACATGGCGCTGTCGGCGTGCTTGACCAGCGTGGCGACGTCGCCGCCGTCGTGCGGGTACATGGCGATGCCGACGCTGGCGGTGACGAAGATGTCGTGGCCGTCGATCGGGAACGGCGCCGACAAGGTGCGCACGATGTTGTGGGCCGCGGTGGCCGCCGAGGCCGGGTTGTCCAGCTCGTTGAGCACGACGGTGAATTCGTCGCCGCCGAGGCGGGCCACGGTGTCGTCGCCGCGCACGGCGGTGCGCACGCGCTTGGCGACCGCCTGCAGCAGGCGGTCGCCGACGTGGTGGCCGAGGTTGTCGTTGACGTACTTGAAACGGTCCAGGTCCATGAACAGCACGGCGACCTGGCGGCCGTCATGGCCGGCCTGCTCGATGCTCTTGCCCAGCAGCTCGAAGAACAGGGTGCGGTTGGGCAGGTTGGTCAGCACGTCGTTGTAGGCCAGGTGGCGGATGCGCTTTTCCGCCCGGTTGGCTTCGATGATGCGGCGCACCCGCTGCGACAGCACGGCGTAGTGGATAGGTTTCGGGATGTAGTCGCTGGCGCCGGCGGCGAAGGCGCGCTCGACCGACGAGTTGTCCTGCAGCGCGGTGATCATCAGCACCGGGATGTCGGCGGCGTTCGGCAGTTCCTGCATGCGGGCGCAGGCGGTGAAGCCGTCCATCACCGGCATCATCGCGTCCATCAGGATCACGTCCGGCTGGAAGCGCGCCAGCATCGCCAGCGCCTGCGCGCCGTCGGCCGCCTCCTCGACGCGGAAGCCGTCGCGCTGCAGGGTGTGGCGCAGGGTGCTGCGGGTGCTGCGGTCGTCGTCGACCACCAGCACCTGCGGGGTGTCGTCGCCGACGGCCGGCGTCTCGGGGTGGACGCCGCTGATTTCGCCGTACAGGAAGGCGGCCAGCGTGTCGTAGTGGGCGCGCAAAGGCGCCAGCAGCGGCACGATCTGCGCCGGCTCGCGCGCGGCGGCGAACTGTTCGGCCTGGAACGCCAGGCCGGCCAGCGTGTCGGCGCCGAAGTTGCTCGACGAGCCTTTCAGCGCGTGGGCGCGCATGCGCGCGGTGTCCATGTCGTTGGCGTGGACCGCGTGTTCCAGCTCGTCCAGGCAGGCCGGCGTGTCTTCCAGGTAGGGCGTGATGGCGTGGGGCAGGGTGTCGCCCAGCACCTCGCGCAGCTTGTCGAACACGGCCTGGTCGACCGGACCCGGACCGGCCGACGTTGGCGACGGGGGCGACACGGGCGCCGGCGGCAGGACCGGCGCCGGCATGGCCGCGGCGTGGCCGGGCGTGGCCAGCAGGCCGGTGTGCGGCAGCCATTTCTCCAGCTTGCGGCGCAGCTCGACCAGCGTGATCGGCTTGGCCAGGTAATCGTCCATGCCGGCGGCCAGGCATTTCTCGGCGTCGCCGACCTGGGTGTTGGCGGTCATCGCCACCAGCGGCGTGCGCCGGCCCAGCGCCAGTTCGGCCAGGCGGATGTGGGCGGTGGCTTCGTAGCCGTCCATTTCCGGCATGCTGCAATCCATCAGGATCAGGTCGAAGCGCTCGCGCTGCGCTGCGCGCACGGCCTCGACGCCGTCGGCGGCGAATTCGCAGACGCAGCCGTTCATCGCCAGCATGCCGGCGGCCACCATCTGGTTGGTGCGGTTGTCCTCGGCCACCAGCACGCGGAACTGGCGCTCCGGCAGCGAGGCCGGCGCCGGCGCCGGCAGTGCGGCCGGCGCGCCGTCCTGCTCGGGCGCCGGACGGCAGCAGATCGAGAAGGTGAAGGTGGTGCCGCTGCCCAGCACGCTGTGCACGCCGATCTGGCCGCCCAGCAGCTCGGCCAGCTGTTTGCAGATCGCCAGGCCGAGGCCGGTGCCGCCGTAGCGGCGCGTGGTGGTCGGATCCGGCTGCACATAGGCTTCGAACAGGTGGCGGCGCACTTCCTCGCTCATGCCGATGCCGGTGTCGCGCACTTCGAACGACAGGCCGAATTCCGTGTCGCCGACCGGCGCCAGCGCGACGCTGACCGCCACCTCGCCGTGCTCGGTGAACTTGACGGCGTTGCCCAGCAGGTTGATCAGGATCTGGCGCAGCCGCAGCGAGTCGCCGCAGATGCGCTCGGGCACGTCCGGCGCGATGGTCCAGCCTATGCCCACGCCTTTTTGCTGGGCCGGGCGGGCCACCAGTTCCATCACTTCGGCCATCAGCGTGCCGAGGTGGAACTCGGTTTCCTCCAGCTTCAGCTTGCCCGCTTCCATCTTGGAAAAGTCGAGGATGTTGTTGATCAGCGCGATCAGCGTGCGCGACGAGTTCCAGGCGACGTCGACGAACTCCTGCTGGCGCTGGTTCAAGCGGGTTTCCTTCAGCATGTCCAGCATGCCGACCACGCCGTTGAGCGGCGTACGCACCTCGTGGCTGACGGTGGCGGCAAACTGCGCCTTCATCTGCGCCATGTTGACGGCGGCGTCGCGCGATTCCTTCAGCTCGGCCTCGCGCTGTTCCAGCACGTTCATCATCTGGTTGAAGGCGTGCGCCATCTCGATCAGGTCGCGCGGGCCGGCGGGCGCGGCGCGCATGCCCGATTCGCCGGATTCGGCGCGGCGCATCAAGGTCGACAGCGCGTTGAGCGGATTGATCATGTGGCGCGTCAGCAAGCGGCCCAGCACCAGCAGCACCACGGCAAACGACAGCGTCAGCGCCAGGTTGCCCAGCAACAGCGACCAGGTCAGCTGCTTCAGCGTGTCCTTGCCGATCTGCACGTGCACATAGCCGAGCAGTTGCTGCTGATGCTCCTGCAACTCAAACGGCGACGCCTCGCTCTGGCCGCCGTACACCGGCGCGGCAAACATCCAGCCGTCGGCGTTCTCGCCGACCAGGCCGGCGTGCGCCGGCACCGCGATCGCCAGCGCGGCGTCGTTGAGGCGGGCGCCGTCCTGCACCTTCGACAGCAGCACCGTGCGCCTGGCGTCCATGATCTGCAGGCCGGCCACGTCGGGGAAGGACAGCGTCGAATTGACCACGTCGCGGGCGTTTTCGGACGAGTGGAACAGCAGCGCGAGCGTGCTCTGGCGCGCCAGGTTGTCGGCGATGCGCTGGCCCTGGCCGATGAAGTAGTCGCGCATGCGGGCGTTGGCTTCCCACGAGTTCATCAATGCGGAGAACACCGCCAGGCCCAGGATGGCGGCCGACACGATCATCGTCAGCTGTCGTTGGAAACCGGTACGGCGCAGGAAGTTGCGGAACATTTTCATCATCAGGGCTGCGGATAAACGAAGTCAAAGCTGCGCTGCTGCAGCGCGCCCAGGTTGAGGCCGATGTGGCTGGCCGTCCGTAAATTAATTGCCGTCTGCAGCTCGCGCAACGGCACCAGCGCGCGGCGGCGGACGTCGCCGGCGATCACGCCCATCGCCGAGCTGGCCAGCGTGCGGCCCAGCTCGACGTTGTCGGGCGCCATCGCGAACAGCGCGCCTTTCTTGACGTGCAAGGCATTGCTGGAGAACAGCGGCACGCCGCTGTTCCAGGATTCGCGCAGCACCAGCGGCAGGATCGTGCTTTCCTCGACGGTGGTGCTGTCGTGCGGCAGCCAGACGGCGTCGTGGCGGTTGTCGGCGGCGGCGATCAGCTGCGGATACAGCTGGGCCGCGCGCGACAGGTCGCCGGCCACGTGGGCCTGCAGTTCCAGTCCCTGCGCCTTGGCCGCCTCGCGCGCCAGCTTGATCAGCCATTCGGATTTCTGCGGGTTGTAGACCACGATCACGCGCTTGAGCTCGGGCAGCAGCGCGCGCAGCTTGGAAAACAGCATGGCCGGATCGGGCGTCATGCTGATGCCCATCACGTTCTCGGCCTCGGACAGCAGCAGCACGCCGCCGGCCAGCACGGCGATTTCGCGGTCCAGCCCGGCCGTGGCGTTCAAGCCCTGGCGGCCCAGCGCGATGACGACCTTGGTGCCGTTGCGCTTAAGCGTGGCGTTCAGTTCGGCGGTATCGACGCGCGGATCGACCGGATAGCTGCGCACCTTGAGCTTGGTGCGTTCCTCGATGCCCTGGATCATGGCGATGAAGGCGGAGCGGAACGGCTCCTCCGCATTCGGATAGACGACGGCGATCGTGCCCTTGCCGATCGAGGCCTGCACTTCCGGACGGCGCAACTGGTCTTCCAGCTGGGCCAGGGTGACCGTGCGCACGTCGGCCCGCGGCGCCGCCGCAAAGGCGGGGGCGGCCGCAATGGCCGGGCCTGCCGGTTCGAACAGCATGCCGCCGGCAGCCGCGCCGGCGCCAAACACGGCAACGCTGGAGGGAAGCGCCGTACCCGACGCCCACGCCGGTCCGGCCAGTGTCAAGCAGAACAGGGCGCCCGCCGATCGCAAGCGCCCGCCAAGAAATATTGTTTTTTTCATCAGACTCTTTACTGCTACTACCGCGGCGCCAAAGAAGGGCGTTGTTAAGATGCCTTCACAGTATAAGCGGAGTCTTTCCCTGAGAGAAAGAAAATTGGGTATTGCAGAGATTGCTTTACGGTTCCGGGAATATAGCATCGAAGCTTCGTTGCTGAGCAGATACAAGATTGAGCCCGAGGTGGCTGGCGGTACGCGAGTTGAGCGCGGTGCGCACCGCCCGCAGCGGCACCAGGCCGCGCCGGGTGGCGTCGCCGTTTTGCATGGCCAGCGCCAGCGCGGCCAGGTCGCGGCCCAGCTGGACATTGTTCGGGTACAGGCCGAACAGCACGCCTTTCCTGACGTGCAGCACGCTGCTGGAAAACACGGGCAGGCTGCGGCCCCACGATTCCTTCAGCACCAGCGGCAGGATGGTGGTTTCCTCGACGGTGGTGGCGTCCTGCGGCAGCCACAGCGCGTCGCGGCGGCCGTCGGCCGAGGCCAGCAGGCTTTCGTAGGCGCGCGCGGCGCCGGCCAGGTCGGTGGCCTCGATCGCCGTCAACTCCAGGCCGAGGCCGCGCGCCGCCTCGCGCGCCAGCCGTATCAGCGCGTCGTTGGCCTGCGGGTTGTAGACCACGATCACGCGGCGCACGCCCGGCAGCAGGTTCTTCAGCAGGCCGAACAGCAGGGTCGGGTCCGGCGTCAGGCTGATACCGTGCAGGCGCTCGGCGTCGGGCGCGGCGCCGCCGCCGGCCACGCCGCCGACCACCACGCCCAGCGACGGATCCAGCGTGCCGGCCGCCTTCATGCCTTGGCGCCCCAGCGCGATCACCACCTTGCCGTTCTTGAGCGTGTTGCGCAGGTCGACCAGGTCGCTGTTGGCGGCCAGCGGTATGCCGCGCGCCTTGGCCTTCGATTGCTCCTCGATGCCCTGGATGATCTCGGCGAACACCGTGCGGTAGGGATCGGCGAGCTCCGGATACAGCACCGTCAGCGCCTGGGCGAGCGCCGGCCTGCCCAGCAACAGGGCGCAGACGCAGGCTACGGTTCGGACGGTCGATCTCACCATGGCAGTGGCGGCAAAATTGGAACAGCCGCAGTGTATCCTTTGCTAACGATTCTACTGCGATAGTAAATTTCAATGATAGTGCTGAAAGCGCTTCCACATGTTATAAACTCGGGTAAACAGGCAACACTTACTTTCCATCATCCCATGCCCGCCACCAAAACGCCGATCCGCACCCCGCCCATGTTCAACCTGGCCTGGCCCCTGCTCGTCGAATTGGGGCTGGCGATCGCCTCCAGCGTCATCGGCACGGCGCTGGCCTCGCGCATCTCCGACGAGGCCGGCGGCGCGTTCGCCATCGCCAGCCAGGTGTCGGCCACGCTGTTCATCCTGTTCCGCATCATCGGCGCCGGCGTCAGCGTGGTGGTCACGCAGAACCTGGGCGGCAACCAGCGCGACGCCGCCAACCGGGTCGCCTGCGCGGTGGTCGGCGCCAGCACCTGGCTGGGCGCTGTCACCGGCCTGATGGCGCTGCTGGGCGCCCACGGCCTGCTGCATCTGCTCAACGCGCCGGCCGAGGTGCTGCCGCTGGCGGCGCCGCTGCTGCAGGCGCTGGCGCCGGCCATGCTGCTCGACGCCTGGAACGCATCGATGGCGGGCGTGATGCGCGCGCACCTGCGCACCCGCGACACGCTGGTGGTGCTGGTGATCATGCACGTCAGCCACCTGGCGCTGGCGATCCCGATGATGCACGGCTGGGGCCCGATCCCGGCCATGGGCCTGCCCGGCTACGCGGTCGCGCTGGCGATCAGCCGCGCCATCGGCCTGGCGCTGCACCTGCTGATGTGGCGCGTCCACCTCGGCATCCGCGTGGCGCGCGACGACTGGTGGCGCCTGCCGCGGCGCGAGCTGGCGGCGGTGCTGCATATCGGCCTGCCCGGCGCGGCGGAAAATATCGCCTGGCGCCTGGCCTTCATGGTCAGCGTGGCGACGGCGGCGGAGCTGGGCGCCAGGTCGCTGGCCACGCAGGCTTACGTGCTGCAGCTGATGGGCGGCGTCATGATGTTCAGCATCGCCACCGGGCTGGCGGTGGAAATCGTGGTCGGCTACCTGATCGGCGCCGGCCGGCTGCGCGAGGCGCACGGCGTGGTGCGGCGCGCGCTGGCGCGCGGGCTGGTGGTGTGCGTGCTGATCGCCGCCTGCGCCGCGCTGCTGGGGCGCTGGCTGCTGGGCTGGTTCACGCAGGACCAGGAGATCATCGCCGCCGGCGCCACGCTGCTGTGGATCACGGTGCTGCTGGAGCCGGGCCGCACCTTCAACCTGGTGGTTATCAACGCGCTGCGCGCGGCGGGCGACGCGCGCTTTCCGGTGATGGCCGGCGCCTTCTCGATGCTGTTCGTGCTGGCCGGCGGCAGCTGGCTGCTGGGCGTGGTGCTGGGCTGGGGCTTGCCCGGCGTGTGGATCGCCTACGCGGCCGACGAATGGATACGCGGCCTGATCATGTGGCGGCGCTGGCAGACCCACGCCTGGGTGCCGCACGCGCGCGCCTCGCGCAAGCGGCTGCGGCCCGTCATCGTGGTTGAAGGCTGAAGCGTTCCGCGATCCAGTCGATGAACACCCGCACGCGGTTGCTCAGGTGCCGGTTGGGCGGAAACACCACGTAAAACGGGTAGGGCGCCGGCTGCCAGGTCTTCAGTACCGGCACCAGCGCGCCGCTGTCGATGTGCGCGCGGGCGAGGTAGTCGAAGGTCTGGATAATGCCCAGTCCCGCCAGCCCCGCCTCGAAGTGCGCATTGCTCTCGTTGACGCCGACCGCGTGGCGCACCCGGATTTCCAGCTTCTCGCCGCCCCGCGAGAAATGCATGGCCATCGCGCGCCCGGTGCTGGCCGACAGATAGCTCACCACCCGGTGGTCGCCTTCCAGTTCCGACGGATGTCTCGGCGTGCCGTGCCGCGCGAGATAACCGGGCGTGGCGCAGGTGATCCAGGCCGCCTTGCCGACCTGGCGCGCCACCATCGACAGGTCCGTCACCGGGCCGCCGCGTATCACGCAATCGACGTTGTCGCTGATCAGGTTCACATGGCGGTCGCTGACACCCAGGTCCAGCTGGATGCCGGGATAGCGGGCCAGGAACTCCGGCAGCGCCGGCACGATGATGCGGGTCGCCAACGACGAACCCATGTCCACCCGCAGATGGCCGCGTGGCGAGCCGTGCGCGGCGCCGAAGCTGCTGTCGATGTCGCCCAGGTCCTTCAGCAGCCGCGTGGCCTTCTCGTAGTAGGAAGCGCCGTCCGCGGTGACCGATACGTGGCGCGTGGTGCGCTGCAGGAGCTTGACGCCGAGATGCGTCTCCAGCGACTGCACCAGCTTGGTCACGCTGGCCTTGGGCATCTGCAGCGAATCGGCGGCCTTGGTGAAGGTGCCCGCTTCCACCACGCGGGCAAAGGTGCGCATTGCGAGTAGCTGGTCCATGGTTTCTCCTGTGTTCTTAATTATACACACAGGGGAATAAAGTATTCATTTGTAGCTACTTTATCGAATAATCTGCCGGGCTTACAGTGGATGCACTCAACCACTGAAGGAGCACATCATGAAACTCGAAGGCAAAGTAGCGCTGGTCACCGGCGGCACCACCGGCATCGGCCTGGCGACCGCACTGGAATTCGCCAAACAGGGCGCCAAGGTGTACATCACCGGCCGCCGCCAGCAGGAGCTGGATGCGGCGGCGGAGGCCATCGGCCACGGCGCGGTCGGCGTGCGCGCGGATTCGGCCATGCTGGAGGATCTGGATCGGGTGTATGCGGAAATCGGCAAGCGCTCCGGCCAGCTCGACATCCTGTTCGCCAACGCCGGTGGCGGCGACATGCAGCCGTTGGGCGCGATCACCGAAGAACACTTCGACCGCGTCTTCGGCACCAACGTGCGCGGCACGCTGTTCACTGTGCAGAAGGCCCTGCCGCTGCTGAAGGACGGCGCCTCGGTCATCCTGACCGGTTCGACCACCTCGGTGCAGGGCACGGAGAATTTCAGCGTGTACAGCGCCAGCAAGGCGGCGGTGCGCAACTTCGCCCGTTCCTGGCTGCTGGACCTGAAGCCGCGCCGCATCCGCGTCAACGTCATCAGCCCCGGTCCGGTGGGCACGCCGGGCCTGGCGGGACTGGTGCCGGCCGAGCACAAGGACGGCCTGTTCGGCCATCTGGCCAGCCTGGTGCCGATGGGCCGCCTGGCCGAGCCGGACGAGATTGCCAAGGGCGTGCTGTTCCTGGCATCGGACGACAGCAGCTTTGTCAACGGCATCGAGCTGTTTGTCGACGGCGGCATCGCGCAGATTTAAAACTGAGAAGGCGCCTTGCGGCGCCTTCTTTTTCTATTGCACGGTGAGGATCACCTTGACGGTGTCATCGACCGCCGACTTTTCTATGTAGCCGATGGCGCTGACGTCGGCCGCCACCGCCTTCTTCACCTCGGCGCTGGAGCCCAGTTCCTTGGGTGCCGAGGCCTTGCCGGTAAATACCAGCTTGGACCAGATCGCCTTTACCTGCGTGCTGTCCTTGTCCAGCACCTTTTTATAGAACTCGTTGCGCAGCGGCCCGTCGGTGTGCTCGATGGGCGTGAACAGGGTCGATTTCCCGAGGAAGAACTGGCCGGCCTGTTCGCTGAACATGCGCGTGGCCGGATTCTTCGGGTTGACGATGACCACGATTTCCGTCGCGAACACGGGCGCGACGGCCAGCCAGGTGCCTGCCGCAAGCAGCAATTTACCGATAGTCGTTTTCATAATGGTTCTCCTCAGAAGACGAAATCGATGGCTGCTGCGTAGACGTTGACGGTGCTGCCCGCGAAACCCGGCTTCGGATTCAGGAAGTAGCCGGCGCCGTCGCGGGTCTTGACGCGGTCCATCTGCACTTTGAACGCGGCCGATTTGTAGAAGTCCCAGCGCACGCCGATCGCGGTGGACGATTGCAGGCCCGATTTGATGGCGCCATTGGCGCCGGCGCTCAGCGCGGCCAGCGGGCCGGTGGTCGGCAGCGTGCTGAAGCTGCGGATGCTGTCCTGCTTGACGTCGCCATACGAGGCGTACGGCACGAATTTTCCGTAGCGGTAGCCCATCATGACGTACCAGGAGCTGGTGTCCGGCACCAGCCGCGTATCCGTCTTGCGCTTGGCGTATTCGGCCTGGCCGATGATGTTGTTGTAGTCCATCGCGATGCCGGCCGAGGTGAACGTGCCCTTGACATCGGTCAGCGGCACCTGGTTGGCGACGGCGGTCAGGCCGAACTGCTTCAACGCGCCCACCAGGCCGGTCAGGCTGGGGTTGTTGTAGATGCCGAAGGTGGCTTGCGAGCGGCCCAGGCGATAGGTGAACGGACCGTTCTCCACCACCAGCTGGGTCGAGACCACCGGCTTGAATTCGACGTAGTAATTGCCGGGCGCGCGCACCTTGGAGCGGCCCACCGCCGCCTGCGCCGTCACGGTGGTGTCGCCGAAGCTGTGCTGGTACACCACGTCGCCGCCGTCCGCATTGTCGACGGTGACTTGGCGGTACACTTCATTCGGCGGCCGCAGCATGGTGTTGGCGTAGCCGACGTTGCGCACGTCGGAAATCATGTACACCGGCAGGCCGATACGCCCCAGGCGCACGGAGAAATCGTCATTCAGCTTGATCTTGGCGAAGGCCCACGCCAGCTCGGCGCCGAACTGGTCGTTGGAGCCGTTCTTGCGCACCAGCCCTTGCGCGGTAAAGGAAATCGTATCGCTCCATTTCGCCGTGGCCTGGATGCCGAAGTTCGAATCGACCCCGGCGCGCGCGTCCTTGCCGACGCCGGCGGCCTGGTTGACCCGGTTGAACTCTGCTTGATCGGAATTGGTCATGGTCAGGGCGCCGGTACCGAAGCCGCTGATGGTGATCGGCATGCCGTCCTGCGCGTGGGCGGTGGCGGCGAAGGCGCTGAGGATTGCTAAGGCTGATATCGCAAGCTTGGGTTGTTTCATCGTGTACCCTCCAGAGGTTAATGGCGTCGTCTTGTATGTGTTTTGCGCCTTATTTAGTGTGGACCGGGGAGGCGTACTTGTGTGTGTTTTATACCGGAATGTCACAATTCCGTTGTGCAGTGGCAACGATCGCGGCGCTGGAAGCGCTATCACGTGATGCAAACGGCAAGCTTGTCTAAAGGATGTCTGCCGTTTCTTGATCTGGCGCAGCCTGGCCGCGATGTCACACTTTATGCGCGACGCGCGCCTACAGCGCCGGCATTTTGCGGAAGCCGACGCCCAGCCGGTTCCAGCCGTTGATGGTGTTGATGGCCAGCGTCAGGTCGACCTGCTCCTTCGGCGAGAACTGGGCCTGCAGCAGTTCGTAGTCGGCGTCCGGCGCGTGGGTGGTGGCGAGCGAGGTCAGGGCCTCGGTCCAGGCCAACGCCGCCTGTTCGCGCGGGGTGAAGAACGGCGTCTCGCGCCAGACGCTGACGCCATGCAGGCGGCGATCCGTTTCGCCGGCCTTGCGCGCATCGGTGGTGTGCATGTCGACGCAGAAGGCGCAGCCGTTGATCTGCGAGGAGCGCAGCTTCACCAGTTCCAGCAGCGACGGCTCCAGTCCCAGTTTGCTGACCGCCACTTCCAGCGCGACCATCGCTTTCATGGCGTCGGGAGAGGCGGTGTAGAAGTCGGTACGTGCATGCATGATCTTTTCCTTCAAGGTGGTTGGTTGGTGCAACCATTTTAGGAGGCCAATCATTGACTGCGGGTGGCCAATCCGGCCTAAAACGGGTAGACCACTGATGGCGATGGAGTGCTCAGCGCCCGGCGGCGGCGCGCTGGGCGGCGGGCAGGTTGCGGGCGATGGCGCGCAGCATCTGCTCGACGTCGATCGGCTTGGCGATGAAATCGTTCATGCCGGAGGCGATGCACTGCTCGCGCTCGGACAGCATGACGCCGGCCGTCATGGCCAGCACCGGCAGCTCCAGCTTCAACTCATGGCGGATCCTGGCGGTCGCTTCGAAGCCGTCCATTTCCGGCATCTGCACATCCATCAGCACCAGGTCGTAGCGGTGCCCGTCGCTGCGCAGCCGGTCCAGCGCGGCGCGGCCGTTGTCGACGGCGTCGATGGAGGCGCCGGCGTGCGACAGCATGGCCTGGGCCACCAGCTGGTTGATCGGATTGTCCTCGACCAGCAGGATGCGTACGCCGTCGATGCGCAGGCCTGCCGGCGGGCCGCCGTCCGCCGCCGGCGCCGCGACGGCCGCTGCATCCCCGGCGCCGGCGCTGGCGGCGCGGTCGCGCGCATAGTCCAGCGCCTGCAGCACCGTTTCGCCCAGCCGCGCCGTGGTGACGGGCTTCAGCAGCACCGCGTCGGCGGCCTGCGCGCCGTTCGTGTGCAGCAGCTTGCCCTGGCCGAAGGCGCTGACCATCAGCACCACGGCCGGCCCCTCGTCCGGCATGGCGGCGCGGATCGCCTGCATGGTTTCCAGGCCGTTCAGGCCGGGCATGTTCCAGTCGACCAGCACCGCGTCGTAGCGCGCGGCGCCGCGCAGCAGCGACAGCGCCAGTTCGCCGGATCCGGCGCGGTCGGCGCTCCAGCCCCGCGCGCGGACGGTGCGGCACAGGTAGTCGGCGCTGACCTCGTCGTCGTCGACCACCAGCAGATGGCGGACGGTGGCGACGGCGCCCGGCTGCGCCGCTTCGCCGGCGCGCTGCAGCGGCACCGTCAGCGTGAAGACGCTGCCGCTGCCCGGCGTGCTTTGGACCTCGATGGCGCCGCCCATCAGCGCCGCCAGCCGGCGCGAGATCGTCAGACCGAGGCCGGTGCCGCCGAAGCGCCGCGTCATCGACGCATCGCCCTGCGAGAACGGCGCGAACAACAGCGCCAACTGGTCCGCCGGCACGCCAATGCCGCTGTCGCGCACCGTGAAGCGCAGGGTCGCTTCGCCGGTGGGCGTGGCGCCGGCCAGCTCCACCAGCACGAAGACCGAGCCCTTCTCGGTGAACTTGATGGCGTTGCCGACCAGGTTGATCAGGATCTGCTGCAGGCGGTGGCCGTCGCCGAGCAGCGACTGCGGCACGTCCGGTTCCACGCCGATCGCCAGCTCCAGGTCCTTCTCGCCCGAATTGACGGTCATGATGGTGGCGATCGCCTCCAGCACGGCGCTCAGCTGGAACGGCGCCGGCGCCAGCTCCATGCGGCCGGCCTCGATCTTGGAGAAGTCCAGCACGTCGTTGAGTATGCTGAGCAGCGAATTGCCGGACGACCGTATCATCTCCAGGTACTTCTGCTGGTCCGGCGACAGCGTGGTATTGCCCAGCAGGTGAGTCATGCCCAGCACCGCGTTGAGCGGCGTGCGGATCTCGTGGCTCATGTTGGCGACGAATTCCGACTTGGCGCGGCTGGCCGCTTCGGCCAGGTCGCGGGCGACGATCAGCGAGCTTTCCGACTCGCGCAGCGCGGCGGTCTTTTCCTCGGCCAGCGCGCTGGCATAGGCCTGGCGCGCCGTCAGCGCGCGCACCACGCCGAAGAACAGCAGGCTGATAATGGCCCCGGCCAGCAGCACGATGTGTGATTTCTGGCGGTCGATCGAGTTTTCAAACGCCGGCAGCGACGTGAAGCGCAGCGTCCAGCCGTGCTGCAGCAGCGTCAGCGGCGCCGTCTGCCGGTAGGGATTGGGGTACTTCTGCAAGTCGTCGGCGCCGCGGCGGGCGCTGGTGTACAGATGGTCGGCGGGCGCGGTGCCGGCGCCGTCGAAGATCTCCAGCCGCACCTTGCTGTCGGCGTTGCCGAGCAGGCCGGTCATCAGGTCGTCGGCGCGGATCGGGCTGTAGGCGAAGCCCTGCAGCGCCGCCATGCGCTGTTCCATGCCGGCGCTGTCCGGCAAGCGCGCCTGCGTGCGATAGACCGGGACGTACAGCAGGAAGCCGGGCTGGCCGAGCTCGGGCGCGTCCTGCACCAGCACCACCTTGGACGACAGCACCGGCGCGCCGGTGCGCGCCGCCTCCAGCAGCGCGGCGCGGCGTATCGGCTCGGACATCATGTCGTAGCCGAAGGCGCGCCGGTTGCGTCCCAGCGACGGTTCCAGATACAGCACCACGGCCGACATCGAGCGATCGTAGGGTGAGCCCGGGGCGGCCCAGATATGAAATCCGGCCCAGTTGTCCAGGCGGCGGACGCGCTCCTCCAGCGCCTCGTGCTGGCCGGTCCGCAGCCAGGCGGCGTAGCCCAGGCCCAGCACGCCGGGGAAGTTGCGCGGCAAATCCAGTGCGTCGGCGAAAGCGCGGAACTGGGCGCGGCTGGGCTCCGGCTCGGCCTTGAACAGCGCCTGCGCGCCGCGCAGTCCCGCTTCGTACAAGTCCATGCGGCGCTCGATGCGTTCGGTGATCTCGGCGCATTCGGCGTCGAACTGTTCGCGCGCGCGGCGCTCGGTGCTCAGCGCGACGAGGTGCCAGACCGCCACCGTCAGGCCGAAGCCGACCAGCAGCGTGGCCCATTGCGCGGCGCTGTGATCGCGGACGCTGGCGTTCATGCGCCGGCGCTCGCTGGCGTCGGCGCACAGCACCATGCCGATCAGGCTGCACAGCACGACGAAGCTCTCGAGCGCGATGAGGGAGTCGTTCAGCGTGCCGACGGCGAACGGACCGAGGCCGCTGACGCTGCCCAGCACCGCGCCGCCGGCCGTCAGCAGGCACGCCAGGCTGGCACCGCGCAGGCCGAAGCGGTACGAGGCCTGGGCCACGCACAGCATGAACACATAGGGCAGCCATCCGAGGCCGTCGCCGGCCGAATAGCGGCGGCCGAACACCAGCGCGATCAAGGCCGACAGCGCGGCCAGCGACAGCAAGGCCTCCGCCCAGCGCTGCCGCGGCGACTGCTGCACATCACGGGCGCCGGCGCCGGGGCGGAGCCAGGCCAGGATCGCCGGCGCCACCACCAGCACGCCGGCGGTGTCGCCGACCCACCAGGTCAGCACCACGGTGGTGTAGGCGGAAGCGGGCACCAGGCCGCCGACGACCAGCGTGATGCTGCCGATGCCGGCGCTGACCACGCACATGGCCATCGCGATCAGCGCGAATTTGTAGACGTCCTGCAGTTGGCTCAGCGGCTGCGCGGTGTCGGTGTGGCGGCGCATCAGCCAGGCGCCGGCCAGCGCCTCCAGCGTATTGCCGGTCGCGATCAGCAGCGAGGCGGTCACCAGCCCGGCGCTGAACGGCACGCCGTTGGCGGTGAAGGTGGCGAGGTTGGCGGCCAGTGCGCCCAGCAGGATGGCGGGCCAGGCGCGGTAGCCCATCGCCACCACGGCGGCGAAGGCGATGCCCGACGGCGGCCAGACCGGCGTGGCGTTGGAGGTGGCAAAGGCCAGCAGCAGGCTGGCGCGCGCGATCAGGAAGTAGCAAGCCGTCAGCAGCACCAGTGCCAGCGGAGCGGGGCCTCGGCCCGGGTGGGAGGCCGCCGTGGTAACCGGATCGTAAGCTGCGCGCATGGCAGATGATGGGGTTGTCTCGTAAGCAACCACTATACCCCGAAAACAGACCTGGGAATGTGTGTGCGGCGCCACAGCCGCATTTGTCGGGTTTATAGTGAGCGGACGTAGCCAAACAGGCCTGCGACATGTAATACTTTGATATCATCTTTCTAGCGAGTGCGCGCTGCCCATGGCGTTCAAAAAGTTTTTGCCGTCCACTCTCAGGTTCCGGCTCAGTAGCCTGGTCATGCTGCTGGTGCTGGGCGCCACCGTCACGGTGACTGTGGTGGCGCTGATGTTGGCCGAGCGCGACATGAAAGAGGTGATCGGCAGCCAGCAATACGCGCTGCTGTCCGGGGCCGCCGCCCACATCGACGAGCACCTGGCCGGCAAGAAGGCGGTGCTGGCGGCGCTGGCCGAATCGCTGCCGGCGGCGACGCTGCGCGATCCGGCGGCGCTGCGGGCCTACCTGCTGGCGCGGCCGACGGCGCGCGGCCAGTTCTCCTATCTGGAAATCTATGACGGCCAGGGCGTGCTGACCAGCGCCATGGAAGAGGCCATGCCCGAGCAGCAGTACAGCGCCGCCGGCGCCGACTGGTTCGTGCAGACGCTGAAACGGCGGCGCGGCCAGGTGTCGGCGCCATTCGCCAGCAAGCTGGCCGGCGCGCCGACGGTGCTGATCTCGGCGCCGGTCTTCGACGCCGACGGCCGCGTCGTGCTGGTGCTGGCCGGCGGCATCAACCTGCTGCACTACGCGCCGTTCGAGGCGCTCAGCGCGCTCAAGCCGGGCAGCACCGGCTTCAACTTCATCATGACGGCCGAAGGGATTTTGCTGAGCCATCCGGACAAGAAGCGCATCCTGCACAGCATCAACGAGCGCCCCGGCGTCAATCTGGCCACGCAAAAGGCGCTGGAGGGCTTCCAGGGCTGGATGGAGGCGGAGAACAAGGATCACGTCAAGGGCATTTATTCGTATCGCCGCCTGCAGCACGCGCGCTGGATCGCCGCGGCGCGCTTCCCCAGCGACGAGGCGCTGGCGCCGCTGCGCGAATTGCGCTACGAGGCGGCCATCGCATCGACGGTGTTCGCCGGGCTGGCGGGCGTGCTGGCGTGGCTGGGTATCGCGCGCTTGCTGCACCCCCTGCAGCGGCTGCGCCGCAACATCGCCGAGGTCAAGGACAGCCACGCCGGCATCCAGGTGCTGCAGCTGGACCGCAAGGATGAAATCGGCGAATTGAGCGGCGCCTTCTACCGCCTGATGGCCGAGCGGGAGGCGGCGCAGATGCGCACCTACGAAAGCGAAAAGCGCGCGCGCATCCTGGCCGACAACCTGCCGCTGCTGGTGGCCTACCTGGACCGCGACTTGCGCTACCTGTTCACCAACGAACACTATCGCACGCAGTGGGGCATCGACCCGCAATCGATGCTGGGCAAGACCGTGAGCGAGGTGTTCGGCGAGGCTTCCGCAGCCTGGCACGGCGACTTGCGGCAGGCGCTGTCCGGCCGCCGGCTGCACTATGAACGGGAACTGCTCCTCAATGGCCAGGTCCAGCATTTCATGGTCGACCTGGTGCCCGATATCGCCGGCGGCGGCGAGGTGCTGGGCACCTACCTGATGGCGATGGACATCACCGACCGCAAGAACGCGGAGCTGATGCAGGCCGCCGGCGAGCAGCGCGCCGCCGCCGCCAGCCGCGCCAAGAGCGAATTCGTGGCCAACATGAGCCACGAGATCCGCACGCCGATGAACGCGGTGCTGGGTGTGGCCTACCTGCTGGGGAACACGGAGCTGAGCGCGCCGCAAAAGGAATACGTGGACATGATACGGTCGTCGGGCAACGTCCTGCTGGGCATCCTGAACGACGTGCTGGACTTTTCCAAGATCGAGGCGGGGCGCATGGAGCTGGCGCCCACCGTCTTCCAGCTGGACGAAGTGCTGGACGCGGTGGCGCAGGTCATGATGCCGAACGCGGAGGCCAGAGGCATCAGCCTGGCCATCGGCGCCGACAGCGCCGTGCCGCAGTCGCTGGTCGGCGACGCCATGCGTCTGCAGCAGATATTGATCAACCTGGTCGGCAACGCCATCAAGTTCACCGCGCAGGGCCAGGTGGCGCTGCGGGTGGCGCGCGTCGACGGCGCCGCCGCGTACCATGCCGCGTACCAGTACGGCGCCGACGCGGTCGGCCTGCGCTTTGTGGTGCGCGACACCGGCATCGGCATGGACCTGGAGCAGCAGAGCCGTTTGTTCGAAGCCTTCAACCAGGCCGACGCTTCCACCACGCGGCGCTATGGCGGCACCGGTCTGGGGCTGGCCATTTGCCGCCAGCTGGCGGAGCTGATGGGCGGCGGCATCGCCGTCAGCAGCACGCCGGGCATGGGCAGCGAATTCGTCGTCACGCTGCCGTTCCAGCTGGCGCGGACCGAACCAGCCGCGCCGGTGGCGCCGCTGAATGAGGAGACGGGCGAGCAGTGCCTCAAGGGATTGCGCCTGCTGCTGGTCGAGGACCATCCGCTGAACCAGGTGGTGGCGCGCGGCATGCTGGAATACGCCGGCGCCAGCGTCGACGTGGCCGAGAACGGCCAGCTGGCGGTGGACCGCCTGCGCGAGCACGGCGGCGACTACGATATCGTGCTGATGGACGTGCAGATGCCGGTCATGGACGGTTTTGCCGCCACCGCCGCGATCCGCGAGGAACTGAAGCTGGACTTGCCCATCCTGGCGATGACGGCCGGCGTGATGCAGTCGGAGCAGGAGCGCTGCGTCGCCGCCGGCATGAACGACTTCATCCCCAAGCCGGTCGATGTCGAGCAGATGCTGGAGATTATCTCGCGCCATCTGCCGGCGCGCCTGCGTTCCTGAGCTGCCTGAGCTACTTTGCTGTGGCCCTCCAGCGCATTTCGCGCCGCCGGACTGCATTTCGCGCCGGGCGCGCGCATTTCGTCGCATTGGCGGCCGTAGCCGGGCGGCGCTGGCTAGAGTGGAAGCACATTCACTCACCGGAGCACATCATGCGACTTGCCATCCTTGCCGCCGCCATCCTCGCAGCCACCGCCAGCACGCCATCGCGCGCCGCCGACCTGACCATCGCCGTCACCGGCGTGGCCAGCGCCCAGGGCCAGATCATGGTGGCCTTGTACAATTCCGCCGACACCTTCCAGATCAAGCCATACCGTGCGGTCGTCGCGCCGGCCGCCGCCGGTTCCGTGCAGATCGCGGTCAAGGACCTGCCGGCCGGCGACTACGCCTTCGCGCTGTACCACGACGCCAACGGCAACGGCAAACTGGATCGCAACCTGATCGGCATGCCGACCGAGGACTACGCCTTCAGCAACAACGCCATGGGCAAGCAACGCCCACCGGCCTACGAGGCGGCGCGCTTCCAGGTGCCGGCCGCCGGCGCAGTGGCCAGCGTCAGCCTGCGCTGATCGGGGGCGACATGGACAACCGTCGTCAATTCCTCGCGCGCGGCATGGGCCTGGCCGCACTCGGCCTCACTTCCGGCACCGCGCTGGCCGACAGCGCCACCTTGCGCAGCTTCCACCAGGCCCTCGGGCGCAATCCCATGCTGTCGCTGTATGCCGGCTCTGAAGGCGACCAGTCCGGCGACGCCGTGCTCCATGGCAGCCTGCCCGACGACTTGCGCGGCGTCTTTTACCGCAACGGGCCGGGGCGCTTCGAACTGGGCGGAGAGCGTTACCATCACTGGTTCGACGGCGACGGTTTTGCCCAGCGCTGGCAGATCGGCGGCGGCAAGGTAAGCCATCGCGGACGCTTCGTGGCAACGCAAAAGTTCGCCGAGGAGAGTGCGGCGGGGCAGTTCCTGTATCCGGCCTTCGGCACCCATATCGATCGCAAGGCGGCCAGGAACAACGACACCGTCAATGCCGCCAACACCAATCTGCTGCCGCTGAACGGCCGCGTTTATGCGCTGTGGGAGGGCGGATCGGCGGTGGAGGTCGACCCGGCGACGCTGGAGACGCGGGGCATCAAGACCTGGCGCGACGACATGAAGGCGATGCCGTTTTCGGCGCATCCCAAAATGGATCCGGACGGCGGCCTGTGGAACTTCGGTAATCTGCCGGGCAGCGACCGCCTGGTGCTCTACCGCCTGAACGCAGCCGGTGAACTGACCCGCACGGCCATGATCAACGTGCCGCAACTGAATATGGTGCATGATTTCGTCGTCAGCGGGCGCCACCTGATCTTCCTGGTGCCGCCTTACGACATGCGTCCCGGCGACGATTTGAGCTTGCGCGAAAGCCTGCAGTGGAACGGCGAGCGTCCGCTGCGCGCGGTGGTCGTCGCCAAGGATACGCTGCAGCTGCGCCAGGTGTTCGAACTGCCTGGACGTTCGGTCTTCCATCTCGGGAACGCCTTCGAGGACGGCGCCTGCACCCGGTTGGACTGCGTCATGCACGAAGGCGACATGCTGCCAAGGCTGGCGTTGCCGATGCACGGCGAGGCGATTCCATACAGTGCCGGCTCCAGCAGCACGGTGCAGATCACGCTGGACTATGCCGCCGGCCAGGCGCGCGAGGCGCGGCTGTTCGGCGTCGGCGAGTTTCCACGGGTGGCGCCGCAGGTGGTGTCGGCGCGCCATCGCAAGCTGGCCGTGCTGGGCGCCAGCGCAGGCGCTGAACATATCCTCAACACCGTCAACCTGATCGACACCGACAGCGGCAAGGCCGACAGCTACCGCTTCGACGCCGGTTGGCAGGTCGAGGAGCACGTGCTGGTGCCGCGCCGAGGTGCCGGCACCGGCGCGGGCTCGGAAACCGACGGCTACCTGGTCGGCGTGGCGCAGGACGCGCGGCGCGGCCAGACGGTGCTGACGGTGTTTGATGCGCACAACATCAAGGCCGGTCCGAGGGCGTTGGCGCGCTTGCCATATCGCGCGCCGCTTTGCTTTCATGGTAACTTTCTGCCGGCTTGAATATTATGGACACCATTATGAATAACCGCAGCATGCCGCCGCTGGGCCACCCGCTGGAATTGATACCGTTTTTCCGGCGCTGGCCGCCGTCGATGCGGCGCAACCTGCTGTACACGCTGATCTGGAGCTGCGGCCTTGGCGCGTTGCTGACCGCGGTGGAGATCGCGTTCTTGCACGACCGTAAGCCGCTGCTCGGCTATCTGCTGCCGATGCTGCTGATCTCCAACCTGATCGGCTTCATGATACACGGCGGCTCGATGCTGGCCAGTTCCCTGACGGACGGCCGGTCGAGCCGCATGAGGGGCCTGCCGCGGCTGATGTTCAGCATCTGCCTGGTGGGATCCAGCGTCCTGCTGGGACTGGGGCTGGGCAACGCGCTGTTGAGCGGGAAGAATCCGTTCGAACTGCTGGCCAACCGCAGCGTGCTGCTGCAATCGCTGGTGCTGGCGGTGGCGATCGCGCTGGTGATGTACTGGGTGCGCGGCTCCGCTGAAAAGCGCCTCGAACGCGCGCTTGACGAGGCGCGGCAGAAGGAGTTGATGGCGTCGACCGCGCGGCTGCTGGCGGAGGCGCGCCTGCGCGCGCTGCAGGCGCAGATCGAGCCGCACTTCCTGTACAACACGCTGGCCAATGTGGTGAGCCTGATCGGGCCCAAGCCGGCGCAGGCCCAGCACATGCTGGAGCGCTTCATCGATTATCTGCGCGCCAGCCTGGCGTCCAGCCGCAGCGAGGAGGCCACGCTGGGCACGGAGACCAGGCTGGTCGCCGCCTACCTGGACGTGCTGGCGGTGCGCATGGGCGAACGCCTGCGCTACCGCATCGAGCTGCCGGACGAACTGCGGCAGTTCGCCATCGCGCCGATGCTGCTGCAGCCGGTGGTGGAAAACGCCATCTCTCATGGCCTGGAGCCGAAAGTGGAGGGCGGCGAGATCGTCGTCAGCGCGCGCGTCGAGGGTGCCTGGCTATGCCTGCAGATCAGCGACACCGGCGTCGGCCTGCAGGAGACGGCATCGGCCAAGCCGGGCGGCGGCGTCGGCCTGAGCAACCTGCGCGAGCGCCTGCGCAGTTTGTATGGCGGCGCGGCTCGGGTAGAATTATTGGAAAATCAACCTTGCGGCATGACGGTGCGCCTGATGCTGCCTTTGAAAGCGAGTCCGATATCAATACTCCCCGCGCCCTGATCGCAGACGACGAAGAGCATCTGCGCGACTATCTGGAAACCCAGCTGAAAACCGCGTGGCCGGAGCTGCGGGTGATCGCCAAGGCCGCCAACGGCCTCGAAGCCCTGCGCCTGATCGACGAGGAGGCGCCGGACGTAGCCTTCCTCGATATCCGCATGCCCGGCATGACGGGGCTGGACGTGGCGGCACGGCTGGTGGCCGGAGCCAGGCCGCCGCTGATCGTGTTCGTCACCGCCTTCGACCAGTATGCGGTGGAGGCGTTCGAGCATTCGGCGGTGGACTACCTGCTCAAGCCGGCCAGCGAGGAACGGCTGGCCAAGACCGTGGCCAAATTGAAGGGCAAGCTGGTGGCGCCGGCCGCATCGTCCGCTACGGCGGCGATTTCGGCGGCCACGTTGCAGGCGTTGCTGCAGCAGTTGAGCGGCGCGGCGGTGGCTGCGGCCGCCCCGGCGCCCAATCTGCAATGGATACGGGCCTCGCAGGGCGATCAAACCCGGTTGATCTCCATCGACGAAGTGATTTACTTCCAGAGCAACGACAAGTACACCAGTGTGTTCCTGGCCGACGGCGAGAGCCTGATCCGCACGCCGATCAGCAAGCTGCGAGAACAGCTCGATGAGCAGCAGTTCTGGCAGATCCACCGCAGCGTGATAGTCGCGGCGAAGCACGTGGCAGGCACCCGCCAGGACTTTCGCGGGCGCCTGATGGTTCAGCTGAAGGACCGTCCGGAGCAGCTGGTCGTCAGCCGCAACTACGTGGACCTGTTCAAACAGATGTAGAACTTATTTGATCTGGACGTTGGTGGCGGGGATGTGATACGCGTCGTAGTAGTAACGCTTGTACAGCGCGGCCAGCGTGCCGTCTCTGGCCATGTCGCGCATGGCGCGCTCCAGTACCTCAAGCCGCTGCGGTGTCACGCTTTTGCGCGAGACCGCGATGGAACGCTGAGCATCGTGATCGGGCACGCGGTACGGCGCCTTCTCCAGGCGGCCCTCCAGGTGCAGGTCGGCGATCAGCGCTTCGCCCTGGTCCTCCGGTATCAGCACCGCATCGATGCGGCCCAGCGCCAGCTTGCGGAAGTTCGCTTCCATGTCCTTCACGGCTTCCTTTTTCAGGCTCTTGTCCTGGTCGAAGCGTTCGAAGTATTCCGCGCCCAGCTTGACGCCGATGCGCAACTGCGCCAGGTCCGCATAGCCGCGGATGACGGTCTGCCGGCCGGCGGGCACGTAGAACACGCGGTCGGCGCCATGTTCGCGATACGGAGTGTGCAGGAAGCGCAGATAGGCCTTGCGTTCCGGGGTTTCGCGCAGGCCGATGATGATGTCGGCGCTGCCTTGTTCCAGCATGAGCAGGCAGCGTTTCAGCGGGCAGTTGCGGATATCCAGCGCCAGACCGCTGCGCCTGGCCAGCTCGCGGACAATCTCGGTGTAGGCGCCGCCATAGACGCCGTTGTCTTCGGTCTTCCAGGGCAGCAGTTCATCGAACGCCAGCACCAGCGGCGCTTCGGCATGCGCCGGCACTGCCGGCAGCGCTGCCAGTAGCGCCGCCAACAGTGGAGCAAAGAGTTTTTTACCTGGCCAGTACAGGATGGACTTTCGCCGCGGCTTCCTTGGCGCGTGCGCGGGCGGTGTCGACGTCGTCGGCGGTGGCCAGCGCCACGCCCATGCGGCGGCGCGCGAACGATTCCGGTTTGCCGAACAGGCGGATGTCGGAGCCCGGCACGCGCAGCGCTTCCGCCACGCCTTCAAAGGCGATGCCGGCCGCGTCGTGCTGGCCGTAGATCACCGCCGACGCACCCGGCGATTTCATCGCGACATTGACCGGCAGGCCGAGGATGGCCTTGGCGTGCAGTTCGAACTCGCTTTGCAGCTGGGTCGCCATCGTCACCATGCCGGTATCGTGCGGACGCGGGCTCACTTCCGAGAACCAGACCATGTCATCCTTGACGAACAACTCCACACCGAACAGCCCGAGGCCGCCCAGGTCGCCGGTGACTTTTTGGGCGATGTCGCGCGCGCGCGCCAACGCCAGTGGATTCATGCGGCACGGCTGCCACGATTCGACGTAGTCGCCTTGCACCTGCACGTGGCCGATCGGATCGCAGAACTGGGTTTCGACCTGGCCATCGGCGCCGATGGAGCGCACCGTCAGCAGCGTGATTTCGTAGTCGAAGTCGATGAAGCCTTCAACGATCACCCGGCCGGAATCGACGCGGCTGCCGGCAGCGGCGTAATCCCACGCGGCCTTGACTTCGGCCGCGCTGTCGATCTTGGACTGGCCCTTGCCGGACGAGGACATCACCGGCTTGATCACGCACGGGAAACCGATGGCGGCGGTGGCCGCTTCCAGTTCCGCCAGGCTGCTGGCGAAGCGGTACGGCGACGTCGCCAGGCCCAGCGTTTCGGCAGCGAGGCAGCGGATGCCTTCGCGGTTCATCGTCAACTGGGCGGCGCGCGCGGTCGGGATGCAGGTGATCTTGCCGGCTTGTTCCAGCGCGGCCAGCGTGTCGGTGGCGATGGCCTCGATTTCCGGCACGATCAGGTCGGGCTTTTCCAGTGCGATCAGGGCGGCCAGCGCGGCGCCGTCGGCCATGTTGATGACGTGGGCACGGTGTGCGACCTGATGGCCTGGCGCATTCGGATAGCGGTCGACGGCGATCACTTCAACGCCCAGACGCTGCAGCGCGATGATGACTTCCTTGCCCAGCTCACCGGAACCGAGCAGCATGACTTTGGTGGCGTTGGGGGACAGCGGCGTACCGAAAATGCGTGGAGTGTTCATGAATAGTATGGACGTGTTTAGAAAGAGTAGACCAGTGTTACCGAGGTCTGTGTATCGGTGTTCTTTTTATCTTCGGGGACGTTGGTGTCGTTGCGCACGCTGAAGGCGGCCTTCATCTGCATGGTGCTGTTGATTTTGGTGCGCAACGCCGTCTCGGCCAGCGAGTGAATATTCGAGGTGCCGCGTTCGACGCTGAGGTTCTGCGTAAACAGAGCGCTGTCGCTCAGCTTCCATTTCAGATTGGCCGCGCCGCGCACCGTCAGGCCGCTCTCGGTTTCGCCGGTGGAGCGCGCGCCGCTGAAGTAGCCCGGGCCGATTTCCACGTCCAGCGTGCTTTCCGGCGTCTTGTATGCCTCGGTGCCGTAGCCGACGCCGACGGTCGAATAGCGCGTGTAGGCGCCGAACTTGTCGTTCACATGGGTGGCCAGCGCGAACAGTTTGTCGTGGTCCTGCAGCAGCTTGTATGCGGCCTTGGCGGAGGCCGAGTAGCGCTGGGCGGAGCGCTCGCGCACCTTTTCGCCGTCGGCTTGCGTGACCTGTTCGTCCTTGAAATAGCCGGCCAGGATGTATTCGTTGCTCCAGTCGGGCCGCTCCTGCTTGGCATCGAGCTTGCCGGTGACCGAGGTGCCGACGGTGTTGCCTGAAGTGGAGATGGCGCCCAGTTCGGCGGAATTATTCCAGCCGTGATCGGGGACGGAGTCGGCGACAGCGTAGCCGTGCGCCATGAAGAGGAGTGCAGGGATAAGAAGTATAGCTTTCATCCCGACATTGTACCCGAGGCGGAAAAACCACGGCGCCAAACGGACTGATGCTCTCCGTGCGCGGCCGCACAGATTAACTTGGAAAATTGCGAGAAAATCAATTGACTTGTTAAAAAGGATAGATCATGAACACCTCCCTGCGACTGATGCAACTGTTTGCCTGCGCGGCATTGGCCGCCTCCAGCGCGTACTCCGCCGCGGCCGTCAATCGCTGCGTCGGCCCCGATGGCGTGGTTCTGTTCACCGACCAGGAATGCCCGGTCTCCAGCCGCTCCGCCAGCAGCGATGATGGCAGCGTGGGTATCGCCATCAACACCGGCGGCGTTACGGCCAGGTCGGACGATGGCGTCGAGCACGTATCACCCGGCATCGTGCGGGCATCGCTGCCGCGCAGCGTCTGGGCCGATCTGCCGCGTCCTTTGCAACGTAAAACCATCGGTCTGGATGCGGGAACGCTGCAGGCCGCCCGGGTAACCATGCAGATGCAGGACGAGATGCGCCGTCAACGCCATGTCGCCTCCCTGCGCTAATTAAGATAAATATGAAAATTTCACTAGTTGCGGCACTCGCCGCATTGACGTTCACGGCCCACGCTAGCGCCGACACCAACCTGGCCTATCTGGGCCAGGTTGCCGCCTATGGCCCAGGGATCGGCGACTCGGCCGGCGCGCAGTACGGCGGAGGTATGGCATCGCTGGACAGCGTCACCGACGGCACGTTCACGCCGCTCGGGCAGCAGTGGAATTATGGATCGGTGTACTGGTCGGGCCTCGACAGCGGCGTGACGATCACGCTGTCGCATCTCGCCTCAGTCGGCCGGCTGGTACTGGAAGCGGATAATAACGACGACTACCGCATCGAATTCCTCGACCGCGCAAGCGTCTGGCGGAGTCTGACGACGGTCGAAACCGACAAGGCCGAACAGGGCCAGAATTTGTACGGCGGCTTGCTGTCGACGTCGATCGAGGCGCGCGCCTTCCGCATATCCGCCTACGGTGACAATCATTATTCGGTGGCGGAATTCCAGGCCGGCGGCGACCGGATCGCGGATGACACGCCTCCCCAGCCGGTGCCGGAACCGACGACCTGGTTGATGCTGGGCGCCGGCCTGGCCGTGCTGGGTGCGCGGAAAAAACTCGGCTGGTTCTCCAGCTGATCATCTAGCTGATCAACCAGTAGTCCGGCCGCGCGTAAATCTCCTTCAGCATGTCGATGAAGAAGCGCACCTTGGCCGGCAAGTGGCGCTGCTGCGGATAGACGGCCATGATGTCGTACTGCGGCAGCGCGTAATCATCGAGCACGGTGATCAATTCTCCCGACGCCAGCTGCGCCTGGATTTCCCACGACGAGCGCCATGCCAGCCCCAGTCCCTCGGTGGCCCAGCGGTGCAGCAGCTCGCCGTCGTTGCAGTTCAAATTGCCGTCCGCGCGCACGGTCACCTGCTTGCCCTGAACCTGAAAGTACCAGCCACGCTGCTGCCCGCCTTGCAGGTTGAAGGCCAGGCAGTTGTGGTCGGCCAGGTCGTCCAGCGTGCGCGGTATGCCGTTGCGCTCGAAGTACTCCGGCGTGCCGCACACCACGCGGCGGTTGCTGGCCAGCTTGACGGCGACAAAACTCGGATCGATCACGCCGCCGATGCGGATGCCCACGTCATAACCGTCCCTGACCAGGTCGACCACGCGGTCGGTCAGGTTGAACGAAATCTGCACGTCCGGATGCGCGCGCACGAAGCCCGCCGCATGCGGCGCCACGTGCTTGCGGCCGAACGCCGCCGGCGCCGAGACGGTCAGGTGGCCGGTGGCGCGGTGTCGCCCCTCCGACACCATGCGGTCCGCATGGCCCAGATCCGCTAGTAATTTGCGGCAATGGTCCAGATACAGCGTGCCTTGTTCGGTCAGCGTCTGATGGCGGGTGGTGCGGTGCATCAGCTTCACACCCAGCCTTTTTTCCAGCGCATCGATACGCCTGCCCAGCATGACGGGCGTGATGTGCTGCCCCATGGCCGCGCGTACCAGGCTGCCTTTTTCGGCCACGTCGACGAAGGCCTCGATTTGCGTAAGTTTGTCCATGTCCCGATTATTCCATACTTATTCGATATTGTGGGTATCGAATAAAGCGAGAGTTTGTCTTCTTATCACAGCGCTTCTTTCCCGCTACGATGGCTCCATTGACTTCAATACTCAACTGACAGGGGACCAGCATGGCACGGATGACAGCAGCGCAGGCAGCAGCAATCGTTTTGGAAAAAGAGGGCGTGAACCAGGTATTCGGTGTTCCGGGCGCCGCGATCAATCCATTTTACGCGGCATTGAAGAAGCAGGGTAGTGCCAAGCACATCCTGGCTCGCCACGTCGAGGGCGCCTCGCACATGGCCGAAGGCTACACCCGCGCCACGGCCGGCAACATCGGCGTCTGCATCGGCACCTCCGGCCCGGCCGGCACCGACATGATCACCGGTTTGTATTCGGCCCAAGCAGATTCCATACCAATCCTCTGCATTACCGGCCAGGCGCCGCGTGCCCGCCTGTACAAGGAAGATTTCCAGGCGGTCGACATCGAATCGATCGCCAAGCCGGTCACCAAATGGGCCGTCACCGTGCGCGAGCCGGCGCTGGTGCCGATGGTGTTCCAGCAGGCTTTCCACATCATGCGCTCCGGCCGTCCCGGCCCGGTGCTGGTCGACCTGCCGTTCGACGTGCAGATGGCCGAGATTGAATTCGATCCGGACACCTACCAGCCGCTGGAGCCGTACAAGCCGAAAGCCACCCGCGCCCAGATCGAAAAAGCGCTGACGATGCTGAACGACGCCGAAGCGCCTTTGATCACCGCCGGCGGTGGCGTCATCAACGCCGACGCTGCCGACCTGCTGGTGCAGTTCGCCGAACTGACCGGCGTGCCGGTGATCCCGACGCTGATGGCGTGGGGCGCGATCCCGGACGACCACAAGCTGATGGTCGGCATGGTCGGCCTGCAAACCAGCCACCGCTACGGCAACGCCACGCTGCTGGCGTCGGACTTCGTGTTCGGCATCGGCAACCGCTGGGCCAACCGCCACACCGGCACCATCGAGGTGTACACCAAGGACCGTAAATTCGTCCACATCGATATCGAACCGACCCAGATCGGCCGCGTGTTCGGCCCGGACTTCGGCATCGTCTCCGACGCAGGCGCCGCGCTGAAGCTGATGATCGAAGTAGCGACCGAATGGAAAGCCGCCGGCAAGCTGAAAGACCGCTCGGCCTGGGTGTCCCAATGTAATGAACGCAAGCGCACCATGCAGCGCAAGACCCACTTCGAGCAGGTGCCGGTCAAGCCGCAGCGTGTGTACGAAGAGATGAACAAGGCCTTCGGCCGCGACACCTGCTACGTCAGCACCATCGGCCTGTCGCAGATCGCCGCCGCGCAGTTCCTGCACGTGTATAACGCACGCCACTGGATCAACTGCGGCCAGGCCGGTCCGCTGGGCTGGACCATCTCGGCGGCGCTGGGCGTGGCCGCGGCCGATCCGAAGCGCAAAGTGGTGGCGATCTCCGGCGACTACGACTTCCAGTTCATGATCGAAGAGCTGGCCGTCGGTGCGCAATTCAAGCTGCCTTACCTGCACGTGGTGGTGAACAACTCCTACCTCGGCCTGATCCGCCAGTCGCAGCGCGGCTTCGACATGGACTTCTGCGTACAGCTGTCGTTCGAGAACATCAACGCGCCGGAACTGAACGGCTACGGCGTCGATCACGTCGCCGTGGTGGAGGGCCTGGGCTGCAAGGCGATCCGCGTCACCAATGCCGACGACCTGCCGGCCGCCTTCGAGCAGGCCAACAAGTGGATGGAAGAGTTCCGCGTGCCGGTGGTGGTCGAGGTGATCCTGGAGCGCGTGACCAATATCGCCATGGGCACCGACATCGACAAGATCAACGAGTTCGAAGAACTGGCACTGAGCGCCGCCGACGCGCCAACCGCCGTCACGCTGATGGACTAAGGAGCAATCACATGACCAAACTTGCAGCCAATCTGACCATGCTGTTCACCGAAGTGCCGTTCCTGGAGCGCTTCGAGGCGGCGGCCCGCGCCGGATTCAAGGCGGTGGAGTTCCTGTTCCCGTATCCGTACAGCGCCGGTGAGCTGGCCGGACTGCTGAAGGCCAACAAGCTGGAACTGGTGCTGCACAACCTGCCGGCCGGGAATTGGGAAGCGGGCGAGCGTGGCATCGCCTGCCATCCGGACCGCGTGCAGGAGTTCCGCGACGGCGTCTGGACCGCGATCGCCTATGCCAAGGAGCTGGGCGTCAAGCAGCTGAACTGCCTGGTCGGCATCGTGCCGGCCGGCGTGACGCGGCAGGATGCGCAGTCGGTGCTGGTGGAGAACCTGAAGTTCGCCGCCGATGCGCTGAAGGACGAGGGCATCCGCCTGCTGGTCGAGCCGATCAACACCTTCGACATTCCAGGCTTCTTCCTGACCAATACGGCGCAGGCGGCGGCACTGATCGAGGCCACCGGTTCGGACAACCTGTTCATCCAGTACGACATCTATCACATGCAGCGCATGGAAGGCGAACTGACGAACACCATCAAGAAGCACCTGCCGCTGATCCGTCACGTGCAGCTGGCGGACAACCCGGGCCGCAACGAGCCGGGCACCGGCGAGATCGGCTACCGCTACCTGTTCGACCAGCTGAGCGTTGCCGGCTACGACGGCTGGATCGGCTGCGAGTACAAGCCGCGCACCACCACCGAAGCAGGACTGGGCTGGCGTGCGGCCCACGGCCTCTGAGGCTGGCGTTTAAACCACATCATACAAAGGAAAATATCATGTCTCGAGTTGGATTTATTGGTCTGGGCATCATGGGCGCACCAATGGCGCAGCACCTGCTGGACGGCGGCCACAAACTGTACCTGCACGACATCAAGAACCCGCCGTTCCACCTGATCGAAGCCGGCGCCACCGTGTGCACCTCGGCGGCGGAAGTGGCGGCGCGTGCCGACATCATCATCATCATGGTGCCGGACACCCCGCACGTGGCCAACGCGCTGTTCGGCGACGAAGGCGTGGCCAAGGGCCTGCGTCCGAACACCATCGTGGTCGACATGAGTTCGATCTCGCCGATCGAAACCAAGGCCTTCGCCAAGAAGATCAATGCGCTGGGTTGCGAATACCTGGACGCGCCGGTGTCCGGCGGCGAAGTGGGCGCCAAGGCGGCCTCGCTGACCATCATGGTCGGCGGTTCGGAGGCGGCGTTCGAAATCGTCAAGCCGCTGTTTGAACTGATGGGCAAGAACATTACGCTGGTCGGCGGCAACGGCGACGGCCAGACCACCAAGGTGGCCAACCAGATCATCGTCGCGCTGAACATCCAGGCCGTGGCCGAAGCGCTGCTGTTCGCCTCCAAGGCCGGCGCCGATCCAGCCAAGGTGCGCTCTGCGCTGATGGGGGGCTTCGCCAACTCGCGCATCCTGGAAGTGCACGGCGAGCGCATGGTCAAGCGCACCTTCAATCCCGGCTTCCGCATCGAGCTGCACCAGAAGGACCTGAACCTGGCGCTGCAAGGCGCCAAGGCGATGGGCGTGTCGCTGCCGAATACCGCCATGGCGCAGGAACTGATGAACGCCTGCAGCGCCAACGGCCTGGGCGGCATGGACCACTCGGCGCTGTGCCGCGCGATTGAAATCATGTCCAACCACCAGATCGCCGAGGCGTAATGAGCACCTTCAATCCACGCCAATTCCTGCTTGACCTTTACGGCTCGGCCGTGAACGCGGTCAGCGCGGAAAAATGCCTGCCCGCGTACCTGCCGGAGCCGCCGAAGAACGGCCGCACGCTGGTCATCGGCGCAGGCAAGGGCGCGGCCGCCATGGCGCGCGCCGTCGAGCAGCACTGGAAGGGCGACATTTCGGGCCTGGTCGTCACGCGCTATGAACATGGCGTGGACTGCGAGCGTATCGAAGTGGTCGAAGCGGCCCATCCGGTGCCGGACGAAGCGGGCCGCGCGGCGGCCGGCCGCATGATGGAGATGGTCAAGGGCCTCAGCGAGAACGACCTGGTGCTGTGCCTGATCTCCGGCGGCGGCTCATCGCTGCTGGCGCTGCCGGCGCCCGGCATCACGCTGGAGCAGAAGCAGGCGCTGAACAAGGCCCTGCTGCGCAGCGGCGCGGCGATCTCCGAAATGAATTGCGTGCGCAAGCACCTGTCGGCGATCAAAGGCGGGCGCCTGGCGCTGGCCTGCGCCCCCGCGCGCGTGGTCACGCTGCTGATTTCCGACGTGCCCGGCGACGATCCCGGCATCATCGCCAGCGGCCCGACCTTGCCCGACGCGACCACCTGCGCCGATGCGCTGGCGGTGTTGCGCAAGTACGACATCGCCATTCCCGACAGCGTGCGCGAGCACCTGGAATCCGGCGCAGGCGAAACGCCGAAACCCGGCGATCCGCGCTTCGCCCGCAACAGCCACCACGTCATCGCCATCGCGCAGGACGCGCTGGAAGCGGCTGCGGCCCATGCCAGCGCGGCCGGCATCACGCCTTACATCCTGTCCGACGGCATCGAGGGCGAATCGCGCGACGTCGCCATCGTGCACGCGGCGATGGCGCGGCAGGTGGCGACTCGCGGCCAGCCGTTCCAGAAGCCCTGCGTCATCATCTCCGGCGGCGAAACCACGGTGACGGTGCGCGGCTCGGGTCGCGGCGGACGCAACGCCGAGTTCCTGCTCAGTCTCGCGGTGGCGCTGGAAGGCCATCCCGGCATCCATGCGGTTGCCTGCGACACCGACGGCATCGACGGCTCGGAAGACAACGCCGGCGCCCTGTATGGACCGGATTCGCTGGAACGCGGCCTGTCGCAGAAGCTACGCGCCAAGACGCTGTTGGAAAACAACGACGGCTACGGCTACTTCAGCGCCTTGAACGACCTGGTGGTCAGCGGCCCGACCCGCACCAACGTCAACGACTTCCGTGCCGTTTTAATTCTGTAGATAAGGAATACCCAATGCGACGTCAACGTCAGGCCAAAATCGTGGCCACGCTCGGCCCGGCCAGCAGCACCAAGGAAGCCATCCTGGCGCTATTCGAGGCCGGTGCCGATGTGTTCCGCTTTAACTTCAGCCACGGCACCCATCAGGACCACCAGGCGCGATGCAACATCGTGCGCGAGATCGAACGCAGCGTTGGCCGGCCCATCGCCATCCTGGCCGATTTGCAGGGACCCAAGCTGCGCGTGGGCCAGTTCGCCGAAGGCAAGGTAAAGCTGGAGGCTGGTCAGGAATTCTCGCTGGACCGCGATCCGGCGCCGGGCGATGCGCAGCGCGTCTGCCTGCCGCACCCGGAGCTGTTCGAGGTGATCGACGCCGGCCAGTCGCTGCTGCTGGACGACGGCAAGGTGCGGCTGGCGGTGCTGGCCAACGAGGGCCGCCGCGTCATCCGTACCCGCGTCGTCAATGGCGGCGTGCTGTCGGATCGCAAGGGTGTCAATGTGCCCGACGTGGTGCTGCCGATTCCCGCGCTAACCGCCAAGGATCTGCGCGACCTGGACTTCGCGCTGGAGATGGGCGCGGACTGGATCGCGCTGTCGTTTGTGCAGAGGCCCGAGGATTTGCTGCAGGCCCGCGCCATCGTCGGCGACCGCGCTTCGCTGCTGGCGAAGCTGGAAAAACCTGCGGCGATGGATGCGCTGGACGCGATCGTGGCGGTGTCGGATGCGATCATGGTGGCGCGCGGCGACCTGGGTGTCGAGTTGCCGCCGGAGTGCGTGCCGGGCGTGCAAAAGCGCATCCTGCGCGCCTGCCGCCAGCAGGGCAAGCCCATCGTCATCGCCACGCAGATGCTGGAATCGATGATCTCCACGCCGGTGCCGACGCGCGCCGAGGCGTCCGACGTCGCCAGCGCGATCTATGACGGCGCGGACGCGGTGATGCTGTCGGCCGAATCGGCCAGCGGCGCGTATCCGGTTGAAGCGGTATCGATCATGAACCGCATCATCTGCGAAGTGGAGAAGGATCCGCTGTACCGTCAGATGATCGACGCGCAGAACCAGGCGCCGATGCCCAACAGCGGCGACGCCATCTGCTCGGCACTGCGCGACGTGACGCAGATCGTCGGCGCGGTGGCGACCGTGACCTACACCAGTTCCGGCCACACCAGCCTGCGCGCGGCGCGCGAGCGGCCGACGGCGCCTATCCTGAGCATCACGCCGAACCTGTCGACGGCGCGCCGCCTGGCGCTGGCGTGGGGCGTGCATTCGACGGTCAGTCCGGACGTGCGCAATGTCGACCGGATGGTGGCGGCGGCCTGCCAGGCGGCGTTGCGTGAAGGCTTCGGCCAGCCGGGCGACCAGATCGCGATCACGGCGGGCGTGCCGTTCGGCCAGCCGGGCAGCACCAACCTGCTGCGCATCGCGCAGATCTGGCCGACCGACGAACCTGTCGCGGCGTGATTCTATCGTCGTCTGGTGGCGCTGCGGTTCCCTTGATACTGCAGCGCCAGTTGGTCGGAATAGGGCAGATCTACTTTCAGGCTTCGCCAATATTTGGCACGGTACTGCTGCTTTGCCTGTACTTGAATGCACCGGCATTGGCGTTGGGCTGCGCGCTCGGCGTCAGTTCCGCGTCGCTTGCGGCATGGGCGATGCGGCTGCCGCCGGAAAACCGTCATAACGGTATATACAGTTTCAACGGCGCGCTGACCGGCATCGGCCTGTGCGCCGGCTATCGGCTGGACGGGGCGCTGCCGGTCTGGATCGCAGCCAGCGGCCTGCTGACCGCCGCGCTGACGCAGGTAATGCAGCGCCTGCGCATCCCGCCATTGACGCTGCCGTTTGTCCTGATGATGTGGCTGGCCATGGCAATAGGCCAAAACTTCGGCTTGCAGCCATTGACGACGCTCGTCGCCGCCAGCTGCGGCAGCGCCCCCTTGAACTATCTGTTTTGCACGTTGAGCCAGGCGACCTTTATCGGCCTTGCGCCGCTGGGCATGCTGCTGTGGGCCGCGATGTCGCGGCGCGACTGGCATCTGGCCATGTCGGCGCTTGCGGGTGCATCCATATCCTGGCTCACGTTCATTGCCACCGCGGCGGCATGGCCCGACAGCGGCATCGCGGCCCACGCCACCGGCGCCGGCATCAACAGCACACTCGTCATGCTGGCCCTGGGCAGCCGGCAGTACCGCTGGCACCTGCGACTGGCGGGCGTAGCGCTGAGCATTGTGCTATCCGTCGCCCTCGGCGGTCTCTCGCTCTCATACTTCACGCTGCCGTTCATCCTGGCGACCTGGATGATACTAAGCGGTATTAAGCGGCATTGACATACTCGGTCAATCCGTCCGCCAGCGCGGCGAAGGTGGTGGCGCAGGCGGGATTGCTGCGCAGGTTTTCGTGCATCGCCAGCCAGGTATCGAGCGGGATGGTCAGCAGGTCGGGCAGTACGCGCACCAGTTGCGGATCGCGTTCGGCCAACCGGACCTGGCAGATGCCTATGCCCAGCCCCGCGCGGATCGAGGCCAGATGTACCAGGTCGCTGTCGCTGCGCAGTGCGAAGGTGTTGCCTTTCAGGTCGCCCAGCAGATGCTGCAGCTTGCGGGTGAACGCCGTCTCGCTGTCCACGCCGATCAGCGAGTGGTTGGCCATGTCCTGCCAGCTCAGCGGCGTGCCGCGACGCTTGAGATAATCGCGCCGCGCGTGGAAGCCCAGGTCGATGTTTCCGATACGCCGCGCCACCAGCACATCCTGGTCGGGGCGTTGCATGCGAACGGCGATGTCGGCATCTCGCCGCAGCAGGTTTTCGATGCGGTTGGAGGTCGTCAGCTCGATGGTGATGCCGGGGTGGTGCCGCGTCAGCCGCGCCAATATCGCCGGCAGCACCTCGACGCCGACCACGTCGCTGGCCGTGATCCTTACCGTTCCCTTGATTTCTCCATGCCCTAGCCCCGACGCCGCCCGCAGCAGCGCGGAAGACGTGGCTTCCAGCGTTTCGGCATACGAGCGCAGCGCATGGGCGGCCTCGGTCGGAATGAACCCTGTCTGCGAACGGGTGAACAGCGACAGCGACAGTGCCTGCTCCAGGCCGTCGATGTGGCGGCCGACGGTAGGCTGCGTCAGGCCCAGCGCGCGGGCGGCGCCCGACAGCGATCCCTCGCGCAGCACGGCGAGAAAGGATCGGTATAAGTCCCAGTTCGGTTCAGTCATACGAAATTGTATAGCGTCTATGCGAATTTAGGTAATTTTCTTTTAACTCCGTTTGGCCCACACTGGCTACATCAACTCACCACACGGAGAACACCATGGAAAAGACAGCATTGGTATTGGGCGCGACGGGCGGTATCGGCGGCGAAGTGGCACGTTTGCTGCTGGCGCGCGGCTGGACGGTCAAGGCGTTGCACCGCGCTCCGCTCAGCGCGGCAAAGCAGGGCGACGGCCTGCAGTGGCTGGCCGGCGACGCGATGAATCGCCAGGACGTGATCTCCGCCGCGCAGGGCGCGCAGTTGATCGTGCACGCGGTGAATCCTCCCGGCTACCGTAACTGGGGCGCGCTGGTGCTGCCGATGATAGACAACACCATCGCCGCGGCACGCGCCAGCGGCGCGCGCATCCTGCTGCCCGGTACCGTCTACAACTACGGCCCCGATGCGTTCCCCCTCATCGACGAGGAGTCGCCGCAGAATCCCGTCACTCGCAAAGGCGCGATCCGCGTGCAGATGGAGGCACACTTGCAGGCGGCGGCCGCCGAAGGCGTGCGCACCTTGATCGTACGGGCCGGAGACTTTTTCGGGCCGAAAGCGGGCAACAGCTGGTTCGCACAGGGCCTGGTCAAACCCGGCAAGCCGCTGACGGCGATCAGTTATCCCGGCAGCGTGGGTATCGGCCATCAATGGGCCTATCTGCCTGACGTGGCGGAGACGATGGTGCGGTTGATCGAGAAGGACGATCAGTTGGAGACCTTCGCGCGCTATCAGATGGAAGGCCACTGGGATGCCGACGGTACGCAGATGGTCACGGCGATCGCGCGCGCCGCCCGCCGGCCGGAGCTGAAGGCAAGCGCTTTCCCCTGGTGGTTGCTGTCGCTGGCGTCGCCGTTTGTGACGGTGTTCCGCGAACTGCGCGAGATGCGCTATCTGTGGCGGCAGCCGGTGCAGATGTCCAACCGCCGGCTGGTCAAGATGCTGGGCGTGGAGCCGCGCACGCCGCTCGACGTCGCGGTGCGGAGCACCCTGGTTGGCCTGGGCAGCCTGTAAATACTAGGCCAGTCCGTATTTGGCAAGGATGCGCTGCGACGTACCGTCGGCATCCATCGCCACCTTCGCGCGTTGGAACTGCTGGGCGGTGGCGTCGTCGAAGTCCAGCGATCCGGCCAGCCACGCGGTGGTGCTGCGTACCGGTGGACTGACCTGGAAATCCTTTTCGGCGTTGCGGCTTCTGAGCGAACTTTGAATGATGAACCGCTCCCCGAATGCAGCATCGGCCATGCCCTGGAGGAGAAAGCGATGGACTTCCTCGATTGAGCTTGCTTCGATCAGGTTGTGGTAGCCCAGATCCTGCAGCATGAGGGCCTGGCCGGCGCCGCGCAACGTGGAGATGCGTGCGGACTTCATCAATTCCGGATGCTGGATATCGAATTTGCCGCTGCGTGGCGCGAGGAACAGATAATGTTCTTCATACATCGGCGCCAGCCAGCGGAATTTGTTCTCACGTTCCGGCAAGCGGGTAAGCGGAAAAATGACGGTGGCCGTCATGGTCGTCGCCAGGAACTGAGCGCGTTTCCAGGGGAAGAATTCCACCTTGGGCTCGAGCTTCATCCTTTTGCACAATTCCATCAGCAGCTCGTACAGCGCACCGGGCCTGTCGCCGCCGTTCTCGAGGACCAGCGGCGGCAGGTGTGCGGTGACTACACGCAGTTGCCGGCTTTCCGCCGCCAGGACGGAAGCGGGGGCGCAACCAAGTGCCAGCGCCAGGTTGAATAAGGTACGCCGTTTCATGGCGCTATCCTACCCGATTTTAGTCCTGCTCGGACCACAGCTTGCCGGCGGTGGCCCAGCTCTCCCGCTTGCACTCGTGGATGATGATGTCGACCGATTCGGCCGACGCGCCCAGCGTCTGCACGGTGGCTTCGGTGACGGCTTTGACGAATGCGCGCTTTTGCTCCAGCGTGCGGCCTTCAAAAAGTTGTACGTTAATAGTCGGCATGGAGCTTCCTTTCAGGAGCGATAGTTCGGGCTCAGTTTATCCAGTTTGCGCAGCAGCGCGGGCCATTCGAGGCGTCCGTCCGGGCTGCCGTTGCCCAGCAGCTGCAGATGCGTCTTCAGGCAGGTTTCGTGCGGCGGCATATGCAGCCTGCCGTCGCCGGATTGCGCCTTGAGCTGGATGGTGCAGGCTTTGTCCAGTGCCTCCATCAGCACGAATGCCTCGGCGATCGTCCTGCCGCAAGCCAGCGTGCCGTGATTCCGCAGCAGCATGGCCGGACGTGATCCAAGGCGTTCCAGCAGGCGCGCCTGCTCGGCATCGCTCATCTCCAGGCCTTCATAGTCGTGATATGCCAGCTGCTCATAAAAACGCAATGCGTGCGCCGACAGCGGCAGCAGGCCTTCGCGCTGGGCGCCGACGGCGATGCCGTTCACATTATGCAGATGCATGACGCAGCCGATATCGTGGCGCGCGCCGTGCACCGCCGCATGCAGCGCGAAGCCCGGGCGGTTGATGTCGTATTGCGCCGCATCGACCGGGTTGCCGTCGCCATCCACCTTTACCAGATTGGAGGCGCACACCTCGTCAAACCGCAGACCGAACGGATTGATGAGATAGCGGCAAGCCTTGCCCGGTACGGCGGCCGAGATGTGGGTGTAGATCAGATCGTCCCAGCCGTGCAGGGCGCACAGGTGGTAGCACGCGGCGAGATCGACGCGTGCCTGCCATTCGTCCTTGTTCATCCGCTTAGTCCTGGCGCTGGTGCACGACGCTGCCGGCGGCGTAGGTGGCGGAGATGGCGCGGTCGTCGCCCAGCATGGCGATGGCGAACAGCAGCTCTTCGATCGAATCGGTGCGCTCGGTGCGGCGTGCCAGCAGTGGCGTCGCCTTCGGATCGAGGACGATGAAGTCGGCCTCGGCGCCGGGCACGAAGTTACCGATCGTGCCTTCCAGCTGCATCGCGCGGGCCCCGCCCAAGGTGGCGAGGTAGAACATGCGCATCGCCTGCAGGTAGGTACCGCCCATGCGTGCCACTTTGTAGGCTTCGTTCATCGTCTGCAGCATCGAGAACGAGGTACCTCCACCGACGTCGGTCGCCAGCGACAACGGGACCCTCTTCGCAAAGGCACGCTCGAAGTCGAACAGGCCGCTGCCGAGGAACAGGTTGGAGGTAGGGCAGACGGAGATCGCCGACTGGGTCTCGCCCATGCGGGCGCGGTCGGTGTCGTCCAGCCAGATGCAATGGGCGTACATCGAGCGCGGGCGCATCATGCCGAAGTGGTCGTACACGTCCATGTAGCTGCGGGCATTGGGGAACAGCGATTTGACCCAGGCCACTTCGTCGGTGTTTTCCGCCACGTGGGTTTGCAGGAAGGTGTCCGGATAGGCCTTGGCCAGCGCGCCGGCCAGCTCCAGCTGCTGCTCGGTGGAGGTCGGGGCGAAGCGCGGCGTGATCGCGTACAGCTGGCGGCCGCGCTTGTGCCATTTCTTGATCAGGTCTTCGGTTTCGCGGGCGCCGCTTTCGGCGGTGTCCTGCAGGAAGTCGGGACAGTTGCGGTCCATTAGCACCTTGCCGGCGACCATGCGCAGGTTGCGTTTTTCGCTCTCGGTGAAGAAGGCGTCCACCGATTGCGGATGCACGGTGCAGTAGACCATGGCGGTGGTGGTGCCGCAGCGGGTCAGTTCATCGAGGAAGAAGCTGGCGACGTTGGCTGCGTGCTCCGGATCGGCGAATTTTCGCTCGGTCGGGAAGGTATATTTCTCCAGCCATGGCAGCAGGCCGGGCGCGGGCGAGGCGATCATGTCGGTCTGCGGATAGTGCACATGGGTGTCGATAAAGCCGGGCATGATGATCTTGCCGCGGTAGTCGTGCAGCGGCGTGTCCTTCGGCAGGAAGCCGATCAGCTGGCTGAAGTCTCCGGCCAGGTGGACCTTGCCGTCGTTGACGATCAACAGGCCATCTTCGTGCCACAGGCAGGCGTTGGCCTGGTAGGCCGGGTCGTCGCTGAAGTGGAGAAGGCTGGCGCGATATGCCTGGAAGTTGCCGCTTTGGGTGATGATGCTTGCCATGATTTGATTCCTCGATTTTTGCGGACGGCAGTTGACGCGCGCGCAATTGGCGGCGCGACTGACATGGTCGTCGGCGGTTAAGGCGGGCGCGTGGCGCCACACCGGCTGTACGTTTTGTGGATTTAAACTAGCGCGACGGCTAGATCAATGAGAGGCGATGACGCGCTCCCGCCCCGGCGCTGCCGGAGAGTGAGGGCGCCCAGGCTGCAGGCAATGTAGAGAGAATCAGATCGCGCATTATGTGCTGAGTTCCGATGTTTCGAGAGTAGCGGATGCGTCGATTTTAACACTAATCTCCGCCGGAGTCAGAGCCGCGGCTTCCCACACCTGCATCAACTGCGCGGCCACCGAGACGGCGATGACGGCCGGCGCCTTGTCGTGGATGCCGGGCAGACCGATGGGGCAGGTCATGTCGGCCATGCGGGCGGCTGGAATGCCGCGTTCCTGCAGGCGGCGTTCGAACGACACGCGCTTGGTCCTCGAGCCGATCAGCCCGAACCAGGTAAAGTCGGTGCGGCGCAGGATATGTTCGGACAACTGCTGGTCCAGCGCGTGACTGTGGGTCAGCACCAGGAAGGAGGCACCAGCCGGCGCTTCTTCGACCACGGCTTCCGGCGTGTCGGTCGCTTCGACCCGCACGTTAGCCGGCAGCACCGGCGGGAACATGTCGTCACGTTCATCGATCCACACCACCTGGCATGGCAGCTCGGCCAGCGCGCGCACGATGGCGGCACCGACGTGGCCGGCGCCGAACAGGTAGAGGCGAGGGCGGTAGGGCAGGCAGGAGTCGATCAGCCAGCGGTGGCCGAAATCGTCGATGCGCACCTTGCAGTCGATACCGGGGCCAGGACGGGCCAGCATCGCCGGGCCGGGTCCGGACAGGTGGACGCCGGCTGCGTCGTAGACGCTGGCCGGCTCGGCGCAGTCCAGCGGCACCAGGCGCCAGCTGTCCTGGCCGTCACGCCAGCGGCGGGCCAGCGCGCCGAAGTGTTCGCCGGCTTCCGGCATGATGCGTTCAAACGCCAGGTGCACCACGCCGCCGCAGCATTGCCCCAGGCTGGGACCGAGCGGGAAGCGTTCGAGGCGACGCTCGGCATGGACGTCGCCGGCGGGCATGGCCAGCATTTCGCGGGCGATATCGGTGGCGACCATTTCAAGATGGCCGCCGCCGATGGTGTCGAAGGCGTGATACTGAGTGATCAGCATCTTGGCGCCCGGTTCGCGCGGCGCCGAGCCGGCGACCTGCGCCACCGTCACCAGCACGCGCGGCACTGCCTTGCTGGCGGCCGCCGTCAGCGCGTTGAGGTTGAAAGGCATACTGTTGTTGGACATGTCAACCTCGTTCCTGGACCGCAGTGATGGCGTTCAGGATGGATTCGCTGGTAGCCGGGGCGCGCAGCGGCGGATTGTACTTGTGGTCGGCCACGGCGGAACAGGCGTCGCGGATCGCCAGGAACACCGAGAATGGCAGCAGCAATGGCGGCTCGCCGACCGCCTTGGAGCGGTGTATGCTGTCGGCCACGTTGCGGTTCTTGAACAGGCGCACGCTGAAGTTCTCCGGACAGTCCGACACGCCGGGGATCTTGTAGGTCGACGGCGCGTGCGTCATCAGCTTGCCGGCCGCGTTCCACCACAGTTCCTCGGTGGTCAACCAGCCCATGCCCTGTATGAAGGCGCCTTCCACCTGGCCGACGTCGATGGCCGGATTCAGCGAGTTGCCGGCGTCGTACAACGCGTCGGCCTTCAACAGCTTCCATTCGCCGGTCAGCGTGTCGACCACCACTTCCGACACCGAGGCGCCGTAAGCGTAGTACGAGAACGGGTTGCCACTCATGGTCTTCGGATCCCAGTGCAGGCCCGGCGTGGCGTAGAAGCCGTCCGACCACAACTGGACGCGCGCCAGGTAAGCCTTCTGAACCAGCTCCGAGAACGGAATCGCAAGGTCGCCGACGTGGACGAAGTTGGCTTCGAAGCGCACGGTGTCGGCATCGCCGTCGTGGCGCTTGGCGGCGAATTCGGCCAGGCGCTTGCGGATGGTGTTGGCCGCGTCCTGCGCCGCCTTGCCGTTCAAGTCCGCGCCGGTGGAGGCGGCGGTGGCCGAGGTGTTGGCAACCTTGCTGGTGTCGGTGGCGCTGGCGCGCACCATCGCCAGGTCGATGCCCAGTTCATGTGCCACAACCTGGCATACCTTGGTGTTGATGCCCTGGCCCATTTCGGTGCCGCCGTGGTTGACCAGCACCGAGCCGTCCGTGTAGATGTGCACCAGCGCGCCGGCCTGGTTGAAGTGGGTGACATTGAAGGCGATGCCGAATTTGACCGGCGTCAGCGCCAAGCCGCGTTTCAGCACCGTGCTTTTGGCATTGAACGCGTTGATTTCCTCGCGGCGCTTGCGGTAGTCCGACTCCTGCTCAAGCTGCGCGACCAGTTCGTGGATGACGTTGTCGACGACTTTCTGCTGGTACTGCGTGACGTTGCGGCCTTCCTCGTCGTTGCGGCCGTAGAAGTTGATCTTGCGGACGTCCAGGGCATCCATGCCCAGGTTGCGGGCGATTTCGTCCATGATGTATTCGATGGCGATGGCACCCTGCGGGCCGCCGAAGCCGCGAAAGGCGGTGTTCGACTGCGTGTTGGTCTTGCCGGCCATGGCGCGGATGTCGACGTCGGCCAGGTAGTAGGCGTTGTCGAAGTGGCAGACGGCGCGGGTGGCGACCGGCGCCGACAGGTCGGCCGAGAAGCCGGCGCGCGACACCATCTCCACCTTGGCGGCGACGATGCGGCCGTCGTCGCCGTAGCCCATCTCGTATTCATAGTAGAAGCAGTGGCGTTTGCCGGTGACCATCATGTCGTCGTCGCGGTCGGCGCGCAGCTTGACCGGCTTGCGCAGATGCGCTGCCGAGATGGCGGCGCAGGCCGCCCAAAGCGCCGATTGCGATTCCTTGCCGCCGAAACCGCCGCCCATGCGGCGGCACTCGACCACGATATCGTGCGAATGGCGGTGCAGGGCGTGCGCGACCACGTGCTGCATTTCGGTCGGGTGCTGGGTCGAGCAGTAGATCAGCATGCCGTTGCCTTCCTTCGGAATGGCATACGAGATCTGGCCTTCCAGGTAGAACTGTTCCTGGCCGCCGACATGCAGATCGCCTTTCAGCTTGTGTTTCGAACGCTCGAACGCCGCTTGCGCATCGCCACGCGCCAGGTGCATCGGCGGGACGACGAAGGATTTCGCGTCGCGCGCGGCTTGCGGCGTCAGAATGGCCGGTAGCTCCGCGTATTCGATGACGGCTTTCTTGACGGCGCGGCGGGCGTTGTCGTGCGAGTCCGCCACCACGATGAAGATCGGCTGGCCGATGTATTCGACCAGTCCTTCGGACAGGATAGGGTCGTCGTGAATGATAGGACCGCAATCGTTGGTACCGGGAATGTCCTTGTGCGTATAGACGGCGACCACGCCAGGCATGGCCTTGACCGCGTCGAAGTTCATCGACAGGATGTTGGCGTGCGCCTTGGACGAGATGCCCAGCGCGGCGTGCAGCGTACCTTGCGCTTCCGGGATGTCGTCGGTGTAGGTGGCTTCGCCCAGCACGTGCAGCACTGCCGATTCGTGCGGGTGCGACTGGCCGACTTCGGCCCAGGCCATTGGAACTCCGGGAACTGCGGGCTGCGTCAGGAATGCTTCGGATTTGCTGTTCATGCTGGCACGGCTCCTTCCGCGTAGTGGTAGGCGTTGATCGATTGCACCGGCTGGGCGGAGTCCGGATTGGTCTCCAGCCAGTAGCGGCGCAGCAGGTTTTGCGCGGTCTTCATGCGATAGTTGGCGGTGGCCCGCATGTCGCTCAGCGGGGTGTAGTCCCTGGCCAGTTCGGCCATCGCCAGTTTCAGCGTTTCTTCGTTCCAGCGCTTGCCGTTGACGGCCGCTTCGGCCAGTGGCGCGCGGCGCGAGGTGGCGGCCATGCCGCCGTAGGCGATGTGGGCGTCGCTGACGATGCCGTCCTTCAGCGTGAAGGCGAAGGCGGCGCAGACGGCGGAGATGTCCTGGTCGTAGCGTTTGGCCAGCTTGTAGGTGCGGAAGTGGATATCCTTGCGCGGCAGCGGAATGCGTACGGCTTCGACGAATTCGCCCGGCTGCCAATCCTTCTTCATGTAGTCGAGGTAGAACTTCTCCAGCAGCATGGTGCGCTGGCCCTTATCGCTGCGGATGACGATTTCCGCGCCGAGCACGATCATCCACGGCGCCGAGTCGCCGATCGGCGAGCCGTTGGCGACGCTGCCGCCCAGGGTGCCGGTGTTGCGGATAGGCTGCGAGGCGAAGCGCTGCCACATTTCGTGCAGCTCGTCCTTGTAATGCTTGCAGACGGCCTCGTAGGCATCGTTGAGCGAGACGGCGGCGCCGATGGTCAGCACGCCGTCGCTTTCTTCCATGTGGTGCAGTTCGCGCACCTGGCGCACGTAGATGATGTCGCCGAGGTTGCGCATCTGCTTGGTGACCCACAGGCCGACGTCGGTCGAGCCGGCGACGATGGTGGCGGTCGGTTTTTCAGCGCGCAGCGTGGCCAGTTCGGCCAGCGTGCGCGGTGCGTGGAAGGTTTGGCCGTCGTGGCTGTAGCTATACATTTCGGTTCGCTGGATGGATTGCAGCGAGGCTTTCAGCGCCTCGCGATCGAAACTGACGTGAGGCAGTTCGCCCATGCGGCGCGCGGCATCGATGATCGGACGGTAGCCGGTGCAGCGGCACAGGTTGCCGGACAGCGTTTCATCGACGGTCTTGCGGCACGGCGGCGTGGTCTGGCCGTCCTGCTTCAGGTACAGGCTCCACAAGGACATGGCGAAGCCCGGCGTGCAGAAGCCGCATTGCGAACCGTGGCATTCGACCAGTGCTTCCTGCACCGGATGCATGCTGCCGTTGGCCTGCTTCAGGTCCTCGACGGTGAAGACGGCCTTGCCGTCCAGCGTAGGGACGAACTGGATGCAGGAGTTGACCGACTTCATGGCCACTTCGCCGTCGGGCTGCAGCTCGGCCACGACCACGGTGCAGGCGCCGCAGTCGCCTTCGGCGCAGCCTTCCTTGGTGCCGGTGCAGTGCAGGTCTTCGCGCAGGTGCTGGAGCAGGGTGCGGGTTGGTGCGCCGCCCGCGACGTTGTGCACCTCACCGAGGTAGAAGAATCGAATTGGTTCAGTCATGATTGCTCCGCAATTACTTGGTTTGGAACTGGCGCAGGAAGTCCAGGAAGATCTGTGCCGACACTTCGGCGTCGTCGGCCGTCATGGTTTCCAGCGGGTTGTGGCTGATGCCGCCGTTGCCGCAACGGGTGAACAGCATGGCCACGTCGGTCATGCGGGCCAGCGCCATGGCGTCGTGACCGGCGCCGGACGGCAGTTCGAACACTTCGATGCCGGCGCGCTCGGTGGCGGCGGCCAGCTGCCTGACCAGCCATGGCGCGCACGGTGCGGCCGGAGCCTGCATGATCTTGGTGACCTTGAGGCCGATCTGGCGGCGCGCGCAGACGGCTTCGGCCTGATTCAGGATGTCGGTGACCGCGGCGTCGCGGGTCGCATCGTCGGCGGCGCGGATATCCAGCGACAGCTTGCAGGCGCCGGGAATCACGTTGACCGAGCCGTCCGGCACGTGCAACTGGCCGACGGTGCCGACCAGCGAAGGTTCGCGGCCGCAGCGGTCTTCCACGTACAGCACGATTTCCGCTGCCGCCGCTGCTGCGTCCTTGCGCATGATCATCGGCGTGGTTCCAGCGTGGCTGGCCAGGCCGGTCAGTTCGACCTGGTAGCGGCAGCTGCCGGCGATCGAGGTGACGACGCCGGTCGGCAGGCCTTTGCCCAGCAATACCGGGCCTTGTTCGATGTGGACTTCGACGAAGGCCAGCACGTCTTCCGGCTTGCGCGCCACCGAGGCGATCTTGCCGACGTCGTGGCCGGCTTCGGTCAGCGCGGTGCGCATGGTGATGCCCTGGGCATCGGCCTTGTCCAGCAGCTTCATATCGAACTGGCCGATGACGGCGTTCGAACCGAGGAAGGTGCTTTGATAGCGCACGCCTTCTTCTTCCGAGAAGCCGATGATCTCCAGGTCGAACGGCAGGCGTTCGCCGCGCTCGTTCAAGTGCTTGACCACGGCGATCGGCAGCAGGATGCCTTCGCGGCCGTCGTACTTGCCGCCGTTGCGGACGGTGTCGTAGTGGGAACCCGTCAGCAGTGCCTTGGCGCCCGGCTTGTCCGATTTGTAGCGGCCGACCACGTTGCCGACCGGGTCGATCTCAACCTCCATGCCGGCTTCCTTCATCCACGCCGCCAGCTGGGCGGCGGTCTTGCGGTGGGCGTCGGTCATGTAGGCGCAGGTCAGGTTGTCGGCGTCGTCGCTCCAGGCGCCGATCACTTCCGACCATTCCATGATGGTGGGGCCGAACTGCAGTTGCAGTTCCAGCAGTGCGTTCAGGCGCATTTCGGCGATGCGGCCGATCTGGCGCAGGCATTCGGCCAGTTCGTCGTCGCGCTGCGAACGCAGGCGGCGGCTGAAGGCGGCGATGATCTCCTGGCGCGACAGGCCGTTGCCGGTCGGGCCTTTCACCGCGAGGATGAAGGGGAAGCCGAATTTGGCGTTGTAGTCGGCGTTCAGCTTGTGCAGCGTGGCCAGTTCGTCGGCGCTGCAGTGGGTTAGGCCGGCCTGCGCCTGTTCGCCGGTCGATTCGGCGGTCAGTTCGCCGGCCAGGGCCGCCTTGCCTGCCAGTTCCGGGTGGGCGCGGACCAGGCCCAGTTGTTCGTCCTCGGTGGCCTTGCGCACGACGGCTTGCAGCGCCTGTTTCAGGGCGGACGTGGTGGCGAATGGACGCTGCGCGGCGGCGCGCTGCGGGATCCATGGCGAATGTTCGTACAGGCCGTGCAGCTGCTGGGTGAACTCTTCGGCGCTGCAGCCGTTCAGGTGATCTAGTGTGATTGTCATCGTTGTGCAGGCGGGGCCTGTCTCCTCTTGGTATAAGAGGAATGATATATGGCGGGGGAGGCTGTTATATATGCCCGGGGCCATAACCGCATTCAGCCCGGGCTTATGGGAAGTGTTGTGACCTTGCCACGGATTATTTGGAGACGAGCGCCTGCGCCGCCTGCGTGACCTGGTCGCGCAGCCATTTGTGTTCCGGGGCCTGGTGCACGCGCTCGTGCCACAGCTGGTAGAAGCGCATCGCTGGAAAGCGCACCGGCACCGTGAAGGTCTTGATCGGCAGGTTGCGCTCATAGAAGCGCAGGTACTGGCGCCCCGTGGTGAGTACCATGTCGGTCTGCGTCAGCATGTAGGGAATCAGGCTGAAATAGGCCGATTCGACGACCACGTTGCGCTGGTGGCCCTGCTGCGCCAGGAAGCTGTCGATCACGCCGTGGAAGCCTGGCAGCGTGGGCGAGGGCGCCACGTGGGGCAGGCTCAGATAATCGGCCAGCGTCATGTCGTCCGGGCCGGTGCGCTTGGCGTAGGGGGCGTCCGCGCGCATGGCGCAAATAATCGGGTCCTCGAACAGGCGTGACAGGTGCAGGTGCTCCGGCGGCTGCTCCCAGTTACCGATCAGCAGATCGAGCTCGCCGTCGGACAGCATGCGGATCGAGTCCACTTCCGCGCCCAGGCTGTGGATGATGATGCGGCTCTTGGGCGATTCGCGTCGCAAGCGCGCCACGACGTTGGGCAGGAACTGGATGTCCAGGTAGTCCGGCGCGCCGATGCGGAAGGTACGGCTTTCCTCCTTGGAGGCGAAGGGCGTCTTGTGCAGGAACAGCTGTCCCACTTCGTCGAGGATGCGCTTGGCCGGTTCCTTCAGGCTTTCGCCATGCTGGGTCGGCACCATGCCGCGGCCGCCGCGCACCAGCAGCGGATCGCCTGTGAGCTCGCGCAGCTTTTGCAGCGAGGCGGAGATAGAGGGTTGCGTCTGATCGAGCTTCATCGCCACGCGGGAGACGTTTTTCTCGCAGAGGAGCATGTACAGGATGCGGATCAGATGCAGGTCTAAGTGGTCGGGAAGTTGTGCCATATGGGTCTATCTATAACGGTGAGCCTATTTTTAATATACGGCTACTGCCATACGAAAAGCCAGAATTAGTTTTATCGTTCGTCTCACACCATGCGTGACCTGCGCGTGGTTTTCAATCGGTCGCAGCGGAGCTTTCAACAGTTCGCGGCCAAAAGGGAAATCATCCCAATCGTCTGGAGCGCCCGCGGTGGCAGACGAGCTTAATCCAATCATGGGGACAACATGGAATTGCTCGCTTACGGCGTGGACTGGCTCAATCTATTGGTGCGCTGGCTGCATCTGATCACGGGGATCGCGTGGATCGGCGCATCCTTCTACTTTGTTTGGCTGGATAACAGCATTCGTCCTCCGAAGCCGGGTTCCGACCTGGCCAGGAAGGGCGTGTCCGGCGAGTTGTGGGCCGTGCATGGTGGCGGTTTTTACAACCCGCAGAAATACCTGGTGTCGCCGGCCGAACTGCCGTCGGACCTGCACTGGTTCAAATGGGAGGCATACGCCACCTGGATCTCCGGCTTCTCGCTGCTGTTCATCGTCTACTACTTCAACGCCTCGGCGATGATGATCGATAAGTCGGTCGCGGACCTGACCCAGTTGCAGGCGATCGGCGTGGGCCTGGGCTCGCTGCTGGTGGGCTGGATCTTCTACGACACGTTGTGTCGCTCGCCGCTGGGCCGGAAGGACGGCCTGCTGGGCGTGATCATGTTCGTCTTCATCGTGGCCATGGCCTACGTGCTGACCAAGTTCCTGAGCGGCCGCGCGGCCTATATCCACGTCGGCGCCATGATCGGCACGATGATGGTCGGGAATGTGCTGATGCTGATCATCCCCGGCCAGCGCAAGCTGGTGGAAGCGATGGAGCAGGGCAAATCGCCGGATCCTATCCACGGCAAGAAGGCCAAGCAGCGCTCCGTGCACAACAACTACTTCACGCTGCCTGTGCTGCTGATCATGATCAGCAACCACTACGCGATGACCTACAGCCACGCCTACAGCTGGGCGCTGCTGGGCGCGATCATCGCAGCCGGCGTGCTGATACGTCACTTCTTCAACCTGCGCCACCATGGCAAGACGGCATGGCAGTTCCCGGCGGCGGGCGTCGCCATCCTGGCCGCTGTGGCGGTGGTGATCGCGCCGCGTCCCGCAGCGGTGCCGGCTCCTGCCGTCGCGGCAGCAACTGGTGAAAGCGCCGGCGAGGCACATGCCAGCGTCGCGGCACCGGACTTCACTCGCGTGCAGGCCATTGTTAACCAGCGCTGCGTCAGCTGCCACGCTGCGCAGCCTACGCAACCCGGCTTCGCCACTGCGCCTGCAGGCATCAAGTTCGATACGCCTGAGCTGATCCGCCAGAACGCGGCCAAGATCAACCAGCAGGCCGTCGTGCTGAAGGCCATGCCGATCGGGAATATGACCAACATCACGCCTGAAGAACGCTCCGAGCTCGGTGCGTGGTTCGCCGCCGGCGCCAACTGACAAGAAGACAGATCATGACTACTACCACCATCAATGGTTTCAACCTGACGGCCGCGCAGGTCGTCGCCGTCGCCCGCAACCCGGCCATCGAAGTCAATCTGGCCGCCTCGTCGCGCGCCGCGCTGAAGGAAAGCCGCGATTACATCGAGTCGACCTGGATGCACGACGAAGCACCGATGATGTACAGCTTTAACACCGGTGTCGGCATGCTGAAGGACACCCGCGTCAAGGTGCAGGACATCGTCCTGTTCCAGACGCAGCTGATCAAGGCCCACGCCTGCGGCATGGGCGAGCCGTTCTCCGAAGAGGTGAGCCGCGCCACGATGCTGTTGCGCGCCAACGCCTTCGCCAGCAACTACTCGGCGCCGCGCGTCGAAGTGGTGGACCGCCTGCTGGCCTTCGTCAATGCCGGCATCCACCCGATCATGCCGCAGAAGGGTTCCGTCGGCGCCTCGGGCGATCTGGCGCCGCTGGCCTACCTGGCCGCCGCCATCGCCGGCTTCGACGAGGCGGAAGTGATGTACAAGGGACAGCGCATGTCGGCTCCCGACGCGATCCGCGCTTCCAACGTCGGCCCGGTCGTCTTCGAGCTGAAGGCCAAGGATGCGTCGGCGCTGATCAACGGCTGTACCGTCTCGCTGGCCGTGGCGCTGCTGGCCGCGGAAGACGCGCGCAACATGCTGTCCGACGCCTGCCTGTCGCTGGGCCTGACGCTGGAAGCGATGCGCGCCGAGATGTCGGCCTTCGATCCACGCATCCACGAAGCGCGTCCGCACGCCGGCCAGATCAAGACCGCCGCCATCATCCGCGACCTGCTGCAAGGGTCGACCCGCACCACCCACGAAGCGCGCGCCGTGCGGTTCCCCGAAGAGCTGCGCCGCACCGATATCCCGTACACGGCCCGCATCCAGGACGTGTACTCGCTGCGCTGCGCGCCGCAGGTCTATGGCCCGGTGTTCGATGCGCTGGACTACATCGACACCATCCTCGACAAGGAAGTGAATTCCGCCACCGACAACCCGCTCATCTTCGGCAAGGACGGCGGCGGCTTCGAGATCATCTCGGGTGGTAATTTCCACGGCCAATACCTGGCGCAGGCGATGGACCTGCTCGCGATGGCCGTCGCGGACCTGGGCAGCATCGTCGAGCGCCGCGTCGCGCGTCTGATCGACCCGACCTTGTCGTGGGGCCTGCCGCGCAACCTGATGTCCGGCGTGCGCGGCGTGAACACCGGCTACCCGGTGATGCAATGCTCGCTCAGTTCCCTGGTGATGGAGAACCGCACGTTGTGCATGCCGGGCAGCGTCGACTCGATTCCGGCCAAGGGCAACAGCGAAGACCACGTATCCAACTCCACCTGGTGCGCGCGCAAGGCCGCCACTGTGGTGTCGAACACACAGTACATTGTCGGCGTTGAAATGTTGTTGGCCTCCCAGGCGCTGACGATGACGGAAAGCCTGCTGCCCGGCTTTGTGCTCGGCAAAGGCACCCAGGTGGCGTATGAGGCGGTGCGCAGCCAGATCCCGGCCTGCCTCGACGGCGACCGCTGGCTGCACAACGACCTTGAAGTGGCGCGTTCCTTCATCACCACCGGCTCGGTGCGCAAGGCGGTCGTCGCACAAATAGGTGAATTCGTCTAAACCGGAAGGACCCTGACCAGAGGAGGGTAAACATAGGGCTACGCCGTAATGAAAATACGGCGCGCCCGACTGTTATAGGCCATAGCAGATAGCAGGTATGCCACCACAGCGATTTCAAGAAGTGGCCCCTGAGATAAGGTCTATGCCGATTGTTCCCATGTTTAATCGGCGGACGACACATAAGTAGTCAAAATAGAACACGGAGACATCATGTTAATTCTAGAGAAGTTCTTTAAGCTGAAAGAGAACGGTACCGACGTGCGCACCGAATTGGTCGCAGGCCTGACTACCTTCCTGACGATGGCTTACATCATCTTCGTCAACCCCTCCATCCTCGGTGACGCCGGCATGCCCAAGGGCGCTGTCTTCGTCGCCACCTGTATCGCGGCAGCTCTGGGCTGTCTCATTATGGGTCTGTATGCAAACTATCCGATTGCCATGGCGCCGGGCATGGGGTTGAACGCCTACTTCGCTTACGTCGTCGTCAAGGGCATGGGCATGCCCTGGGAAATGGCGCTGGGAGCGGTCTTCATCTCCGGCTGCCTGTTCGTGTTCGTCAGCGTATTCAAGCTGCGCGAGATGATCGTCAACGGCATCCCCCATTCGATACGCACCGCCATCACCGTCGGCATCGGCCTGTTCCTGGGTTTGATTTCGCTGAAGAGCGCGGGCATCGTCGTCAGCAGCCCTGAGACGCTGGTGCGCGTGGGCGACCTGCACAAGGCACCCACGCTGTTGGCCATTGTCGGCTTCTTCATCATCGTCGCATTGGACCGCCTGAAGGTAAAGGGCGCGATCCTGATCGGCATCCTGGCCGTGACGGTGCTGAGTTTCTTCGTCGGCGGCAACCAGTTCAACGGCATCGTTGACATGCCCCCGTCGCTGGCGCCCACCTTGTTCAAGCTGGACCTGATGGGCGCGATCTCGGTCGGCCTGCTGAACGTGGTGCTGGTATTCTTCCTGGTCGAGCTGTTCGACGCCACCGGCACGCTGATGGGCGTGGCCAACCGCGCAGGCCTGCTGGTCAACGGCAAGATGGAACGCCTGAACAAGGCGCTGCTGGCCGACAGCTGCGCCATCGTCACCGGCTCGCTGCTGGGCACCTCCAGCACCACCGCCTACATCGAAAGCGCCGCCGGTGTGCAAGCGGGCGGCCGCACCGGCCTGACCGCCGTCGCCGTCGGTGTGCTGTTCCTGGCCTGCTTGTTCATCTCGCCGCTGGCCGGCGTGGTGCCGAGCTACGCAACGGCGCCCGCGCTGCTGTACGTGTCGTGCCTGATGCTGCGCGAATTGGTCGACATCGACTGGAGCGACACCACCGAATCCGTGCCCGCGGCAATCGCGGCACTGACCATGCCGTTCACGTACTCGATCGCGCTTGGCGTGGCTTTCGGCTTCATCTCCTACGCGGTGCTGAAGCTGTTGACCGGCCGGGTGCGCGAAGTGCGTCCAGTGATCTGGGCGATCGCTTGCGTGTTCACCTTCAAGTTCGTCTACCTCGGCGCTGGCTGAGGAGCTAACTCTTCTTCTCCCGATTGATCTCTGTCCGGCGCCCGCAATGGCGCCGGCTGGGACAGTCACGTTCAAAAATATGGAAAACTAAAATGAAAACGAGACAAATTCCACAACTGCTGTGCACCGCCTTTCTGAGCCTGGCCGGTTCGGCCCACGCCGCCGACTGGAGCGACACCTCCGTCAGCTGGCGTTACGGCACCGACTACCGCGAGCCGTTCAACAGTCAGGACATCGCCAAGAACATCGTGGCGCTGACTCACGTCAGCGGCTACAAGTACGGCACCAACTTCTTCAACGCCGACTTCCTGATGTCGGATAAAAACGATCCGGCGTCGCTGACGCAAAAGTCCGGCGCCAACGAAGCCTACATCCTGTACCGGAACACCGTGGACCTGAGCAAGGTGACCGGCACCGAATACAAATTCGGCCCGGTGCGCGGCCTGGGGATCACCGGCGGTTTCGACGTCAACACCAAGAACGACGTGGGCTACAACTCGCGTAAGCGCATGTTCGTGCTGGGACCGACCTTCATGTGGGACGTGCCGGCCGGCCATTTCAACACCAGCCTGTTGCTGATCAACGAGAGCAACGCGCCGAGCGGCGCCTTCCCTCCGATCTCCACCGTCACTGGACGTTATACCTACAAGACGCATGCAATGCTGTCGTCGGAATGGGGGATTCCGTTTGGTTCGCTGTGGGCGTTCGAAGGCTATGCGAACTTTATCGCGTCGAAGGGCAAGGACGAAGTGGGCAACGATACCGGCGCAGAGACCAATATCGACATGCAGGTGATGTTTGATGTGGGGGCCGCGATTGGCCACGCGAAGAATACCTTCCGAATCGGCGTCGAGTATCAATACTGGCGCAACAAGTTCGGCAACACCTCGGCCACCACCGGCGGTCAAGGCTATGTCGCCAAGACGCCGATGATACGGGCCGAGTACCACTTCTAGACTACATTAAGTCCGGGGTTCGCCAGTGCGGCTGTTGACGGCGATGGAGTTCCCCGGTGGCGCGGTCATTTGCACGCGGTGCTCCTGGCCGCGATAGTTGTAGGTCACGTCCCAGTATTGCGGCTTCTGGTTTTCGACGTTTTCGCAGCGGCGCACATCGCGCTCGGAGGTCTGCGTGCTATTACGGTTGGCCACATTGTTGCCGATCGCCGCGCCGGCGATCGCGCCACCCGCGGTGGCGACATCGCGTCCCGTGCCGCCGCCGACCTGGTGGCCGAGGATGCCGCCGATCAGCGCACCGGCGATGACGCCGCCGGCACTGGTGCCGCTGCGCGCGGGCTCGGTCACCTGCTGGCGCTCGACCCAGCAGCGTTGCTCAGGCGTGCCGACCACGGCGTGCACCGAGGTAATCGGCACTTCGATAATGCGCTCGCTCGGACGGCGGCGATATTCATTGGTAGGCTGCGGCAGCGGCTCCGGCGCTTCATTTTCATAGCGGTCGCGGCGGCCGAGCGGACGTACCGACGAGATGCGGTCATTCATGCCCATGCCGCTCAGCGACTCGTAGCTGCCGCGACGCAGCACCATGCAGTGGCCGCGGAAGTTGGAGTCATCGCACACTTCCCACTGGCCGCGATCGACCACCACCGACGAGGCGCGATCGTTGAAACCGTTGCGGGTAAAGTCCCGCACTTGTTTGTTGGCGGTGAAGGCGCGGCCGCGCCAGCCGTCGTGTTCGTAGAAGGTGATTTGTGCAAAGGCTTGCGTGGTCATGCCCAGCGCTGCGACGGCTATGGCGATTTTCAGTTTGTTATTCATTTTTCTTCTCCGTTGTGGATGGTCTTGAGGCGCTGCCAGCATGAGCCGTTTGTGACGTGCGTTCTGTGCGCTTGTGCACATAAAGCATATTTCCAATATAAAAATTCTATTACCCGAAGGGAAAACTGGAGGATACTTGGCGTTAAAGGGGAGAGCGGCCATGATTCGTCATCGTTATTGGATGTTTGCGCTTGTATGGGGCCTGCTGGCGGGGTGCGGTGGCGGAGGAGGCGGGGGCGCCAGTCCTGGCCCGACGGCGGTCGCGACGACGCCGAACGCGCCGCTGACGGCAAGCGTGGCCGGCAAGGTGACGGTCAAGGGCGGCGCGCCGCTGGCGGGCGTGGTGGTGACGGCCTACCAGACCAATAACCACACCTCGGTGCAGGCGACCACGGACGCCAACGGCAACTACAGCTTCAGCGGCCTGATGACGGGTACCCAGACGCGCTACGAAATCTGGGCCACCAAGGCGGGCTACGGCTTCTATCCGGTACCGGCCAACGGCAGCGCCACCGCGCTCAAATCCGATCACAACGCCTTGTACCGGATGGTGCTGTCGTACATGGCCACGTCCGGCAGCAACGTCACCGGCGGGAACTTCGACGCTTATGACGGGGGCAACCGGCTGCTGAACCTGGCCGCCAGCGGACAGCAGACCAGCTACGCCGCCGGCGACGACGGCGCGTTGAAAAACGGCCTGGCGTGGCCTACGGGGCGCTTTGTCGATCTGCAGAACGGCAGCGTCAGCGACAAGCTGACGGGATTGGTCTGGACCCGCAACGCGGCTTGCTTCAGCGCCCGCAACTGGCTGGACGCGCTGGCGGCGGTCAAGCAGATGGCCGACGGCATGTGCGGCCTGAGCGACGGCTCCAAGGCTGGCGACTGGCGCTTGCCGAATGTGATCGAGCTGGAAAGTCTGGTCGATATCTCGCGCAGCAATCCGGCGCTGGCTGGAGGGCATCCCTTCCTCAACGTGGCCGGGCCTTACTGGAGTTCGACCACTTACCGCGGCGTCACCGAAGAAGCGTGGGTGATCGATTTCAAGGACGGCCGCTATATCAACGATTTGCTGAACAATCTGAAGGCCAGCTCTCCCAATGGCGTGTGGGCGGTGAAGAGTGGCGGCAGCGGCAGCGTGAATTTGATGGCCACCGGCCAGTTCATCGTCTACGCTGCTGGCGACGACGGCGATGTTCGCAGCGGCGTGGGACAAACCTCGCTGCGCTTTGTCGACGGGGGTAACGGTACTGTCAAGGATACTGTAACGGGGCTGGTGTGGTTGAAGCAGGCCAACTGTATCCGTCAATCGTGGGCCGGTGCGCTGGCCGCTGTACGGGCGCTGTCGCAGGGACAGTGCGGGTTGACCGATGGATCGAGCGCAGGCAGCTGGCGCATGCCGAACCGCGCCGAGATGTTGAGTCTGGCCGACCGCGCGGAAACCAATATGGCTTTGCGCTTCAACTCCGTGTTCCAGAACGAGGAAAAGACGGCGATAGATCAGGCGGCGGTATTCAACAACTTCGTCGAACTGGAGTTCTACTGGACTTCCAGCACCGACTTCGCCGACCCGACGCAGGCCTGGACGGTATTCAGCTGCGACTACGGCGTCTACAGCATCCTGAAAGCCAACGCCGGCTACACGCTGGCGGTGCGCGGTCCGTAAAAAAAAAGCGGGGTCAGTTCCGGCATCGTGCCACGTACGCCAGAGGCATGATTGAATCCGCAATTGAGTTAAATCAGCGTATGTCGAGGCTGGCGGGACTAGGGTGTGTGAATGACACGTCCACTTCGCATAGAGTTCGCCGGTGCGCTGTATCACGTTACCTCACGTGGTGATCATGGCGAAGCAATTTATCGTGACGACGCCGATCGAATGGCGTGGCTCGATATTTTTGCGATCGTCTGTAAGCGATTCAATTTTGTCATCCATGCGTATTGCCAGATGACGAATCATTACCATGCGGTCGTTGAGACCGTCGAGGGTAATCTGTCGCAGGGAATGCGGCAGTTGAACGGCTTATACACTCAGCACTTCAATCGTCGGCATCGTCTGTCGGGACACCTTTTTCAAGGGCGCTACAAAGCAATTTTGGTTCAAAAGCAAAGCTATTTATTGGCGCTGTCACGGTACGTGGTGCTCAATCCGCTTCGAGCCCACCTGGTGCAGTTGCCGGAAGAGTGGGTATGGAGCAGCCATCGATATCTGATGGGGATGGGCGATCGGCCAGAGTGGCTCGACACAGAATGGTTGTTGGGGCAGTTTGGCTCGACGCGCAGCCTGGCCATAAAGCAGTATCGTCAGTTTGTGATGGATGGGGTGGGGCTGGATAGTCCATTGAAGCGAGTCTGCCATCAGCTTATGTTAGGCGACGAGTCTTTCGTCGAACACCATCGAAGCTGTTTTGGGGACGCGTCTTTGCGAGGTGTTTCCAAAGCCCACCGACGGGCGGCCGCTCGGTCACTGGACGAATATCGGCTTCAATTTTCAGACAGGGATCAGGCGATGGCGAACGCGTATTTTTCTACCGTATTCACCATGGAGCGAATTGGCGAGTTCTTCGGCGTTTCTTTGAGAACGGTGAATCGCGCGGTAAAGAAATATGACGGTAAGCTCTGAGGTGGCAGGTTGCCGGAACTGACCCCGCCTTTTTAGAGTCCGCTGTCTTATGGCTCCACCGAATGGGCGCGCTTCAGGCAGCGCAGCACGAAGGTGGAGCGGCTGTGGCGCAGGCCGGGCAGCTTGTAGAGTTTGCGGCGCAGGAATTCTTCATAGCCCGCCGTACCGGCTACCGCCACCTTGATCAGATAGTCGTATTCGCCGGTCAGCAGATACGCCTCCATCACTTCCGGCAGATCGGCCAGGGCCTGGCCGAATTTTTCGAAGATGTCGTCGTCGTGCCGGTCCAGCGTCACTTCGATGATGACCGTGTCCGGGTAGCCCAGCGCCTTCTGGCTGAGTAGCGCCGTGTAGCCTTCGATCATGCCGCCTTCCTCCAGCGCGCGCACGCGGTTCCAGCACGGCGTGGTCGACAGGCCGACCTTTTCGGCCAGCTTGGTGTTGCTCAGGCGGCCGTCCTGGCGCAGTTCACGCAAGATGCGGCGATCGAGTTCGTCAATTTCCATGGGATAGTTCCGCAAAAGATGAATATCCCATATATTCTATATTATTCGGGACATCGTCCTTTAAATTGACATAAGCGAAGCAAATTCAGGAAGCCTATTTTGACGCTTCCCGGATATTCTGGTGGCATGAATACCACACAAAAAAGCTACCGTTTTTGCATAGAGCCGGACGATCCGATCGCCACGCTGGAAGCCGTGCTGGCGATTGTGCGGCGGCTGGGGATAGAGTTGCGCAGCCTGCGCACGACGGCCACCGCGCAAGGGGTGGACGTGCAGCTGCGGCTGGCGGCGGCGGAGGAAGACCCGCTGACGCTGTGCCGCATGCGGCTGCACAACGTCATCGGCGTGCTGGCGATACGCGAGATGCCCACCTTGGTGGCATCCCGCGAGAGGACAGCAGTTAGCCAGTAAGGTAAGCGTATTTGAACAGGAACACGCCGGCGATCACCCACACCACCGGCTTGACCTCGCGCGCGCGGCCGGTCAACAACTTCAAGCCGGCGTAGGTGATGAAGCCGAACGCGATGCCATGGGCGATCGAATAGGTGAACGGGATCACCAGCGCGGTGATGGCCGCCGGCACGCTCTCGGTGGTCTCGTTCCAGTCCACGTCGACCAGGTCGCGCAGCATCAGGCAGGCGACGAACAGCAGCGCCGGGGCGGTGGCGTAGGCCGGCACCACGCCGGCGATGGGGGCGAAGAACAAGGCCGCCAGGAACAGCAGCGCGACCACCAGCGCCGTCAAACCCGTACGACCGCCGGCCTGCACGCCGGCCGCGCTTTCGAGATAGGCGGTGGTGCTGGAGGTGCCCAGCATCGAACCGGCCACGATAGCGCAGCTGTCGGCCAGCAGCGCCTTGTTCAGGCGCGCCATCCGGCCGCCGACCAGCAGCCCCGCGCGGCTGGCCACGCCCATCAAGGTGCCGGTGGCGTCGAACAGTTCAACCAGGAAGAACACCAGCACCACATTGAGCAGGCCGATGTTGGCGGCGCCCTTCAGATCCAGCTGGAGCAGCGTCGGCGCCAGCGACGGCGGCATCGACATGAAGCCGTGAAAGGTATTGCCGCCGTAGAAAAAGCTCAGCACCGTCACGGCGATGATGCCGATCAGCAGCGCGCCCGGCACCCGCAAGCGGTCCAGCGTAACGATCAGCAGGAAACCGGCCACCGCCATGATGGTCTGCGGCTTGTGCATGTCGCCCACGCGCACCAGCGTTTCGGGACTGGCGACCACCAGGCCGGCGCTCTTCATCGCGATCAGCGCCAGAAACAGACCCAGGCCGACGGTGATCGCCACCCGCAGCGAGTGCGGAATGCCGTTGACGATCTGTTCGCGCACCTTGAACAGGGTCACCAGCAGGAACAGGCAACCCGAGATGAACACGGCGCCCAGCGCCGACTGCCACGGCACGCCCATGCCCAGCACCACGGCATAGGCGAAGTAGGCGTTGAGCCCCATGCCCGGCGCCATGCCGATCGGGTAGTTGGCGTACAGGCCCATGATGATGGTGCCCAGCGCGGCGGCCAGGCAGGTGGCGACGAAGACGGCGTCCTTCGGCACGCCGGCGTCGCCCAGGATCGCGGGATTGACGAAGATGATGTAGGCCATCGTCAGGAAGGTGGTGATGCCGGCCACCACTTCGGTGCGGACATTGCTGCCGTGCTCTGCGAGCTTGAAATATTTGTCGAGCGGCCGCATACGTTCCCCCTGGGAATTGCTTCTTGCACAAAAAAGATGCGAAAATACCAAAATAACTACTGATATTTGGTACACTTTAACCCTTAATCAGTATCTCACGAGCACGGAGCACGGGTCATCAACATGGAACTTCAGCCACGACAAGAGGGGCGCACGCTGGTGCTGAGCCCAGCCGGCCGCATCGATCATACGCACGCGGATGCCTTCAAACTGGCGCTCGATCCGCATCTGCGCGACTGCACCAGGGATGGCGCGCCGATGGTGATCGATTTCGCCGGCGTCAATTACATCAGCAGCATCGGCTTGCGGGCGCTGATGGTGGCGATCAAGCAGGTCAAGGCGCAGGGCGGCCGCATGGTGCTCGCGGCGCTGCAGCCGCTGGTGCTGGAGGTGTTCACCATCAGCCGTTTCGACATGCTGTTCGAGATATTCCCGGACCGCCCCGCAGCGCTGGCCGCCGTCGGCGGCGCTTCATGAAGGCCCGCATCTGGGGTGCGCGCGGTTCGCTGCCGGTCGCGCTGAATCACAAGCAGATCCGTTCCAAGCTGGTGAAGGCGCTCGAGGGCGCCATCGGCCGCAATCTCGACACGCCGGAAAAAGTGGCGTCGTATATCGACAACGACCTGGGCTTCGACGTGCGCGGCACCTACGGCGGCAACTCCAGCTGCGTCGAGGTGGAAGTGTGGGATCCGGACACCGTGCACGAGCACATCATCCTCGACCTGGGTTCCGGCGTGCGCGCGCTGGCCGGCGCCAAGCTGGCCAAGTATGGCCCCGCCAAGCCGCAGACCTACCATGTGTTCATGTCCCATCTCCATTGGGATCACATCATGGGCTTCCCGTTCTTCACGCCGGCCTACATACCTGGCAACCGCATCATCATCTACGGCTGCCACAAGGAGCTGGAGACGGCGTTCCGCCGCCAGCAGGAGCCGATCAGCTTCCCGGTCGGCTTCCATCAACTGGGCGCCACCATCGAATTCGTCACCATGGAGCCGGGCGTGCCATTGAAACTGCACGACGTGACCGTGACGGCCAAGCTGCAACTGCATGCCGGCGACTCCTACGGCTATCGCCTTGAGCACGGCGGCAAGAGCATGATCTACAGTACCGATTCCGAGCACAAGCTGGATAACGCCGCCGAGCGCGTGGCCTTCGTCGATTTCTTCCGCGACGCCGACCTGGTGATCTTCGACGCCATGTATTCGCTGGCCGATTCCATTTCGGTCAAGGCCGACTGGGGGCATTCCAGCAATGTGGTCGGCGTCGAGCTGTGCCAGCTGGCGGGCGTTCACCAGCTTTGCTTGTTCCATCACGAGCCTATTTACGACGACGCGCAGATCGCCAGCGTGCTGGCCGAAACGCGCCGCTATGCCGAGATCACCGGCGAGGCGCCGCTGGAGATCGTCTCCGCCTACGACGGCATGGAAATCGAACTGTAAGCGCGGCCATGCTGCAACGCTTGCAAACCCGGGTCCTGGGCGGCCTGCGCGCGGGCCAGGGGCGGCCGTTGGCGCTGGTGCTGGCGGGCCTGCTGGCGTTGGCCTTGTCCATCGGCGGCGACGGTCCGTTGCCGCAGCTGCGGCTGGCCCTATTCGACGCCTATCAGGTCCATCTGCCGCGCCAGCGCGCGTCCGGACCGGTCCAGATCATCGCCATCGATGAAGCCTCGCTGAAGCAATTCGGCCAGTGGCCATGGCCTCGCACGCGCCTGACGGAACTGATAGAACGCATCGATGCGCAGCGGCCGCTGGCCATCGGGCTGGATATCCTGATGCCGGAGCCGGACACCACCTCGCCGGAAGCGCTGGCCGCCCGCCTGCCAGCGGGCGCGTTGCGCGATGGCCTGGCCGTGCTGCCGGCCTACGACGACGTGCTGGCGACGGCCATGCGGAGGGCGCCGACGGTGCTGGGCGCGGCCGGCTTCGCCCATCCCGAGCCGGGAACCAGCGATGCGCTGCGCGTCTGGCCGGTGCACGTGAACGGCATGAGTGCCGCGCCGCTGCCGGTGATGACGAATGTGATGAGATTCCCGCAGGCGATGTCCAGCCTGCCGTTGCTGCAGGCGGCGGCCAAGGGGCAGGGCTTGTTATCGGTAAACCTGGAGAAGGGCATCGTGCGGCGGGCGCCGCTGGTCGGCGCGGTCGGCGAGACGCTGGTGCCGGCTTTTTCGATGGAGTTGCTGCGCGTGGCCACAGGCGCCAAGGCACTCGAAATCGAAGCCGGTTCCGACGGCGTGCACAGCGTGTCGGTAGGCGACCTGCGGGTGCCGACCTTGCTCGACGGCGCGGTCTGGGTGAATTTTTCCTCGCCGGCGATGGACCGCTACATCTCCGCGCTGGACCTGATGCAGGACCGTCTCGACCCGGCCGCGCTGCAAGACAAGATCGTCATCGTCGCCATGACCGGGCTGGGTCTGACCGACTACAAAACCAACGCACGCGGCGACTTCATGCCCGGCGTCGACACGCACGCGCAGATGATCGAAAGCTTCTTCGACGGCGCCTTCCTGCGCCGGCCCGGCTGGATGCGCGCCGCCGAGGTGGCGTCGTTCGGCATCTTCAGCGTGCTGCTGGTGTGGCTGATGCCCGGCTTGCGGCTGCGCGTATCGGTGCCGATAGGGGCCGTCATTGCGCTGGGCATGTTCGGCGGCGGCGCGCTGCTGTTCGCGCGCGCCGGCTTGCTGTTCGACGCCGCCGTCGTGGACTGCGGCCTGGTCCTGGTCGCTCTCAGCCTGTTGACCAGCATGCTGGCGGCGGCCGTGCGCGACCGCAAGCTGAGCGAGCACGCGCTGCAGGCGGCGCGCGTGTCGGCCGCGAAGACCGCCGGCGAACTGGGCGCCGCCCGCCGCATCCAGATGGCGACGCTGCCGCGGGCCGCGCAGTCCTTCCCCGGCGAGCGCCGCTTCACGCTGGATGCCTTGCTGGAACCGGCGCGCGAAGTGGGCGGCGACCTGTATGATTTTTTCATGCTCGACCGCGACCGCGTCTTCTTCATGGTCGGCGACGTGTCGGGCAAGGGCCTGCCGGCCAGCCTGTTCATGGTGGTGGCGAAGGCGCTGTCCAAGAGCGTGGCGCTGCGCGGCACCGATGGCATGGCCGCCGTCATGAACGGCGCCAACCGGGAGCTGTCGCGCGAGAATCCGGAGATGCTGTTCGTGACCAGCGTGGCCGGCATCCTCGATGCCTCCACCGGCCAGGTCCTGCTGTGCAACGCAGGCCATGACGCGCCGCGCCGGTTGATGGCCGATGGCCGCATCGAGCTGCTGCGGCCCGCCGATGGGCCGCCGCTGTGCGTGATGGATGATTTCGAATACCCGGTCCAGGAATACCAGCTGCAGGCGGGAGAGTGCCTGTGCCTGACCACCGACGGTATCAACGAGGCGATGGACGAGGCGGGGAATTTGTATGGCAACGAGCGGCTGGACCGGCTGCTGGGCGGCATGCCGTTGGCCTCACCGCCGGCAGCGGTGGTGCAGGCGGTGCGCGACGATGTGCGCCGGCACGTGGGCCAGGCCGAAGCCTCGGACGACCTGACCTTGCTGGTGCTGCGCTGGGACGGCGCGGCGACAAGCTAACGGACGCGGATCTCGACGCGGCGGTTGCGCGGCTCGTCGACGCCGTCGGCGGTCGGCACCAGCGGTTCGCGTTCGCCCCGGCCTTGCACCACGATGCGTTCTTCGTCGATGCCGGTTTCCACCAGCATGCGCTTGACCGCGGCGGCGCGGCGCAGCGACAAGGCATCGTTGTATTCGCGCTTGGCCACGGTATCCGTATGGCCGATGACGATGATCTCGGGAGCAGGGCGCGATCCCAGTTGCGCCTTGACGTCCGCCAGCCGCGCCGCCGATTCGGGCACCAGGTCGTCGGTGTCGGTGGCGAAGTAGAGCGTGAACACGGCCGCGCGCTGCGGCATCGCCGACAGCACTGTCTCGTAGCGGCTCCTGATATCGGCCATGTCGCCGATGCTGACGGTGGCACCCTTGCTGTCGATGGAGGCGACCTGGTACGGCTTGTCTAGCACCGTATCGGCGCCCGCCGTGGAGATGATTACCGCGCTCGGCTTGCCGTCCTGGTTGGGCAGCAGCGTGATTTGTTCGGTGGGTGTGCGTTGTTGCGAGACGGCGGCGATCAGGCAGGCGATCCAGATTAACATCGCCATCGATTATTCTCCGTCCTTGACGTCGATGACGAATTCGGTGCCGCGCACTCCGAGGATGGAAGTCGGCGTGCGGAACTGCACCGCGCCCGGCGATTGCTTGGGCAGCTTGCCGGAGATGACGCCCAGCGTGCCGCGTTTGACGGTAGCGTCCAGCGTGCCCTCGTGCGAAGTCGGGTCGAAGGCGTATTTTTCCAGCCACACGTTGCTGTTCGGCCCCACCGCCAGCAGCGTCTCGTCGCGCAGCGTGATGCCGACGCTGCCGTCGGCGCCGGTGATCACGCGGTCGCTGGGCATCAGCGACGCACCGGCGCTTGCCGGCGACTGCTTGCCTTCGCGTTCGATAGTCGCTTTGCCCTTGGTGGTCTTGACCATGCCGGCGGGCGGTTCGGCGGCATGGGCGGAAGCGATGACCAGGACCGCTGCCAGTGCGGCTTTCAACATGTTTCTTCTCCTTGGATGATCAATCCGATAATATATTGATATGGAGAAAAAAGAAACCGATACCGCGCACATGCTGCAGTTTCCGGCGCGCCTGGACGCGGTGCCCAGCGCGATGGCGTTCGCCGCGCTGGCGCTGCAGCACGCCGGCCTGGCGCCCGGCGTCGTTGCCCGCGCCGAGCTGATACTGGAGGAGCTGCTGCGCAACAGCATCCTGCATGGCTACGGTGGCGACAGCGCGCATTCGGTGTGGGTCGGCGTGGACGGTGCGCGGCTGGCTTACGAGGACGAGGCGGCGCCATTCAATCCGCTGACCGAAGGACCTGCGCCGGCCGATCCGCTGCTGCCGGTCGAGCAGCAGAAGGTCGGCGGCGTCGGACTGCTGCTGATACGCCAACTGGGCGGCGCGGTGGCCTATTCCAGAAGCGGGGGGCGCAACCGCATCGAGATCGCCTTACAATAGCGTCATCACCAACCAACAGGATTTTGCATGAGCGAGTTTTCCAGCGATATTTACACCGAACCGTCCACGATCGACGTCAACACCCTCGACAACCTCGGCCCGCTGGCGCCGATGGCGGGAATCTGGAAGGGTGAGCGCGGCCTCGATATCAAGCCGAAGGCGGACGGCCCGCGCAAGCAGGCCTACGTCGAACGCATCGAGCTGCAGCCGATCGATCCCGTGACCAACGGCCCGCAGCTGTTCTACGGCCTGCGCTACCTGATCATCATCAACAAGCCGGGCCAGGCCAAGACCTACCACGAGCAGGTCGGCTACTGGCTGTGGGAGCCGGCCACCAGCACCGTGATCCAGACGCTGGCCATCCCACGCGGCCAGATCGCCATGGCGTCGGCCGTGGTGGCGCCGGACGCGAAGGAGTTCGAACTGGTGGCGCGGCTGGAGTCCGACACCTATGGCATCCGTTCCAACCCGTTCCTGGAATACGGCTTCAAGACGGTGGAGTACCGCATCAAGGTCACCATCAACGACGACGGCACCTGGGGCTACGAAGAAGATACGGTGATGATGATACGTGGCCAGGATGAGCCGTTCCATCACGTCGACCGCAACCTGCTGAGCAAGGTCGCCGAACCGCTCGCCAACCCGATGGCGAGCGGCGTTCCTGCGTGAACGAGATGAGGTTGCAGGCGATTTTATGGGACAACGACGGTGTGCTGGTGGATACCGAGCGCCTGTTTTACGAGGCGAACCGGGATCTGTTCCTGCCACTGGGGTTGGCCCTGAGCGAGCAGCACTTCTTCGACTGGTACCTGGCCGACAACTGCGGCGCGTGGCACCTGATCGAGCCGCGCCTGAGCCAGGCGCAGATCGAGGAATGGCGCAACGACCGCAATCGCCGCTATGCCGCCCGACTGGCTTCCGAGCACATTCCCGCCATCGAAGGCGTGGCCGAAGTGCTGGCCAGCCTGTCGCCGCGCCTGCGCATGGGTGTCGTGACCAGCGCCAACCGCGAGCACTTCGAGATCATCCACGACCGCCTGGCGCTGATGCCGCATTTTGAATTCGTCCTCACGCATGAATCCTACGCCTGCAGCAAGCCGTCGCCGGAGCCGTATCTGCTGGGGCTCGAGCGGCTGCAGCTGGACGCCGCCGATTGCCTGGTGGTGGAGGATTCGCCGCGCGGCCTGCAGGCGGCGACGGCGGCCGGCATCCGCTGCATCATCCTGCGCAACGCGCTGACGCGTGGACACGACTTCCCCGGCGCCTATCGCGTGGTCGATACCATGCCGCAGCTGCTGGACGAGATCGAGCAGCTGATGGCGGAAGGCTGAACCATGGCCCACCTGCACCTGTGCTGGGAGCTGGGCGGCGGACTGGGTCACGCGGGACGCCTGAAAATGCTGGCGCAGGCGCTGCTGGCGCGCGGCCATCGCGTCACCCTGAGCTTGCGCGACCTGGCGCATACGCGGGCCTTGCTGGCCGACCTGGACGTGCCGAAATTCCAGGCGCCGGTGTGGCAGCAACGCAGCAGCGGCCTGCCGCCCACGCAGGGCAACCTGGCCGAGATCCTTTTCCTGTTCGGCTATCTGGACGCGGTACCGCTGCGTGGCATGGTCGACGGCTGGCGCGCGCTGTTCGGGCAGTTGCGTCCTGACCTGGTGGTAGCCGATTTCGCGCCGACGGCGATCCTTGCCGCCCGCAGCCTGGGCTTGCGCAGCGCTTCGGTCGGCAGCGGCTTTTACAGCCCGCCGCCGGGCAAGTCGCTGCCGCCGTTGCGCGACTGGGAGCCGATCCCCGCGCAGCGCCTGTCGTCGTCCGAAGCCCGCGTGGTGGGCAACGCCAACCTGCTGCTGCCGTCGACGGCGGTGCCTTTCGAGCACGGCGCGGAGCTGTTTCTGGGTGATGTTGCCGTGCTGTGCACCTGGCCGGAGCTGGATCACTACGGCCGCGCCGAACACGAGGCCGCGCACTGGGTCGGCCCCAGCCTGTTGTCGCCGGGCGGATTGGCGCCACACTGGCCACCGGGTGAGGGGCGCAAGGTGTTTGCCTACCTGAAGGCCGGACATGCGTCGCACCGCGCGGTGCTGCAGGCGCTGGTGGATGAGGGCTGCCGCGCGGTGGTGTATCTGCCGGACGTGGCCGGCGGCGCGGCGCCGCCGGTCATCAGCCCGCAACTGCATTACGCGGACGCGCCGGTCGACCTGACGCTGGCGCTGGCCGAAGCCGACCTATGCATTTCCCACGGTGGCGTCGCCACGCTGGCGCAAGCGCTGCTGGCGGGCGTGCCGCTGCTGATGCTGCCGATGCAGAACGAGCAGTTCCTGATCGCGCGCCAGGTGGCGCGCTCCGGCGCCGGCTACAACGCGGCCTTGCTGCAGCCGGATGGCGACTGGCGCGGCGCCGTGCGGCGTATCCTTGAACAGGACAGCTATCGCTTGGCGGCACGCGCATTCGCGGCACGCCGCCGGGGCTTCGATCCAAAGCGGATGAACGACGAAATCGCGGCGCTGCTCGAGCGGCAAATGGCCTCTACGCAACAAAGCTGAGATTTCCTCGCCCTAACGCGGATGTCAGGCTGAAAAATTCCAATCAGTAACATAAACGGCGCTACACTCTCTCCAGCAGATTCATCCCGTAGTTATCAAAAACACATGATGCGACGCTGGACGCCGCGCACCGCGATTGGGGAACTGATGATGAACAGCCGCTCTTCCTGCCCGACGATCGGATCACTGCGTCCCAAATGGCTGCCCTTGCTGGTAGCCGCCTGTTTTGGCGGCGCCCAGGCCACGCCGACCCTGCCGCAAGTGGTGGCCGGCCAGGCGACATTCGGCCAACAGGGCAATGTGTACTCCATCACCAATACCCCCAACACCATCATCAACTGGCAGAGTTTTTCGGTCGGTGCCGGCGAGGTGACCCGCTTCATCCAGCAGAACAGCTCTAGCAGCGTGCTGAACCGCATCCTGGGGCAGGATCCCAGCCAGATTTTCGGCGCCCTGCAGTCGAACGGCCGCGTGTTCCTGATTAATCCCAACGGCGTCATGTTCGGCCGCGACTCGCGGGTCGACGTGGCCGGCCTGGTCGCGTCCAGCCTGAACCTGTCCAACACCGACTTCCTGGCGGGCAGGAACAACTTCACCGCTGTCGCCGGCGCGGGCGCGGTCAGCAATGCCGGCAGCATCACCACGCCGTCCGGCGGCCAGGTGTTCCTGGTGGCGCCGAACGTGGACAACAGCGGCGTCATCACCTCGCCCCAGGGGGACGTGATCCTGGCGGCCGGGCATGCCGTGCAATTGGCCGAGGAGGGCAATCCGTCGGTGCAGGTGGTGGTCAGCGCGCCGGACAACGCGGCGCTGAACCTGGGCCAGGTGATCGCGCAGGGCGGCCGCATCGGCATCTACGGCGCGCTGGTCAACCAGCGCGGGCGTTTGAACGCCAACAGCGCGGTGGTGGGCGAAAACGGCCAGATCGTGCTCAAGGCCAGTCGCGACACGCTGCTGGAAGCGGGCAGCGTGACCAGCGCCACCGGCGCCGGGCAGGGCGGGGAGGTATCCGTGCTGGGGCAGCGCGTGGCGCTGACCGGCGACGCGCGCATCGACGCCAGCGGCCAGACCGGCGGCGGCACCGTGCTGGTCGGCGGCGATTACCAAGGCAAGAACGCGGCGGTGCAGAACGCGCAGCAAACCGTGGTCGGGGCCGACGCCCGCATTGAGGCCGACGCCATCGCGCGCGGCGACGGCGGCAAGGTGGTGGTCTGGGCCGACGGCGCCACGTCGATGGCGGGACAGGTGTCGGCGCGGGGCGGGGCGGCCGGCGGCAACGGCGGCATCGCCGAGTCGTCCGGCAAGCAATTCCTCGATTTCCGCGGCACGGTCGATCTGCGCGCGGCCCGGGGCAAGATGGGCACCCTGCTGCTGGATCCGAATAATATTTCCATCACCACCGGCAGCGACACCTACATCACGCAAACCGGCGGCTCGCCTTTCGTCTACGAGGCCAACAATACGCCGGCCGTGCTGACGCCGTTGACGCTGACGAACCAGCTTGCCATATCGGACGTCAACGTCTACACCGGCACCGGCTCCATCACGGTGCTGAGCCCGGTCAGCTGGTCCAATTCCAGCGAGCTGACCTTGTCTGCCACCACCGGCATCGCGATCAATTCGCAGGTGACCAATACCGGGGGCGGCAAACTGTCGCTGTACACGACGGGCGGCAACATCACCCAGACCTCGGTGATCTCGGTGCCGACATTGGCGGCGATCGCCGATACCGGCAGCGTGACCCTGACCCACAACGGCAACACCGTCGGCACCCTGGCCGGTTCGGGCGCCACCGGCTTCTCCTATCACGACGCCGACGCGTTGACGATCGGCACGGTGGCGGGCGGCGCGATCCCGACGCAGGTCGGTGTCACCTCCAGCGGCGGCTCTGTCGAGATCATGACCGGCGTGGCCACCGTCACCGGCGGCCTGGCCATCGACTCGATCGTGTCGGCGCCGTCCGGCACCCTCAATTTGCGCGACTACAAGGGCGACATCACTCAAACCGCGGAGATCAGCGCGCCGTCGGCGCTGATCATCGCCGACCAGGGCGCGATTACGCTCAATCACACGGCCAACAACCTGAACACCCTGGCCGGTTACAGCAACGCGCCGTCGGGTTTTAGTTTCGTCAATTCCGGCGCCTTGACGGTGGGCCTGGTCAGCGGCTCGTACGGCGTGAGTAGCTTCGGCAGCGCGCCCCTGAGCCTGACGGCGCTGACGGGCGACCTGACGATATCGGACACGACTTACGGCGCCACCTCTGGAACCTCTGCGCTGACGCTGACCGCCACCAGCGGGCAGGTGCTGGGCAGCGGCATCGTCAAAGGCGGCGCCACCACCATCAACAGCGCCACCGGCATCAACCTGACGGGAACGCAAAATGAGATCGGCTCGCTGACCGCCAGCGTCACCGGCAGCGGTAACATCACGCTGGTCAACAACCATGCATTGTCGATCGCCTCGGTCAGCACCGCCGCGTCCAACGCGACGGTCGACCTCTCGACCACCGCAGCCTCCGCCTTCGGTATCGAGGTGGCCGGCACCATCAATGCCGGGGCCTCGGGCTATGTCGCGCTCAATGCCGGCGGCAGCGGCGCGATCACGCGCACCGGCGCCTCCAGTGTCATCAGCGCGGACAGCATCATGCTGCAAAACAGCAGCACCGGCGCGATCGGCACCTCGGGCCTGCCTTTGCTGACCAACGCGCTCAACAGCGACACCACCGACTTCCATATCGGCGCCTCGGGTGCCGGCCCGCAAGGCTTGTACCTGGCGCACACCGGCAGGATGAGCCTGAACTCGGCCTCGCACTACGGCAGCAACGCCGCCATCAGCATCGGCGCGACCAACGACCTGACCATCGCCGGCAACCTGAGCGCCGGCACGGCGAACTTGACGCTGGACACGTCCGGCAGCCTCGCCAGCGACACCAGCTCCATCCTCGCCGGCGGCACCGTGAACCTGCTGGCGACGCAGAATATCAACCTGGGCAGCGTGGTCTCGTCGACGGGCAGCATCAGCATGGTGGCCCAGCAGGCGTTGACGGCGCGCGGCATCAGCACGGCCGCGCTCAACGCCGGCAACGTCACGCTGACCGCCAACGGCGGCGACATCGTACTCGGGGCCGACAGCGGGCTCGACGCCCGTTCGAGCTCGGCCGGAGGCAACGGCACCGTGTCGCTGACCAGCGTCGGTACGATCCAGATGCTGAACAGCAACGTCATCAAGGCCGGCGCGCTGGACATGAAGGCCGCCACTGGTATTTACGGCGTCAGCAATTCTGTCCCGCTCGCGATCATGAGCGACAGCGTGCAGGCGCAAAACACGTCCTCAGGAGTGATACGGCTGTCCAATAGCGGCACCAATTTGTCGGTGGGCGGGGCCAGCAGCTACGGCATCGATCAGCAAGGCGCCGGCCTTGTGTATCTGGACAACGCCAGCGGCTACACAACCAGCATCAACAAATCCATCACCAGCGCTGGCGGCAGCATCGCGGTCTACGGATCGGGCGGGATTTCGCTGGTGGCATCGCAGCCTATCGTCAGCAACGGCGGCGGCATCCAGCTGTTCGCGTTCGACAACAACGCCCAGCTGACCATGCCGGCCAGCTCCAGCGTCAGCAGCGGTGGCGGCTTGATCAACCTGAAGGCCGACGCCATGTCCTTCACCGGCAGCGCCTTGCATGCGGGCAGCGGCGGCGTCGCCATCGGACCGGGCAGCGGCGATACGCTGATCCGCGCGGGCACGGGCGCCACCGATGTCAGCGGCGCCCCCGGCACGCGGGTGCTCGGCCTGACCGAAGCCGAACTGCGTACCATCGACACCACCGGCTACATTTATCTCGGCAATGGCTCGCAGACCGCCGACGTGACCATCTCGGGCGCGCTGGATCTGTATAACGGCGGCGCCCTGAACGGCATGCTCTCACTCAACGGCGGCAGCGGCAACGTGATCATCAACGACGTGCTGACGACGGGGCTGGTAACCATCGCCAACGCCAACGCGGCGAAAACAATCACTATCGGCAACGGCGGGCAACTGCAGGCCCACGGCACGACCGCGTTCAACGCGCTGGGCGGCGTGGTCATGAGCGGCAACGGCAGCATCGCCACCAATGGCAGCGTGCTGTACATGCAGGGCACGACCGGCGTCACCCTCAATGGCACCTCCAGCATAGCGACGGCGGGCGGCGGGCTGACCATCGATGCCGGCAGCGTGGACGGCGTGTTCACCACCCAGGCCGGCACTTCGATTTCCAGCGGTGGCGCGACGCCGCTGATCACGGCCGACAACATGAGCCTGGCGGGCACCATCACCAGCACCAGCGGCGTCGCCCTGGCGCCGCACACCGCCGGAGTATCGGTCAAGGTCGGAGCGCTGGCGGCCGATAGCAGCGGTGTGCTGCGTCTGACCAGCAGCGAACTTAACGGCGTGAACGCGCCCATTCTGCGCATCGGCTCGTCCACTTCCGGCGCGGTCGCCATCGAATCGGCGCTGGGCAATGGCAGCGGCGGCGCGTTCGAGCATGTCGGCTCGGCTTTGCATCTGACCTCCGGCGGCGCCATCACGCAGAGCGCCGGCGCCACCATCGGCGGCATCACCAGAGTCGCGTTCACCGGCACCGACGTCGCGCTGGACCAGGCCAACGGCACCGGCCGCATCGCCGGCTCCACCAGCGGTTCGTTCGCCTATCGCTCCGCCAACCAGATCTCGGTCGAGACGGTCGACGGCGTCAGCGGCGTCACTTCCGGGGCTGGCCAGACTATCAAGCTCAAGTCCGACGGCGCCGGCATCAGTCAGAACGTCGGCGCGCCGCTGATCGTATCCAGCGGCACGCTGGTGCTGGAGGCGGCGGGACCGGCCGAGCTGAACTTGATCACCAATAACTTCACCGCCCTGGGCGGAGCGCTGAACCAGGGCGGCGCCGGCGTCAAGGGGCCGTCGGAAATCTATGTCGCCAACAACCTGACCGTCGGCAGCGTGACCGCCATCGATGGCGTGACCACCATCAACGGACTGTCGACCAATAACCAGGACCTGGAACTGTCGACCGGCTTCATCACCCATTCGCTGATCATCAGCAAGCCGGTCGACGTCGGCACCGCCAGCGCGTCGCTGGAGACGGACAACCTGACGCTCAACGACACCGTCACCGGGAACACCGTGGTGCTGCAGCCCCACACCACGGGCCGGCCGATCACGGTGGGTTCGGCCACCTGCCAGGTGGGCGGGGTGGGCGGCTGCCTGGCGATCACCCGGCTCGACCGCGTGGTCGCGCCGAATATCGGCATCGGCCGCCGTTACGGCGACTCCGAAGCGCCGGGAGATCTCTATGTGGCCGGCATCACCACCGCCGGCACGGCCGTCGCGACCGACATCAATCCGGTCACCACGATGATCGGCCTTGGCAGCGGCGGCACCATCACCCAGGGTGGGCCTATCGTGGTCAACACGCTGGGTCTGTCGGCGGGCGGGATCGTCACGCTGGGTGACGCGGGCAATCTGATCTCGACGCTGGCGGCAGAAACCAATGGCACGGCCATCTCGTACAGCAATAGCGCGGGCTTCACGGTCGGAGTGTTGCCGGCCAATACGCTGATCGAGTCGGGTGGCGGTTCCTTGAGCGGCGTGCACACGATGGGCGGCAATGTGGCGTTGACAGCCGGCGGCGGCGCCACCAGCGAACTGACCATCTCTCAACTGATCAACGCCGGCAGCGGCGATGTCGGACTGACTTCGCACGGGGCCGTGTACGGCGGTACTGGTACCAACGATATCACCGCCGGCACCCTCAGCGTCACGGCCAACGGCACCTCCACGCGCGGCGCGGGCATCGGCGCCAACGATGGCGCCCGCGGCGTGCATACCACCCTGCCGCGCCTCGCCACGCTGACGGCGCCCGCGGCCCGCCGGCCCGTCGCCCGCCAGGCGAAA